>JAQWUU010000029.1 GCA_029241985.1 Aquiluna sp. | reverse complement strand
CTTTGGTGAACGATGTGCTTTATGAGGTGTTGGCTCAAAAGCTAAATCGGGCGAAGTCTGTTGCGGGAAAGCACACCCGGATTGAGGGCATCGAGCTTTTGGACAAAGTCGTCCATGTTGATCAAGCCCCAATTGGACGCACGCCCCGATCAAATCCCGCGACATATACAGGTGTCTTCGACAACATTCGAAAGCTGTTCGCAGACACTCCAGAAGCTAAGGTGCGAGGTTACCTGCAGGGCCGCTTCTCCTTTAACGTAAAGGGCGGTCGCTGCGAAAACTGCGCTGGAGACGGAACCATCAAGATCGAAATGAACTTCTTGCCAGATGTCTACGTCATGTGTGAAGACTGTAAAGGTGCTCGCTACAATCGCGAGACCTTACAGGTTCATTACAAGGGTAAATCTATTGGTGACGTATTGAACATGCCGATCAGTGATGCCGCAGAATTCTTTGCTCCGATTAGTTCCATCGCAAGGTTTCTAAATACCTTGGTCGACGTGGGCTTGGGATATGTCCGCCTGGGACAAAGTGCCACGACTCTTTCTGGAGGTGAAGCCCAGCGAGTGAAGCTGGCGACTGAGCTACAGAGGCGTTCCACCGGCAAAACAATTTATGTCCTTGACGAACCGACCACTGGACTTCACTTTGAAGACGTGAGTAAATTACTAAAAGTGCTCAACAACCTAGTGGACAAGGGCAACACAGCAATCGTCATCGAGCACAACCTGGATGTTATTAGGTGCGCCGACTGGGTCATTGACATGGGACCGGAGGGGGGATCCGGGGGAGGCTTAGTTGTTGCCGAGGGGA
Source organism: Aquiluna sp. (assembly GCA_029241985.1). Classification (GTDB taxonomy): domain Bacteria; phylum Actinomycetota; class Actinomycetes; order Actinomycetales; family Microbacteriaceae; genus Aquiluna. The sequence continues at coordinate 105,198 of JAQWUU010000029.1, read as the reverse complement.
CCCCTGAAAAGATTGCTAAATCTCCAAAGAGTCACACGGGCAGATTCCTGGCAGAAATCTTGTAGCGATGGCTCAGGAACTTAGCTTTAGGCCTGCGACATCAGAAATCCCGAGAGAGCCGGGCGTATACAGATTCTTGGATGATCAAGGTCGGGTTCTCTATGTGGGGAAAGCCAAGAACCTGCGGGCGAGGCTATCAAACTACTTTGGACCACTCAACTCACTGCATGAGCGCACCAGGCGAATGGTCCTCAGTGCAAGTGACGTGAAGTGGACCATTGTGGGAACTGAATTTGAAGCCCTGCAGCTGGAGTTCACTTGGATAAAGGAGTTTCAACCTCCGTTCAACGTCAGGTTTAGGGATGACAAGTCATACCCTTACCTAGCGATCTCCATGGGAGATAAAGTGCCAAGAGCATTTATCACCAGAAATCGTGATTTGAAAGGCGTGAAATACTTCGGACCGTACACGCAGTCCTGGGCAATTAGGGACACCTTAGATTCGTTGTTGAGGGTTTTTCCTGTAAGAAGCTGTTCAGGAAGCATTTTTCAGACAGCGAAGCGAACAGGGAGGCCCTGCCTTCTTGCCGATCTAGGAAAATGTTCAGCCCCCTGCGTTTCAAGGGTTTCTGACTCGGACCATAAATCAATCGCCAAATCACTCGGTGACTTTATCGGGTCAGGCAGCGACTCCCACGTATCGGAAATTCGTCAAAAGATGGCTGTGGCTAGCAGCGATCAAAATTTCGAGCTCGCCGCGAGGTACCGAGATGACATCAATGCCTTGGAGCGAGTTCTAGAAAAATCAACAATCGTTCTTGATGACCAGGTTGACGCAGACCTAATTGGTCTTGCGCGAGATGAGCTGACCGCAGCAGTGTCCATTTTCATGGTTCGGGGTGGCAGAATTCGTGGAAACCGAGCGCTGGTTGTTGACCTTGAACTCGATCGGAGTAACGGTGAGTTACTTGAATATCTCTTGCAAGATATCTACTCAAAATCTGGTGCAGCCGAGGCACAAGACATTCCAAAGGAAATCTATCTAACCGAAATGCCAGCGGATAAAGCCGCAGTAGAGGCATGGCTAACTCAGACACGCACGAAGTCCTGCTCTCTGTTTGCCCCAAAAAGAGGAGACAAGGCTGCCCTGCTGGACACTGCATCGCAGAATGCTTCTCACGCCTTGCAGAATTACAAGTTGAAACGTGTTTCTGACTTTAGTGCCAGGGCAGGGGCACTGGCTGGCCTTCAGGAAGTGCTCAACATGGACACCGCTCCGCTGCGCATAGAGTGCTTCGACATCTCGCATCTTTCAGGAACTAACACGGTTGGATCGATGGTCGTTTTTGAAGATGGTCTGCCGAGAAAAGATCAGTATCGAAAGTTCAACCTTGAAACCGCAGACGACACTGAGTCTGTTTATCAGACGCTGATGCGCCGTCTGAAGTATCTAAATGAAGGCAACACACACCATGAGCGATTTAGCTATCGGCCTGGCTTACTGGTTATCGATGGCGGGCAACCCCAACTGAACGCAGCAGTCAGGGCGATGAATGATTCCGGCGTCTCAGGAATCACGGTGATCTCATTGGCAAAACGCCTCGAAGAGGTTTTTGTATCAGGAATTGATTACCCCTTGATACTTCCGAGAACCTCGGAGGAGTTATTCCTGCTGCAGCGAATACGGGACGAGGCTCATCGATTTGCAATCACTGCCCAACGTAAGTCGCGATCGAAAACAATCGGCTCCCTGCTTCTTGAAATTCCAGGGTTAGGTGAGCAGCGGGCACGATTACTTCTCCGGAAATTTGGTTCGCTAAAGAGGATTCGTCTAGCCAGCGTCGAAGAAATCTCCCAACTGGCCGGCTTCGGCGAAAAACTAGCAAAAACCGTGGTTGAGCACCTAAAAGACTAAAATCAAACACGCGCGACACGCCGAAGCAGTAACCTAATGGGGGATTGGATGGTAGTGCTGATGGAACCAGAGAATAGACCAGAGTTACTGGTGGTCACTGGCATGTCGGGTGCTGGCCGTTCAACCGTCGGAAACGCCCTCGAAGATCAGGGTTGGTACGTTATAGACAACCTTCCTCCGCAGTTATTGCTCCCCATTAATGATCTGTTCACCATGAGCAAGCAGTCGCTTAGCAGGGTCGCTGTCGTGATCGACGTGCGCGGAGGAGAATTTTTTGCTGACCTGCAGAGCCACATCCAGCAGCTCAGAGCCAGTGAGATAGATGTCAGAATTCTGTTCCTGGAGGCCAACAATCAGGCACTTGTGAAAAGGTTCGAGTCCGTCAGAAGACCACACCCTCTCCAGGGTGACGGCAGAGTGCTAGATGGCATCGAGGCCGAACGACAGCAACTACTTAGCCTTCGTGAGGCAGCAGACATAGTTTTTGATACCTCGGATTCCAACGTGCATCAACTAACTAACAGAGTCGCCGAGGCATTCGTTGGCCAATCTAAGGTCTTCAAACTAAATCTGATGAGCTTTGGCTTCAAGTACGGGTTGCCTGCCGATTCAGACATGGTGGCTGATGCTCGCTTTATTGCGAACCCGCATTGGAAAGAGGCTCTGCGTAAAAAGACTGGAGCTGACAAACCAGTGTCCGATTACGTGCTGTCACAACCCGGGGTGGATGACTTCCTGGAGTCTTATGTGACGACAATCAGAACAGTTCTAAAAGGGTATAGAAGAGAGAACAAGAGATTTGCAACCATAGCAATCGGTTGCACCGGCGGTAAGCATCGTTCGGTAGCGCTCACAAACAGGATGGCGGAGCTACTAATTGAAGATTCAGAAATCCAGGTCGCTGTTTCACACCGGGACCTAGGTAGAGAGTAATGATGGGGCTTACTCAAGACATTAAGGAAGAGCTCGCAAGAGTGCCGGTAAAGACAGGCCTGGAACGGGCAGCAGAATTGGCGACGGTTTTAAGATTCTGCGGTGGCCTGCACTTGATTTCAGGGCGAATTGCAATTGAAGTCGAGCTTGACTCAGCAACCCTTGCCAGAAGGCTTGCACGGGCAATCGTAGAGCTGTACGGGATTCAATCGGAAGCTACGGTCGTTCAGGCAGGTGGCCTTAGAAAAAATAGTGGCTACCAAATCCGGGTCCTTAAGGATGGAGAGCTGCTGGCCAGGCAAACCGGGCTAATTGATAACCGCGGTCGGCCCGTTCGAGGTTTGCCGGCCACTCTCATTAGCTCGACGCTAGATGAGGCCAGAGCAGTGTGGCGGGGGGCCTTCATGGCGCAGGGAACACTGACCGATCCGGGCCGCTCGACCTCTCTTGAGGTCATTGCTCCAGGAAACGAGTCCGCAATGGCGCTTGTCGGTGTTGCTAGAAGGCTTGGAGTCAGCGCCAAGGCCCGTGAGGTGCGAAATGTATATCGAGTTGTTGTTAGAGACGGCGATGGAATTTCCGAGCTATTGCGCCAAATTGGTTGCGTAGAGCAAGTAGCCAAATGGGAAGAGCTCCGCAGCCGGAGAGAGGTCAAAGGCGCGGCGAGCAGATTGGCTAACTTTGACGACGCGAACCTTCGTCGAAGCGCGCAGGCAGCAGTCGCAGCTGGAGCGAGAGTTCAACGGGCATTAGAGATTCTTGGCGAAAGAGCGCCTGAGCACTTGAAGTATGCCGGGGAACTGCGCCTTCAACACAAGGACGCGTCGCTGGATGAGCTTGGTCGACTTTCCGTGCCTCCCATGACGAAGGATGCAGTGGCAGGCCGAATAAGGCGCCTCCTGGCTACGGCCGATAAGCGAGCGGCTGAACTAGGTATTCCAGACACTGAATCAGCAATCAACGACTACCAGTAGGAATAAAGCTTCACAGACAGTAGATGACAATAGATAGAAAGAAGGACTTCATGACCTATTCACTCCCAGAGCTCAGTTACGACTACTCAGCGTTAGAACCGCACATTTCGGCGAGAATAATGGAGCTGCACCACTCAAAGCACCACCAGGCCTACGTAACCGGTGCCAACGCGGCTCTTGAAGCTATGGCGGAGGCAAGAGCGACTGAAAACTTCGTGAACATCCCAAGACTTCAAAAAGACCTTGCGTTTCACCTTGGTGGCCACGTAAATCACAGTATTTTTTGGAAGAACCTGTCCCCAGACGGCGGATCGGCTGAAGGTGAACTCTTGGCTGCCATTAGTGAGCACTTCGGCTCGTATGATGCTTTTCAGAAGCACTTCAATGCCGCTGCGATGAGCATTCAAGGCTCAGGATGGGCTTACCTGGCTTGGGACAGCATGGGAAATCGATTAGTTATCGGCCAGCTGTACGATCAGCAGGGAAACCTGGCCATGGGCATGATCCCACTTCTGATGCTCGACATGTGGGAACACGCCTTCTACTTGGACTACGTGAATGTCAAAGCCGACTACGTGAAGGCGTTCTGGAACATAGTGAATTGGCAAGACGTTTCAAAACGATTCGATTCAGTCAAAGCGAACAGCGCGTCACTGCTGCTAGGCTAACGAACGTCCGCCCAAAGGCGTTCGGGCATATTTTATTCACTAACAGTTCTGGAGTAGCCCCGTGACTCGCATCGGTATTAATGGTTTTGGACGCATTGGTAGAAACTATCTGCGTGCAGCCCTCGCTCAAAATTCTGACCTAGAGATCGTTGCAGTAAACGACCTATCAGACCCAGCCTCATTGGCCCACCTTTTGAAGTATGACTCCATAACCGGAAGACTTGACGCTGCTGTGTCTGTTGATGGAGACAACATCGTTGTGAATGGTAAAACCATTAAGGTGCTCGCAGAGAGGGACCCGAGCAAGCTTGGATGGGGCGACCTCGGAGTAGAAATTGTTATCGAGTCAACCGGAATTTTCACCAAAGCAAGTGATGCCGGAAAGCACATTGAGGCTGGCGCAAAAAAGGTCATCATCTCGGCTCCGGCCACCGATGAGGACGCAACTTTTGTTATCGGAGTAAATGAACACCTTTACGATCCAGCAAAACACCACATCATCTCAAACGCTTCCTGCACCACCAACTGTCTTGCTCCGCTAGCGAAGGTGTTCTTGGACAACTTCGGCATCAAGAACGGATTGATGACAACAATTCACGCTTACACCGCGGACCAGAATTTGCACGATGGACCTCACTCTGACCTAAGAAGAGCTCGTGCCGCGGCAATAAACATAGTTCCATCTAGCACGGGTGCGGCAAAGGCTATTGGATTAGTTCTTCCGGAACTGAAGGGCAAGCTCGATGGCTTCGCTCTTCGCGTTCCAGTCCCAACCGGGTCAATTACTGACCTAACTCTGGTTTCCGAAAAGACGACAACCGTAGAAGAAATCAAAGCCGTTTACAAAAAGGCTGCAGAAGGTGAACTAAAGGGCATCCTGATGTACACGGAAGACCCTATTGTCTCGAGTGACATCGTTTCAGATCCTCACAGCTCGATCTTCGATGCTGGGCTAGTTCGAGTTATTGACAACACAGTAAAGCTCTCAAGTTGGTACGACAACGAGTGGGGCTATTCAAACCGCTTGGTAGAACTAACAGCGCTGGTCGCTTCTAAGCTCTAATGCTCAGAACACTTTCCCATGCGGGTGACCTAAGGTCAAAGCGTGTGTTACTGCGCTGCGACCTAAATGTTCCGCTAGATGGCAAACGAATCACAGACGACGGTCGCATTCGCGCTTCTATTGCGACAATCAAACTTCTCGTTGATGCCGGTGCCAGAGTTCTCATAATTTCCCATTTGGGAAGACCTGAGTCTGAATCTGACACGCAATTCTCTCTAGCCCCAGTAGCAGAACGCCTTGAGGAACTAGTTGGGCAACCAGTGATTTTTGCAACCGACACCATAGGTGTCCAAGCAAAAGCCGCATCCAAGCTCCTTGAAGACGGCGGCATAGCCCTGCTTGAAAACTTGCGATTCAACCCCTCAGAGACATCAAATGACGAGTCAGAACGGATTGAGTTCGCTCAGCAACTGGCCTCACTCGCTGACTTAGTAGTGTCTGATGGCTTCGGAGTTGTGCATCGCAAACAGGCCAGCGTCTTTGAATTGGCAGACCTACTTCCTTCATATGCGGGAACGCTGATTGAGGCTGAGCTCGAGGTGCTGAACCGCCTCACGATTGCTCCCGAGCGCCCCTACACGGTGGTCCTCGGAGGGTCAAAAGTGTCTGACAAACTAGCCGTCATAGGGCACCTGCTGCCAAAAGTCGATCGCCTAGCAATAGGTGGCGGGATGGTGTTCACCGTCCTAAAGGCACTCGGCTACGAAGTTGGAAATAGCCTTTTGGAGACAGATCAGGTAGAGACCGTTAGGGGGTTTCTTGCACAAGCTGAACAACTGGGCGTTGAAATAATACTTCCTAGCGACATTGTCGTAGCAAAGAGCTTTGCTGCCGATTCAGAATTCGAAACAGTCCCGGTAGGTCAAATCACCTCTTCGAATCTTGGCCCAGAGGTCATGGGGCTTGACATTGGACCGGACAGCGGTGCCGTGTTTGCATCCAAAATTCAAGAGTCGAAGACAGTATTTTGGAACGGCCCGATGGGCGTTTTTGAATTCGCTAATTTTGCCAATGGTACCCGCGCAGTTGCTCAGGCATTGACGCAAGTTGAAGGGCTCTCAGTCGTTGGTGGCGGGGATTCGGCATCTGCAGTCAGAGCCCTTGGCTTTGCTGATGAGGCCTTTGGTCACATTTCCACCGGTGGTGGCGCAAGTCTTGAATATCTTGAAGGAAAGACTCTACCTGGACTGGAGGTCCTGAATGACTAACCGCATACCGCTGATAGCGGGTAACTGGAAGATGAACTTAGATCACCTTCAGGCCATCGCGCTGATACAAAAATTGTCGTGGACTCTGGATGATGCAAAGCACGACTTTGAAGAAGTTGAGGTTGCGGTTTTTCCACCTTTTACTGATCTTCGAAGTGCTCAGACTCTGATTGAGGCAGAGAAATTCAGTCTTGCGCTCGGCGCTCAGGACATCTCGGCCCATGAATCAGGCGCCTACACTGGCGAAGTTTCCGGTGCCTTCTTAGCCAAATTGGATGTCAAATATGTACTTGTCGGTCACTCGGAGCGAAGGCAGTATCACGCCGAGGGTGATGAGGTTGTTCGCAGCAAGGTTGCGGCTGCCTGGAAGCACGGTCTTGTTCCAATAATCTGTGTCGGTGAGACACTTGAGGAACTTGAAACACAAGGGCAGTCGGCGGTGCCTATCTCACAAACCGTCGCAGCGCTAAGTGGTCACGAGTCTTTGGGAGAATTTGTCATCGCTTACGAGCCAGTTTGGGCAATTGGGACAGGCAAAGTTGCTACAGCCGAAGAGGCTGCTCAGGTTGCAACGGCAATTCGGACAGCGCTGGTTGAGAACTTTGGAGCTAGCTCAGGGGAGTCGCGGATCCTATACGGGGGTTCAGTAAAGGCAAATAATGTGGCTGGTTTCTTGCAATCAGACCAAGTTGATGGTGTGCTAGTAGGCGGAGCGTCTTTGGACGCGGAAGAGTTTGCTGGAATATCGCGCTTCAAAAAGCACATAGTCCTATAATTTACGAGCGCTTGCAAAGAAAAAGAGGAAACTGATGGCCGCCCTACAAACTGCACTTTTGGTATTGCTTGCAATAACCAGTGTGTTGCTAATACTCATGATTTTGCTCCACAAGGGCAGGGGTGGCGGTGTCGCTGAAATGTTCGGTGGCGGTGTCACTAGTTCGATGAATTCTTCCGGTGTCGCTGAACGAAACCTGAATAGAATCACAATTGTTCTAGGGCTTGTCTGGGTTACAGTAATCGTTGTCTTGGGTCTTTTCACTAGATTTGGCTGGGCATAATGTCGGGTTCACCATCTATTAGAGGAGCGCGCGTTGGCGCTGGCCCAATGGGCGAGCAAGACCGTGGCCACCAGGTCGAGAAAATCGCACTAAGTTTTTATTGCTCTAACGGGCACGTGACTCACCCGCTTTTTGCCGCGAGCGTTAACGAAGAGGACATTCCAACCGAGATTGACTGCCCACACTGTGGTCTTCCATCCGGCACTGATAAGGAAAATCCTCCGGTTGTTGCGAAGATTGAGCCCTATAAGACACACCTCGCCTACGTCAAAGAACGACGCACTGATGACGAGGCAGAGCAGATTTTGGCTGAAGCACTTGATTCAATCAGGAATAAGCGTCAAAGGGCTGCGGAAGCCGCTAAAGCGCGTCGCTAAGGTCCTTATCTAGGTACCAAATAGTTTCCACGGATCCATGCACCTTTGATAGCGGAAGATCACCTTCTCCACTGAGCGCCTGTCCAACTACCTTTGCTTTGGCGTTGCCGGCTGCCAAAAACCAGACCCGCTTGGATCTGTTAAGGGCTGCGTAGCTCAGGCTAAGTCTTTGAGCGGGGGGCTTAGGCGATGCGTCCTCGGCAATGACCCAATCTCCCTGTTGAGTATGACCCGGGAAGAGTGATGCCACATGGCCGTCGGGACCCACTCCTAACAACACCAAGTCAAATACGTCGCCGCTAGCCTGAACAGGGCCGTAGCTAGCCTCCAGGGCCCCATTGAGGCTCTTCTTGCCCTGTTCAAGAGACTCTGTCGGGCTCGGATGCCGATGCAGGTCAAATTTCAGCAGATCCGGAAAAGCTGCGATGCCCTGATGCTCATTTCTGTCGGCATGATCTAAATCAACGAAGCGCTCATCACCGAAGATGAAGCTAACGTTCGACAGGTCAACTTCACGTTCCGAAAGCTCGGCCAAAAAGCCAATTCCCAAACTTCCTCCCGTTAGCACAACAGAGATTTGGTTTGGATTTTTCGAATCGGACTCGACTAACTCCAGAAAGTCTGTAACCGCGGTGGTTAGAAGTGAATTTGAATCCGCATGGACTTTAATCATGGGCGATGTCATGAATTTTTCCCGAAGGCCAAGACTTCACCGTAAATAATGTCCTCTCCCAAGAATCTCATGTCCTCAATTAGGCAATCCTGATCGGAGCGTTTAGCCAGCAGTATCGAACTATCTGGAAGCCCCGATTGGACGATAGTCGCTGAACCACCCGATCGAATTACTGAAAGAGTTTCAGTGTCGAAGAGAATCCTCACACCTGTGATTCCTTGAACGCTTTCTCCCTGGAAATCAGGCACCACCTTGACTTCCACGCCCAAGGTCATGGCCAACCAGGAAACCAGCAATATTGTGCTCGGTGACTCGGTAGCACCGATGACTTCTGCGCTGGTGGCATCGCGATCACGATATCCATCCATTGCCGCAGCAAGTTGGGACCTCCACAGTGTGAGTCTTGTCCAAGCGAGGTCTCCGTCACCGGGCTCGTAGTTCTTTGCCAACTCGGCTAAAAACTGCCTTGGAACTGCTTGATTACCTGAGTCCGTAATTCTTCGAGAGGCAATCTTTCCAATTGGGTTTGCCACTGGATTCGCCTGGCATTCCGATGGCCACCAGGTAACGACGGGAGCATCAGGAAGTAGCAATCCAGTGACAATCGACTCAGTATTGCCGTGAGCTTCGCCGAAGGCGCGAATGATGATCACCTCTGACGCACCGGCGTCGCCTCCTATGCGGATTTCTGCATCTAATCGTGATTTATCTTTTTGTTCCTTTAGGTCACTGACCAAAACAATGATTCGGCTTGGGTGCAACCTGGATGCCCCATTTGCAGCTGCAACCGCTGATTCCAATTCATCTGTGTTGGTTTCTATGATCAAGGTGAGCACTCGCCCAAGAGCGACCACTCCACCGTCTTCTCTCAGGTCCTGCAGTTTTTTACCAATTTTTGAGGAGGTGGTTCGCTCCATGTTTACTATCAAGGTCGCCTCCAGGTTCTGCCGTCTTCAGCCATCATTTTGTGAGCCGACTCGGGACCCCAGGATCCTGGAGGATAGCTTTCAGGCGCACCGTTATTGGCCCAAAAGTCAACAATTGGATCAAGTATCTTCCAAGATAGTTCGACTTCTTTTTGCCTTGGAAACAATGGAGGCTCACCCAACAGAACATCTAAGATTAGGCGTTCGTACGCTTCGGGGGAGTCCTCAGTGAATGCGTGTCCGTATCCAAAATCCATCGTGACGTCTCGGACTTGCATGCTTGGACCCGGAACTTTTGAGCCGAATCTTATGGTGACGCCCTCGTTAGGTTGCACTCTGATTACAAGAGCGTTTTCCCCCAGCAGGCCAGTTTGGGATTCTCCAAATATCTGGCGCGGTGCCCTCTTGAACACCACAGCAATTTCTGTCACGCGCCGCCCAAGTCTTTTTCCGGCTCGTAGGTAAAAAGGGACCGATTGCCATCTGCGATTATTTATATTTAGCCGCATTGCCGCAAAGGTTTCAGATCTACTCTCGGGATTCATGCCATCCTCGTCGAGGTATCCCTTAACAGATTCTCCCCCCTGCCAGCCACCCTCATACTGACCTCGCGATGTGTGCAGAGCTAGGTCCTCCGGCAAAGTGACTGAAGCGAGCACCTTTTCTTTCTCGGCACGCAAATCCACAGCGTCAAAGCTAAGTGGCTGCTCCATTGCAGTCAGAGCTAGCAGTTGCAAGAGGTGATTTTGAATCACGTCACGCGCCGCACCTATCTCGTCATAAAACCCTGCCCTAGAACCGATGCCGATGTCCTCAGCCATAGAAATTTGGATATGGTCAATGTGATTACTGTTCCAAAGTGGTTCAAAAAGTTGATTCGCGAACCGCAGTGCAAGTATGTTTTGGACAGTTTCCTTGCCGAGGTAATGATCGATCCTAAATACAGAATCCGCTGGGAAAACTTGTTCAACTACTTCGTTTAGCTCCACCGCGGTTGCCAGGTTGGAACCGAACGGCTTTTCAATAACAATGCGACGGAATTGTCCGGGTTTAGCTTCAGCTAGTCCGGATTCAGACAATTGCTTTACAACAAGAGGGAAATCTCTGGGAGGGATTGACAGGTAAAACGCATGGTTTCCCGATGTTCCACGCTCTTTGTCCAACTCATCCACTGTTTTCTTGAGCCTGGCAAACGCGTCCTTGTCGTCGTGCCTTCCAGACACGAATCTAATTCCAAGAGCTAACTGATTCCAGACGTCTTCCGACCAAGCTGTCCTAGCATTTTGCTTCACGGAGTCCTTGACGACATCTTTGAAGTCCTGCTCGCTCCAGTCCCGTCTAGCAAAACCGACAAGTGAGAATGCTGGAGGCAAGAGACCCCGGTTTGCTAAATCGTAAATCGCAGGCAGTAACTTTTTTCCTGCTAAGTCACCGGTGACACCGAACATTATCAACCCGCTCCGGCCAGCTATTTTGTGGAGCCGCCCGTCGCGTGGGTCTCTCAGGGGGTTCTGGGTCACGAAGCGATCACTTTTTCAAGAAAGGCAAGGTTTTGCAGTGGTTCAGGCATGTGAATAGATATCACTGGCAACCCGTTTTCGCTTAGGACATTAGCATCTCCAGCTGCCTGAGCCGTGATTAGATCCCCAAAGCTGAAAGGTCTGCCTTCAATATCTAAGTCCACTCCATGTTCCCCAGTAATCTGCAAGTATATGCCCTGTCTTGGGCCACCCTTGTGATACTGACCCGTTGAGTGCAGAAACCTTGGCCCCCAACCAAAAGTGACAGGTCTGCCCGTTCTTTCAGCAAGCAAATCTCTGAGCGACTCAAATTGTGGATACTCTGGGCGGCTGAGGTAGACCTGCACGGCAAAAAAGCTCTTTTCGTCCGCCAGCGCCATGAGTTGCTCTACCGCCGCTTCGACTGTGGAGCCAATAATCTTCAACCCATTGCCTGAGACTGACATCCCACGATCAACGAAATCGACTTCTTTACCCACCTGTGGAGAGTCAAGTAGTGATCTCGCAGCGATCTTGGCGGACTCCACGTCCGGTTGATCAAAAGGATTGATTCCCATCAGGTATCCACTGATAGCAGTGGCATACTCCCAGAGCAAAAATAGCTCGCCCAACTTCCCGCTGAAATTCAGATCATGCTGAGTTGCCGGATTGGAGTTGAATGCAATTTGCAATGTGTCATCGAGATCTAACTTGGCCTCGGGCGCAGACTTTGAAATGACAACGGGCAACACTCCGTGCTGGTCCTTTCCAGTGCTCTCTGCTACTAACTGCTCGATCCAGTCCCCGAAGCCTGGAAGATCATCGGTCTCGATGAGAAATTTGTCCTTCATTCCAGTCTGACTCCTGGTCGCAGACAACACGGCCGCCAACCAAAACGCCGGGTTTTCGACAGAATCCACCGACAAGTCTGGCTCAGCATTTTTAGCGTTTGCCAGTAGCGAAGAGATGTCGGAGCCTGCAAGACCCGCAGGCACCAACCCAAAGGCGGTCAGTGCTGAGTAGCGCCCACCAACATTCGGATCCGCATTGAATACTCGGTAGCCGGCAGTTCTCGAGGCAACATCCAGCGGAGAGCCAGGATCTGTGACGATCACGATTCTGTCTGCAGGGTCTATTCCTGCAGCCCTAAAAGCTGTTTCGAAAGCCCTCTTTTGACTATCCGTCTCTGCAGTGGAGCCGGACTTAGAGGAAACAACGACGACGGTTCGTGACAGCTCTCTGATTGCAGAAAGCACTTGATCCGGTGCCGTCGAATCAAGAATCACTATGTTTTTTCCGGTATTTTTGGCGATAACCTCTGGCGCAAGCGAGGACCCGCCCATTCCACAGAGAACTACTCGGTCAACACCTGATGCTGCGAGAGAATCTCTCAGCTTCAGGATCTCAGGTATAAGTTCAACTGAAGTGGCTGCAGATTCCACCCAGCCAAGACGAATCGCCGCTTCAGACTGAGCCGCCGAGCCCCATAAGCTTGCGTCTTTGGCAAAAATGCGACTGGCAATTTTCTCCGCAGCCAGTTTTTCTACTACAGGCAAAAGCTGTTCCTGAAGTTCTGTTTTGACGGAAACCTGCATCAGTTTGAACCCTTCAGCGACTGCTCAACAGTTTCCACAAGCTCGCCCCATGAAACGATGAACTTTTCTACGCCTTCTTTTTCTAGCAAGTCGGTAACCTCTTGCATGTTTACTCCCGCTGCCGCTATGTCGGCAAGAACCCGCTTAGCCGTTTCGAATGAGGAAATTACGGACTCGCTGGGGATTACTCCATGATCGGCCGTAGCCATCATGGTCTTTTCCGGCATAGTGTTCACTATGTTTTTTGACACCAATTCGGTTACATAGAGAGTGTCTGGAAGAGCGGGATCTTTCACGCCAGTAGAGGCCATAAGCGGACGCTGAAGATTCGCCCCCGACGCCGAAAGCTCATTCCAGGCTGAACCTTGAAACCTAGCCAAAAACAACTCATAGGCCAGCTGAGCGTTTGCCAGCGCAGCCTTGCTTTTCAGGTCAGGCTTTCCAAGTGAAATCAACCTGGCGTCGACTTCCGTGTCGACCCGTGAGACAAAGAATGAAGCAACCGAGTGAATTTTCGAAAGGTCCTTGCCTGCGGAAAGTGCCTGCTTGAGACCTTCAAGGTATGCATCTATTACCTGGCTGTAACGATCAATTGAGAAAATCAGCGTCACGTTTACTGAGATTCCAGCTGCGGTTACTGCCGTTATAGCCTCGAGACCAGGAATGGTTGCAGGAATCTTTATCATTACGTTTTCACGATTTACCAGAGCGTAAAGCTCTAGGGCCTGGGAAATTGTTCCTGCAGCATCGTTTGCCAATCCAGGCTCGACCTCGATGGAAACTCTTCCATCGACTCCGTGTGACTCGAAGTAAACACCATTGAAGATGTCGCATGCAGCCGCGACATCCGCGGAGGTAACATTTGCAATTGCTTGGCCGGCAGAACTTCCAAGTGAACGTTCAACCTCCATCGCCTCTCCGTAGGAGCTTCCCTTTAGGGCTGCGGCAAAAATGGTTGGATTTGTCGTCACACCACGAACCGAGTAGTTCTGAATTAGGTCCTCAAGGTTTCCGCTCTCGATTCGCTCTCTAGACAAATCGTCCAGCCAGATAGAGACGCCAGCGTCGGTAAGTGATTTTAGATTTTTATTCATTTACTTGCCTCCAAGGCTCTGTTTAGCTGCCGCAACGACAGCCTCGGTTGTTATTCCAAATTTGGAATATAGTGTCTTGTAATCGGCAGAAGCGCCGAAGTGATCGATTCCGATAGCTATTCCGCTGTCACCTATGTACTTGTGCCATCCGGCTGTAAGCCCAGCTTCAATCGAGACTCTAGCTTTTACAGATTTTGGAATCACTGAATTTCTGTACTCTTCAGGCTGTGAATCGAACCACTCCAGGCAAGGAGCGGAAACTACTCGAGTTGCAATTCCTTGGCTTTCCAGTTCCTGCCTTGCAGCAACGGCAAATTGCACTTCGCTTCCAGTTGCGATGAGAACTACTTCAGGATTGGAAGATCCTTCGGCATAGACATAAGCGCCCTTGGCAACTTCGGTGGCTTGGCCATACCCATTGGACCGGTCAAGAACTGGCAGATTTTGCCTGGTAAGTACTATTCCCGCGGGGCGGTCGGTATTTTTAATAACCTGAAGCCAAACCTGAGCAGTCTCATTAGCATCAGCAGGACGAACGATGTCCAGGTTTGGGATTGACCTGAGTGCATTGAGATGCTCGATTGGCTGGTGTGTTGGGCCATCTTCTCCTAGGGCAACTGAGTCATGCGTCCAGACGTAGATTGGTGCTATTCCCATCAGGGCAGCCAACCTTACGGCCGGGCGCATGTAGTCGGAGAAAACTAGGAAAGTTCCGCCAAATACTCTTGAGATTCCAGAGAGTGTTATTCCATTGAGGATTGCCCCCATGGCGTGCTCGCGGATTCCAAAGTGAAGGATGCGACCAGCAGGTTTAGGGGTCCACGCACTTGTCTGCCACTTTTCCGGCACAAAAGATCCGCCACCCTCAATGGTTGTGTTGTTAGATTCTGCTAGATCAGCAGAACCTCCCCAGAGCTCAGGCATGTGACCAGCGATGGCATTTATTACCTTGCCTGAGGCCGCCCGAGTTGCAATTTCGTCACCGGATGCGAAAACTGGCAGAGCGGCTTCAAGACCAACAGGCAGGGCACCGCTGGAAATTCTGTCGAACAACTCGGCCTGAGCTGGGTATGAGTCTCTCCATTGCTGAAAACGTAGATCCCATTCGGCCCTCAGGAGCGCTCCACGATTTACTAACTTCCGAGTGTGTTCAATAACCTCGGGGGAAACTTCGAAATTCTTTGCAGGGTCGAATCCGAGCGCCGCCTTCAGGCCCACAAGCTCCTCATCGCCGAGCTTAGAACCATGGATCTTCCCGGTGTTTTGCTTGGTCGGGCTAGGCCAACCGATTATCGTTTTCAACGTGATCAGAGTCGGCTGAGAAGTGTTGCTCTTGGCAAGATCTATCGCGGCATTCAGCTCGGCGACGTCCTCGGTGTATGAACCCTTGGTCCAGTCAACTTCTATGGTTTGCCAGCCGTATGCCTCGTACCTCTTTGATACATCCTCGGAAAAGCTGATGTCAGTGTCATCTTCAATGGAGATTTTGTTCGAATCGTATATGACAACTAAGTTACCGAGGCCCAAGTGGCCGGCTAGAGATGCTGATTCGGCACTGACACCCTCTTGCATATCCCCATCCCCGGCGATAACAAACACATGGTGATCGAACACGGATTCACCAGGGGTGGACTCTGGGTCAAACAACTCGCGCTCAAAGCGCGTTGACATGGCGTACCCGGTCGCGGAGGCAAGGCCCTGCCCCAACGGTCCAGTGGTTATCTCCACGCCCTTGGTGTGGGCATACTCCGGGTGTCCAGGAGTCAGTGACCCCCAGGTCCTGAGGCTCTTGATGTCATCCAATTCGAGGCCAAAACCACCCAGGTAGAGCTGGTTGTAAAGAGTTAACGACGAATGCCCTACAGACAATATGAATCGGTCGCGGCCTATCCACTTGTCATCACTTGGATCATGTCTCATGGCCTTCTGGAAAAGCAGATAAGCCGCCGGCGCCAGGCTAATAGCAGTGCCCGGATGGCCGTTTCCGACTTTCTCAACAGCATCCGCAGCCAAAACCTTTGAGGTTTTCACAGCGAGGTCGTCGATTTCATTCCATTCAAACAAAATGTCATTCCTTAGATTGAGGTGCTTACGCCCTAGATTTACGCCAGCAACACTGCTGTCCAATTGAAAATCGAGTCTATACCGACAGAGCCTGAGTGCCCTCTAAAAGTCGATTACACTAGAAACAAATGACCACAGTAGAAATCACGTCTTCGGCGCGCTTTTTGAAAAAGCTCCGCGCCTACTTTCTGCTCACCAAGCCACGAGTCATCGAACTACTTCTTATCGCAACCGTTCCAGCCATGATTCTTGCAGCTCGCGGGTTCCCTTCAATTTGGCTAATACTTGCAACGGTTTTCGGTGGTGCATTGAGCGCTGGAAGCGCGAACGCCTTCAACTGCTACATAGACAGCGATATTGACAAGGTGATGGGCCGGACAAAGAATCGACCCCTAGTTACTGGAGAGCTGACTCACAAAGAGGCACTCATTTTTGCATGGGGCATAGGGATTGCCTCGGTTATCTGGTTTGCAGTGCTTATCAATTTACTCGCCGCGGTACTGTCACTGATAGCAATCCTTTTCTACGTTATTGTCTACACCCTCGGACTCAAAAGAAGAACGCCGCAAAACATTGTTTGGGGTGGAGCTGCTGGAGCCATGCCTGCGCTAATCGGCTGGGCAGCAGTGACAAATGAACTGTCACTTTCGGCATGGGTGCTCTTTCTGATTATCTTCCTGTGGACTCCGCCGCACTACTGGCCTCTTTCCATGAGATACCTCGAGGAATACAAAGAGGCAGGCGTGCCAATGCTTCCGGTGGTCGCGAAGAATGAAAAGGTGGGGCGCCAAATTATTCTTTACGCCTACGCCTACTTGGCTGCGACACTGCTGCTGATTCCCGTGGCGAACATGGGCTTGGTTTACTCAATCGCCGCTGTACTTGCCGGGATTTGGTTTACCTGGGAGTCCCACCGGCTCTATAGCGAAGCTAAGGTTCAGGTGCCTAAAAACCCAATGAAGCTTTTCCACGCTTCCATTACACATCTGACAGTTTTGTTCCTGGCGATTGCCATTGATCCACTGATTTACATCTAGCGCTTGATCTCCTCTAGCCTGCCAAGCGCCTCATCTCGTTCCTGAGAGTGATCAATAATCGGAGGTGGATATCCGTTTTGGAATCCAGCTATGTCGTTCCAGGGTTCGTGCACGCGTGCTCCCTCGAGGTGCCGAAGCTCGGGTATCCAGCGCCTGACATATTCCCCGGCTGGATCAAACTTTGAACCCTGCAATATTGGATTGAAGACTCGATAAAAGGGCGATGCATCTGTGCCACAGCCAGCCGTCCACTGCCATCCGTGAGAGTTGGATGCCGGGTCATAATCTGTAAGGTGCTGCTCGAAGAATCTTGCGCCAACCTGCCACTCAAAATGAAGATCTTTCACTAGGAAGCTCGCAACAATCATCCGAGCGCGGTTGTGCATCCATCCGGTTTCAACTAGCTGGCGCATAGCGGCATCTACGATCGGATAGCCCGTTTGGCCTGTCTTCCAGGCGGTTAGCTTTTCAGGGAATTTCTCTGGGTCGTCGTATCGAAGCTGTTCAAATCGCTTGTCGTAGTACTCGTCGACCGTGTGCGGATTATGGAAAAGCACATCGGCGTAAAATTCGCGCCATGCAATTTCCTTACGGAAGACCTCCTCGCCGGGGGAGTTGCCCAGCTGCGCCAACAAAGTCCTGGGATGGATTTCTCCGTGCGCGAGAGCATGCGAAAGCTTCGAAGTGCCGTTTAGGTCTGGACGATTGCGGTTATCGGAATAGTCAAAAATGCGCTCTTGCCTGAACCTGCGCCAAGTTTCCAGCGCGTGCTTTTCTCCTGCTTGCAGTGATGCACTTACAGAGCCAAGGAAGTCGTGCTGAATTGAAGCGTCTGGTGCCAACCATTGGACCCCTTCAACGTCTAGTAGGAAAGGCTCTGTGGCTCCAAAGTTCAACCAGCGTTTATAAAAGGGCGTGTATACACGAAGCGGAGTTCCATCGTCTTTCAATACCTGGCCTGGCATAACCTGGTAGTTGCTCCCAATGAGCAACAGCTCTACTTCACTAGCCGCAAGAGCAGCTGCAAGCTCATGCTGGTGCTTGGCACCCTCAGGGTCGAAAGCTCGGGTAGCAATGATTCGACTCGCGCCGCTTTTTTTAGCAAGCTCTTTCAAAACTACGGCGGGGTCACCCGTTATGACCTGTAGGCCCAATGGCAGAGACTCTGACAAGGCCTTTACGGAGGCCGCTATTGAGGCCTCGCGAAGGCTCGAAAGGCCGATGCTGTCCGCTGGATATACAAATACCGGTAGCAAGCTAGGGGATGATTCGGCTGCAAATGTCAGCGCTTCGTTATCTTGTAGTCGACGGTCACGTCCGAACCAGAAAATGCTTATCATCTGCTAATTTTTCTCCCACTGAATTGCTGAAATGCAAGCAGAGACGCTAGAACTGCAGCTCCGAGCATGTGGAAGCCGACAAGCAACGCTGGCACTCCGGTTCTTGCCTGAACGATCCCAACAACAGCTTGCAAAACTGTTACGGCGAGCAGAATCAAAAGAATCCTCATCGGGAGCAATCTCAGTCGAAAACCTGAAATTCTGGACTGGCTGATTACAGAAATGACTATCAAGGCCAGCAAAATATAGCCAGGGTACGAGTGGAAATGTTGCCAAATTTCGAGATTTAAACCGTTTCTGGGTGTTTCGGCGTCACCTGCGTGAGGGCCGGCGCCAGTTACAACCACACCGAAAAGAATTGAGAGCGTTCCAAACACGCTTATCGGCCATGCCAATTGAGCTGTAATGGCTGAAATCTGAGATTCCGGCTTTGGCAACGCTCGCCATACCAGCAACGATGCGACTGCGATCAGGCCCATCGAAATCACAAAATGCACTCCAACGATCCAAGAATTCAAGCCAGTGAGCACTGTTATGCCACCGACCACCGCCTGCAAAATGATTCCTACGCCCAGAATAAAAGCGGGCACCACGAGCCCATGCCTAGATTCAGTCCTTGCTGTTTTGACGATTAGCACGCCAAAGCCAAGCATCAGGATAAAAGCGGCGGCAAAAATTCCAACTGTTAGAGCCAGCAAACTAAGAATTTCATTTGCTACAAGGCCAACAACGAGCAGGATTGCGCCTGAGAAAAACCCGATTGATAGCTTGCCAATTTTTCTGGTCGGGGTCGCGTTGCGCACAACTACGATGAAGGTCAAAAGTGCGACGATCAACAAGACAATTGTTAAAACTCTGTTGCCAAATTCAATCAGGCCGTGAAAGCCCATTTCAGCAGTGCTGACCAGTGAGTCTTCGGTGCACTTAGGCCAGGTGGGGCAACCAAGTCCACTACCGGTAAGCCTGACCGCGCCTCCGGTGACCACTATCAATACCTGAGTGACAAGCGATAACCAGACAAAAAGTCGAAGTCTTGCAGGTGCAACGATTTTACCGAACCAGAGCGACTTGACCGCGTTCATCTCCACCTTTACTTAGGTAACCCTTACTGTTTTATTATGCTGTTGGGGCTTAGGCTTAGCCTGCACCACAATTCAAGTTTCTCACGACAAAGTTCGCTGGAATACCGTTCGGCAAAATCAGTTGTACTGAAGTGAAACAGGAAGGCCAAAATGTCAGAAAAAATCATTGATCGCCCAGAGCTGGACGACTTAGGAAACTATGAGTTCGGCTGGTCAGACAAGTCTGCAGCTGGAGATACTGCCAAGCGTGGAATTTCCGATGAGGTTGTCAAGAACATTTCGGGTCTGAAAGACGAACCGGCATGGATGCTAGAGCGTCGAATGAAGGGCTATGGCTATTTCCAGAAAAAGCCAATGCCGACGTGGGGCTCTGACCTAAGTGGAATTCACTTTGACAACATCAAGTACTTTGTACGCTCCACGGAGAAGCAGGCGCAAAGCTGGGAAGACCTTCCTGAGGACATTCGAAACACCTATGAGCGGCTGGGCATTCCTGATGCAGAGCGTCAACGGCTGGTTGCCGGAGTTGCGGCTCAGTACGAGTCTGAGGTTGTTTACCACCAGATTCGAGAAGACCTAGAAGCGCAGGGCGTGATTTTCCTGGACACCGACACGGCCCTGAGGGAGCACCCTGAAATCTTCCAGGAGTACTTCGGAACAGTTATTCCTGCCGGCGACAATAAGTTTGCAGCACTCAACACGGCAGTTTGGTCGGGTGGGTCATTTGTATACGTTCCAAAGGGCGTAAAAGTAGAAATACCACTGCAGGCCTATTTCAGAATCAACACCGAAAACATGGGGCAGTTCGAGAGAACCCTGATCATTGCGGACGAAGATTCCTACGTGCATTACATCGAGGGCTGCACAGCGCCGATTTACCAGTCTGATTCGCTGCACTCTGCGGTTGTTGAAATTATTGTGAAAAAGAACGCACGAGTTCGCTACACAACCATTCAGAACTGGTCCACTAACGTTTATAACCTTGTGACCAAGCGGGCTATTGCCTACGAGGGTGCGACCATGGAGTGGATCGATGGCAACATTGGGTCCAAGGTAACCATGAAGTATCCAAGCGTCATCCTTGCCGGCGAAAGGGCGCGCGGAGAAACTCTTTCTGTCGCCTTTGCTGGAGAAAGTCAGCACCAGGACGCTGGAGCAAAAATGATTCACCTCGCTCCCTACACGACCAGCTCAATTGTTTCAAAGTCGATTGCCAGGGGTGGCGGAAGAACTTCGTACCGAGGTGAAATTCGAGTGAATCCGGGCGCGCACCACTCGGCCAACACTGTCCGATGTGACGCTCTTCTGGTTGACACCATCTCCAGATCTGACACGTATCCGGTGAATGACATTCGTGAGGATGATGTCTCAATGGGACACGAAGCAACCGTTTCGCAGATCTCTGCCGAGCAACTGTTCTACCTTCAGTCGAGGGGAATGCAAGAGGATGAGGCCATGGCCATGATTGTCCGTGGCTTCATAGAGCCGATCGCGAAAGAATTGCCGATGGAATACGCCCTGGAGCTAAATAAGTTGATTGAAATGCAAATGGAAGGGGCTGTTGGATAGATGGCACAGCACGGCATCGAACCACACTCCCACGGACTGGTTCCACTTCAAACCAGGAATGAGCGACCTCGCTCGACTTCCGCTTCGGATTTCCAAGAGATAAATAACCGTCAGGAAATCTGGCGATATTTACCCATGGAGCGCCTGAACGGCCTTGACGCAGAAGTTATGTCCGAAGTATCCGCTTCGGAGGTAGCCATCGATCTAGCTCCTGGCGTCACTGCTCAATGGATTGATAGCTCAGCGGCACCCGTTGGGTCTGCCGGACTTCCAGAGGACCGAATCTCAGCAATCGCATGGACCAATGCTTCGAAGACCTTGCTGGTTGAGGTGGCTGAGGACTCGGAGACGACCAACCCAACAACTTTGACGCTGAGCCTCGAAGGGCTTGATGCAAGGGCATTCCACCTGTTTGTGAAGGCCGGAGCTAACTCGAAAGCGACAATTGTTCTAGATCACGCTGGCACGGGTTCACTGGCGGAGAATGTCGAAATTCTCCTGGGTGCAGGAGCCAAGCTCGATTTCGTTTCGATTCAAGACTGGGACAAAGGCTCCGCCCACGTATCGACTCAGTTCACTCGCCTTGGAAGAGATTCCGCCCTAAAGCACGTGGTCGTCTCACTCGGAGGAGATTTGGTCCGAGTAACGCCTTCAGCTGCTCTTGACTCACCCGGTGCTGACATACAAATGTTCGGCGTGTATCTGGCTGACTCGAGCAACTATTTCGAACATCGCCCCTACATCGACCACATAGCAGAAAACTGTGTTTCCAATGTTGCCTATAAAGGCGCCTTGCAGGGTGCTGGCGCTCACACCGTCTGGGTCGGAGATGTCTTGATTAGGGAAACCGCTGTCGGGACTAACAGCTATGAGCTCAACCGTAACTTGCTACTAACAGATGGATCTAGAGCAGACTCAGTCCCAAACCTTGAGATTGAGACTGGCAAAATCGAAGGCGCAGGGCATGCAAGTGCTTCCGGCAGGTTTGACGACGAACAGCTTTTCTATCTAATGGCAAGAGGAATCAGTGAATCTGAAGCAAAACGTCTAGTTGTGCGTGGCTTCCTGCACGAGGTAGTTCAAAAAGTTGGCATCGCTGAAGTAGAGGATCGATTGATTGCCTCTATCGAGCAAGAGCTAGAACAGGTTGGGGTGTAGATATGGCCGTTCGTATTTGCGCCGTCGATGACATAAAGCCTGGTAACGCCTTGCGCGTTACCATCGAAAATCACCCTATTGCGCTGGTAAGGACTGCCGAGGGCAGTTTTAAAGCTCTGGATGACAAGTGTTCCCATGGTGAAATCTCGCTTAGCGAAGGTTTTGTCGAAGGGGAGACCATTGAGTGCTGGGCCCACGGGGCGAAGTTTGACTTGAATTCCGGAGAGCCCCTCAGCCTTCCGGCATACGAAGCGGTTAGCACATACGAAGTGCTAGTGGAAAATGACGAAGTTTTTATTGAGTACGAAGCGTAAAGGAAAATAATGGCAACCCTAGAAATAAAGAACCTGCACGTGTCTGTCGACACGGATCAAGGTAAGAAGCAGATCCTCCGCGGAGTCGACCTGGTAATCAAGTCAGGGGAGACCCACGCAGTAATGGGTCCTAACGGGTCTGGAAAGTCCACTCTTGCCTACTCCATTGCTGGTCACCCAAAGTATGAAATCACCGACGGTGAGATTCTGCTAGACGGTGAAAATGTCCTGGAGATGAGCGTTGATGAGCGAGCACGAGCTGGCCTGTTTTTGGCGATGCAGTATCCGGTAGAAGTGCCGGGAGTATCGGTTTCAAACTTCTTGAGAACAGCCAAGACTGCTCTTGATGGCGAAGCCCCGAAACTACGTGAGTGGGTCGGAGACTTGAAGAAGGCGATGACCAATTTGAGAATGGATTCAGACTTCACCGAGAGAAATGTAAATGAGGGATTCTCTGGTGGCGAGAAAAAGCGTCATGAGATTCTTCAGCTTGAACTCCTAAAGCCAAAGATTGCCATTTTGGACGAGACCGACTCCGGCCTCGACGTCGATGCACTCAAGGTTGTCTCAGAGGGAGTGAATCGCGCCAAGGAGACCACAGACCTTGGTGTGCTAATGATTACTCACTACACGCGTATTTTGCGGTACATAAAGCCAGACTTCGTTCACGTCTTCGTCGCTGGAAAAATCGCTGAGCAAGGTGGACCAGAGTTGGCCGAGCGTCTAGAGGCTGAAGGATACGACCGCTACATCAAGACTGACGCATGAGTGAAGTAAAGGAACTGGAACCGGCTCAGTACGACCGTATCATCGAGGCCATGAAGGACATTATCGATCCTGAAATTGGAGTCAATATCGTTGACCTGGGTCTTGTTTACGGGTTGCAGGAGTCCGAAGATGGGGCCCTTTTGGTAAACATGACTTTGACCTCTGCGGGCTGCCCTCTGACAGATGTAATTGAGGAGCAGACTGCCCAGGCACTTGATGGGGTAGTTGATGCCTTTCGGATTAACTGGATTTGGATGCCACCGTGGGGCCCAGAGCTCATCACTGACGATGGTAAAGAGATGATGCGAGCAATCGGCTTTTCAATCTAAAAAAAAATAGACCCGAGTTTCGGGTCTATTTTTTTTGATCTTCTTTTCTACTTCACGTACTTCCAGGCAAGTGGAAGTAGTGCTGCAGCGGCTGCAGCCTTGATGCTGTCGCCTACTAAGAATGGGACGACTCCTGCAGTCAGCGCCTGTGCGAAAGAAAGATTGAGTGCCAGCATGAGGCCGACCACGCCGAACGCGTAAATAACAACCGAACCAGCAGCGAAGCTGAAAGCTACTTTCAGCGGCGACCTAGAAAATCCTTTGGAGGCAAGAAAGCCAACTAGCGCCGCTGCAAAAACAAAACCAACTAAGAAGCCAGCGGTTGGTAAAACTCCCGTAAGCGTTTTTGCTGAAGCAAACACTGGAATTCCAGCTGCGCCCATAGCAAGGTAAAGAGACAGTGAGGCTGATGCGCGTCCAGCACCGAGGGTTGCGCCAACCAACAAAACTACAAAGGTTTGGAGCGTGAGCGGCACTGGCCACATTGGCAACTGGATTTGTGCAGCGACAGCCGTAAGAAGTGCTCCGGCAAAGACCAACGAGATGTTGTTGACCAGCGTGCGGGAGACGAACCTGTCAACCAGAGGTGCGGTAGTTATGCTCATGTTTCAAACCCTTTCTTGAACTTCTAGGACAGTCTACTGGTTGGCGTCTTCAAACACTGCGTCCTGCAGCGCCTGAGTATTTTTTGGCTTCCTAGGTTCACGCTCTCCTAGTAGTTCCTTTTGAATTCGTCGTTCGTTCCTAAAGGCCCAGCCAAAGGCAACAAACGCCATGATGCCAAAGATGATCCACTGGAACGCATAAGACAAGTGGTTGCCCTCGTTTAGTGATGGCTTAGGCATAGGCATTGGCGCTTCTGAATAGCCAGGACTCTCAGCCGCCAACCGACCGTAATAATCCAGAATCAAAGGGCCCGCACCGATAAGAGCATCGGAAAGGTTTTCAGGGTGAATTGAGGCCAACTGCCCAGGCACAGGATCTCGCTGAAGGTCAGCCTCAGATGCTCGCAACCTCACAATAAGGCTGTGAGGACCCGCTGATGGCATTGGGTTCGACTGCGGTTCAGTAAATTCTTGTCCAGTTGGAAGCCAACCGCGTTCAACCATGAGCACTTGACCGTCATCTAGCTTGAACGGAACCAATTGAACAAATCCTGACTGTCCATTCAGTGGCCGGTTCCTGACCAAGACCGCCTCTTCGATGATGTATGTGCCTGAAATTTCCACGGGCCGCCATTCATTAGCTGGCTCACCGCTTTCAGAAAAAATCCAAGGAACTTGGTCTAAGGAAGCCAAGGCTGAGTCGTAGTTTTCGATAACGGTATCGATTTTCTCGACCCTCTCAGCTCTTCGATTGAATTGCCACCAACTCAAGAGTGATGTTGCAATCGAGAAAAGCACGACAAGCGCCAACCATGGGCCCCAACGTCTAAGAGTGCTTTGGCTCAAACTTTTCATCCTTGAGGTAGAAATTTCTAGCTGACAAATACTCAACTAAATATAGCCTGTGGTCTTCGCAGGCAGCCCAAGTTTTGGTCCTGTCCGGAGCGTGTACTTTCGGGTTTCGCCAATGTATCAAGTGCAGGGCGTCCAGTGTGCACCCAGCTCTAGAGCATTTTGAATTAGTCATTAAATTTGAACTGATCGGCCTTAATGGTCATTTTCGGTGCGATAGCCCTGCTGCTTGATTCTTTAGGTGCACCCTGTGCATTTGCAAGAACGACCGCAAAATAGGGCAGAAAGATTGCAAGGGCAAAAAATATCCACATGAACACCCCTTGAGTGAACACGCCGAGGACGATGCAAACCATTCGGACCGACATGGCGACGGTGTACTTCACCATGCGAGAACGACGCTCCTCATCGGGGCTTAGTGAAAGTGAAGTGGCGCTCTGGCGCTTACTCAAGTGTTGCCGCTTTCTGTGGTTAGCGAATAACTAGACTGTGATACTCAAGACCATTTACACCAATGCTATTCCCGCGAGGAGAAACCTAAAATGGAAACAGCAAGAACAGTTCTTGTCACAGGCGGTAACCGCGGTATTGGATTTGCAATCGCCCAGGAATTTATCGCGTCAGGATACAAGGTTGCAGTTACCGCTAGGAGCGGTGAAGGCCCCGCCGGCTCGCTAACCGTGAGAGCAGACGTCACAGATTCAGCTTCGTTAGATCTGGCGCTTTCCGAAGTCGAGAGCAAACTGGGGCCGATTGAGATTCTTGTTGCCAATGCTGGCATCACTAAGGACACCCTGTTACTTCGGATGACCGATGAGGAATTTGAAACTGTTGTGAACACAAACCTCAACGGTGTTTTCCGTGTAATTAAGCGCGTCACCAGGGGGATGCTTAAACAGAAGTTTGGCCGAATCATATTGATTGGCAGCGTTGTTGGTCTATTGGGTAGTGCCGGTCAAGTCAACTACTCGGCAACTAAATCAGCCCTTGTCGGCATGGCACGATCAATCACTCGCGAGATTGGTGGAAAAAACATCACAGCGAACGTGATTGCTCCGGGCTTTATTGACACTGATATGACTGCAGAACTGACGCCTGAACTGGCCGATTCATACCGCGCTAGGATTCCAGCTGGACGTTTCGCGAGCCCCGAAGAAGTGGCAAAGGTCGTGAAATTTATGGCGTCAGATGACGCGGGGTACATCTCCGGAGCGGTTATTCCCGTCGACGGTGGACTTGGAATGGGTCACTAGGTAGTAGCGTTAGGCAGAAATCGTAAAAAGGAGCAATCTTGGGAATTCTTGAAGGCAAGAAAATACTAATCACCGGAGTACTAACAGAGGCCTCTATTGCCTATAGTGCAGCTCGGCTTGCCCAAGAGCAGGGCGCAGAGGTGATTCTCAGTTCTTTTGGAAGAATGCTACCAATTACGACCAAGATCGCCGGACGCCTTCCAAAGCCGGTCAAGGTCATTGAACTTGATGCCACAAATCAAGAAGATCTGAGCAACCTCGCGGCCACGCTCAAATCTGAAATTGGAAATATTGACGGCATTGTGCACGCGATCGCCTTCGCTCCTCAAACAGCTCTGGGTGGCAACTTTCTGGAAACCGAGTGGTCCGATGTTTCAACTGCAGTCGAAGTGTCGGCATATTCTTTGAAAGCAATCACCACGGCCTGCCTTCCAGTGCTGAATAGCCCTAGCTCTGTGGTTGGCCTGACATTTGATGCCACGGTTTCATGGCCTGTCTACGACTGGATGGGGGTCGCTAAAGCCGCTTTCGAATCCACAGCTCGCTACCTAGCAAAATACCTTGGACCAAAAGGGATCAGAGTCAATTTGATTTCTGCGGGGCCACTTAGAACTACCGCAGCCAAGGGGATTCCCGGCTTTGCAACCATGGAAGAACTTTGGACTGACCGCGCTCCTTTGGGCTGGGATCTCACTGACACCGAAGCTGCTGCCAAAGGCCTTGTAGCACTATTGAGTGACTGGTTCCCTGCTACTACCGGAGAAATGGTTCACGTTGACGGTGGACTGCACTCAACAGGTGCCTAGCCATTAGGTAAAAAAGCAGCGACCAAAGATAGATCTCTAACATCAAGCACAACGTCGGCTTGATCCCTAACAATCTGTTTGGCGCAAAAAGCGATTGATAGTCCAGCGACCTTCATCATTGTCAGATCGTTCGCACCATCGCCGATGGCGATAGTTCTTTGGTTTTCAATTTCTAGCTTGTGAACAAGAGCCAGGAGTGTTTCAGCCTTTACGGTGGAGTCAACAAGTTCTCCGGTTATTTTTCCAGTTAGCTTGCCGTCGACAACCTCCAGAGTGTTGGCCTTCGCAAAGTCCAGACCCAACTGCTTCTTCAGTGGGCCCAGCAACTGTATGAAGCCTCCTGAGACAGCTGCGGCGTAGCCGTCGGTCTCATGAATAAGTGAAATCAACTCCTGGGCCCCTTTGGTAGGTGTGAGGCTTGCCGCCACTTCAGCTAGAACCGACTCACTTAGGCCCTCTAACAAGGAAACTCGCTCCACAAGTGAAGTGCCGAAGTCAATTTCGCCAGCCATTGCTCGCGCCGTTATCTCTGCCACTTGTTCGCGGGTTCCAGAAAACTCAGCCAGGAGCTCAATTGCTTCTTCTTCGATTAGCGTGGAATCAACATCAAAAACTACAAGGTGCTTACTCAAGGCTTGACCAGTAACCCCTTGGTTACCACCGTTATGCCACTGTCCGTAACAGTGAACCCGCGTTCAATATCCCGCTCACGGTTTACCCCGACGCTGGCACCATCGGCGACGACAACGTCTTTGTCTAAAATCGCGCGGCGAATTGTGCAATCCCGACCAATTGAAACACCGTCTAGAACTACCGAATCAGTAACCAGTGAGCGCGAAAAGACCCTGACATTGGGAGAAAGCACGCTTCTTTCAACCACGGACCCAGAAACAACAACCCCCAAAGAGACAATCGAGTCATTAGTTCTGCCCTGGTTTCCTTCAGAGTCGTGAATGAACTTGGCCGGAGCCATGTTTATCTGTTGGTTGTAGACGGGCCACTCGTCGTTATAAAGGTTAAAAATAGGCATCGTGGAGATTAGGTCCATGTGCGCGTCGTAGTAAGAATCAATTGTTCCGACATCACGCCAATATGACTTGTCCCTAGCCGATGCCCCGGGAATCTCGTTGAAAGTGAAGTCGTAGGCGCCTGCGGTTCCCTGATCTACAAAATATGGAATTATGTCGCCACCCATGTCATGAGTGGAGTTCTCATCGAGAGCGTCTCTCTCAATCGCTTCGATCAGTGACTCTGCATTGAAAATGTAGTTACCCATTGACACTAGGGCTTGAGTGTCGTCACCGGGAACAGTTTTTGGGTCCGATGGCTTTTCGCGGAATTGAGAAATTTTCGTGGGAGAGTTGGTATCGACCTCAATGACTCCAAACTGTTTTGCAAGCGCTACCGGTTGCCTGATGGCCGCAACGGTTGCCTCCATGCCTGACTCGATATGAGACTGCAACATCTGGTCGAAGTCCATACGGTAAACGTGATCAGCGCCAACAACAACGACATAATCAGGCTTTTCATCGCTCAACGCGTTCATACTCTGGAGAATCGCATCTGCGCTGCCGGTGAACCAGCGCTTGCCCAGTCTTTGCTGCGCAGGAACAGAGGTCACGTAGCCGCCAAGTAGCGGCAACATTCGCCAAGTTTGAGATATGTGCCGATCCATGCTGTGGGATTTGTACTGCGTCAGGACAACGATGCGTCTAAGCCCCGAGTTGATGAGGTTAGATAGAGCGAAGTCAACCAGCCTGTATGAACCAGCGAAAGGGACCGCTGGTTTAGCCCGGTCTGCAGTCAGTGGCAAAAGCCTTTTGCCCTCGCCACCAGCCAGAACCATTCCGAATACGCGTGTCCGTCCCATGTCCAAATGTTAGCTGGTAACGGGTAATCGGAAAGTAAGATTCTCACATGCGTGCAGATTTCGTTACAAAAGAGTACCCGCCAAACATTTACGGTGGAGCAGGGGTTCACGTCAACGAACTGGTGCGCAACCTCAGAGAGACGATCGAGGTTCATGTCCACGCATTCGGCGATCCAGTCCTAGAGGCGAACACCCATGGATATAGCGCGCCAAGCGAATTGAAGTCTGAAAACCAAGCCCTCCAGACTTTAGGCACGGACCTCTCAATCGTGCCGAACATATCGGGTAGTGATTTAGTCCACTCGCACACTTGGTATGCAAACTTTGCCGGACACATGGCTTCACTGCTGCATGGCATTCCTCACGTAATCACGGCCCATTCTCTTGAACCGTTGCGACCATGGAAAAAGGAGCAACTCGGCGGAGGATATGCCGTCTCCTCGTTTATCGAGAAGGCTGCCTACCTTCAGGCAAGTCGCATAATTGCAGTTTCTAACGGCATGCGGGAAGACATCCTCAGAAGCTACCCAGAAATCGACCATGCCAAAGTGGAGGTTGTCTACAACGGCATCGATTCGAATCTTTGGAGTCCCACCGAGGATGATTCAGTGCTTGCGCAACATGGTGTGGATAAGAATCGCCGTTCCATTATCTTCGTGGGGCGAATCACAAGGCAGAAGGGGCTGAAGTACTTTTTACAAGCTGCCAAATCGCTTCCGGAGGACATTCAAATCATTCTGTGTGCCGGCGCTCCGGATACCAACGAACTAAAACTTGAAATCGAGAATTTGGTTGCAGAACTTGCTGAAAATAGAACCGGTGTCATCTGGATTCCAGAACACCTCGATCAGAAAAGTCTTGCAATCTTGCTAACGAACGCTGATCTGTTTGCCTGCCCGTCGATATACGAACCGCTTGGAATTGTAAATCTTGAAGCAATGGCATGTGGAACAGCCGTGATTGGCACCCGCACAGGTGGCATACCAGAAGTGGTTCTAGAAAATGAAACAGGCTGGCTGGTGCCGATTGATCAGGTAACGGATGGCAGCGGCACTCCAATCAACCCAGATAGTTTTATAGCTGACTGGTCAAACGCCATGCTTGATGCGTTCTCTTCCGGGAATCTCAAAAAGTTTGGAGAAGCCGGTAGGACCAGGGCAATTGAGAGCTTTAGCTGGAAAAGCATTGCGACTCGCACTCTAGAGGTCTATCAGAACGCTCTCGACAGCTAGGCTTGGGCGCGTGTCAGAGGTAATTAATCTTCAAAATGTGTCAGTGGTTCGCGGCGGCGAAACCATTATTGACTCGCTCACCTTTCAGGCCGACTCCTCCGAGCGATGGGTGGTTCTTGGTGCAAATGGGGCAGGTAAAACCACTTTGCTCAAATTGGCTGCTGCTCAAATTCAGCCAAACCACGGCACCGCTACTCTGCTCGGACAGTCAGTTGGATCAGTAAACGTTTTTGAACTTCGCACCCGAATCGGATTCGCCTCAAGCTCGCAAGCTGCTCAGATTTCAAACAGTGAATCAGTCTTGAACGCAGTTATGACTGCCAGCTATGGAGTCACTGGGCGACGAGATGAGGCATACGACTCTATAGATGAGCGCAGGGCGCGCAGGGTGTTGGGGGAGTGGGAACTGTCAGATTTTGAAAACAGAGCTTTCGGGACCCTGAGCGATGGAGAGCGTAAGAGAGTTCAGATAGCCAGGTCGATTATGACCGACCCAGAACTGCTGCTATTAGATGAGCCAGTGGCAAGCTTAGATTTGGCCTCCCGTGAGCTTACAATTCAGCTGCTCTCCGGCTATGCCAAGTCCAGTGAGGCGCCGGCTATGGTTATGGTTACGCATCACCTGGAAGAAATCCCTGCGGGATTTACACATGCTCTAATTCTTCAGGATGGCAAAGTTATGGCTCGTGGTGAAATTGGCGCGACATTGACCTCGGCCAGCATTTCCGAGGCCTTCAAATTTCCACTGGTCCTGAGTCACCAAAATGGAAGGTATTCTGCCAGCGCCTCCTAGACGACACCGCAAAAATTTGCTAGGATAACGGGCTGTTGCTACTTGCAACATCACCAGAAAATTTAGAAGGACATCATGCAGGCTGAAATTCACCCAAGCTACGAGCCGATCGTATTTCGCGACCTAGCCTCAGGCGTTTCATTTCTGACCCGAGCTACTATCACCAGCGACAAGACGATCGAATGGGAAGACGGCAACACCTACCCTGTTTACGATGTCGAAATTAGCTCAGAGAGCCACCCTTTCTACACTGGCAAGCAGCGCATCATGGACTCCGCCGGACGTGTGGAGCGATTCAACGAGCGTTACAAGAACTTCGGCTAAATCTTTTTCGGCCATCCCAAAACCGCCTGGAAGTCCGGGCGGTTTTGTGTTTTCATGTATTTTGCAAACCCCTCGGTTTGTTCGTCACTCCATTTAGCCTGAGCGTCGTGAAGCTCTGCAATTGGCATATCTAATTCTGCAAATTTCTTAGCCAATTTTTGTGCGATCCTGCCGGCGGCTATGGCATCAGCGGTTGAGTTGTGCGCGTCCGTTAGTTCAACTCCGTAGTGCTGGGCCATGACCCCAAGGTTTCTTTTCCCTTTGCGATACTGGTCGGCCTTTTTGTCAAGAACTAAAGGATCCACTACTGGCTTTGGCTCAATTGGGGACTGCCCATACCTGATCGCTTCATTTGCAAGAATTGTGAAGTCATAAGGTGCATTAAACGCGACCAGTGGCATGTCAATACTGAGTCTTTCTAGCAATTCAGTAATCTCGCGTATTGCCCCACTGGGCTCAACACCGTCGCGAACTGCAATCTCAGTCGTGACACCGTGCACCGCTGCGGCAGGTTCCGGGATTTCTATTCCCGGGTTGATCAACCACTCGTGCAACTGTTCGGGTTCACCCGCTTGGTCAATTACCACAACACATGCGGTAACAACTCGGGCTGTTTTTAAGTCCAGACCAGTGGTCTCAAGGTCGAAGGCGGCCAAACGCTTAGACCAGGCTGGCGTTTCTGGTTCAAAATCAAAATCTAACAAAATAGCTCCTCGAGTAACACGATAGTCCCGTTCGAACCAACCTAGACTGGAGCAGTGACAGTGTTGAATGATTCACCCAAAGCCCTCTTCGTCAGAGCGCAATCAAGGGCACTTAGAGAAGATGTGGGTGACACCGCCGTCTGGAAGTATTCTGGCGATAGTAAACGCGTGCTGTTCATCCATGGGTTTCGTGGCGATCATCATGGACTCCAGGCCCTAGCCGGAGCGCTTCCTGATTATCAAATAACGAGCCCGGATCTTCCAGGGTTTGGAAAAAGCGGGCCACTGCCAACGAGTGACCTAGATTCTTACGGAAGCTGGCTTGTCAAATTCAATCAGGACACGGGGCCTTACGACCTCGTGGTGGGCCACAGTTTTGGGTCTCTTGTTGTCTCTAACGCCATGTCAAAAGGATTGAATCAGCGGCTTCTCTGCCTCATTAATCCGATTTCGACAAGGTCAAGCAGCGGTAAAGATATCCCGAACAAATTGGCCAGGGGTTACTATCGCATCGGAAAGAACAAGCTTTTTGGGTCCTGGCTACTGCGTTCCGGGATCGTCACAAGGTCAATGTCCATCGGCTTGACCAAGTCAAGGTCGCTTGATACTAGACGCTTCGTACACGACCAGCACGCAAGGTTTTTCTCTGGGTTCCACAGCGTGAAAAGTGTGACCGAGGGCTTTGAAGCGGCTAGTTCTGGGTCAGTTTTTGACTACAGCGAGTTCTTGACGTCGCCGACTCTTCTAATTGCTGGCCAGAAAGATGCTGTTGCGCCAATATCTCGGCAGCATGAATTCTGCGCAACGCTTCAAGACGCCACTCTTGAAGTTTTGAATGGGGTTGGTCACCTCACTCACTACGAGAAGCCCGGCGAAATAGCCGCCACCATTACTACCTTCTTGGAGCAAAGATGAATGGGCTCTGGTTCGATGCGAGGTTCATTAACCCTGCAAGCCCCGATGGTATAACCAACTTCAGCCTGGGGCTTATTAGCGAGCTGTCAAAAACCGTTCAACTGTCGGTTCTTGTCTGCAATCAAGCCCAGCAAGCGTCACTTCCTTCTGGAGTGAAGTCCTTGATGGTAACGGGACCCACGTCACTAAAAGAGTTTTTCTTGGCTCGAAAGCTCAAGGACCAGGGGATTAGGTACCTGGTCAGCCCAATGCAAACGACTTCTTCGATTGGTAGAAACTTCAAGTTGGCTGTCACGCTGCATGACCTGATCTACTACCGCCACCGTCGCCCACCATCGGCCTTTTCCTGGCCCGTGCGGGCCATTTGGTGGCTATTTCACCTTAGCTATGGCCCGCAACGCTTTTTATTGAATCGTGCCGACCTCGTGCTTACAGTGTCCGAGACATCTAAACGCCAAATGTTGGCGGCACGGCTTACAAAAAGGCCGATAGAAGTGATAGGGAACGCTACTGACATTGCTCCCACTGTCCCAAGCGGTGCGAGAAATGATTCGAGGTTTCTGGTTTACATGGGAAGCTTCATAGATTACAAAAACGTTGAATTCTTGATAAGGGCCGTTGGACTACTTCCCGATCACACACTCGTGCTCTTGTCTAGAATTTCACCGGCCAGGCGGACTCATTTCGAGGAACTCGCGACCACGCACTCAAGTTCTATCCGATTTGAAAATGGTGTTACCCCGGCTGACTACGCCAGCTGGCTCGGAAGAGCCCATGCACTGGTGAGCGCCTCGAAAGACGAAGGCTTTGGCATACCGATTATCGAAGCCATGTCACAGGGACTCCCGGTGATACTAAGTGACATTGAAATCTTTCACGAGGTCGGTTCAGATGCTGCTCTGTATTTTGACCCCACCAAGGAGAAAGAATTCCGGCGATCGGTGCTGGAATTGCAAGATCCAGAAGTTTGGAAGCAGCAGTCACTAAACGCAATTAGGCAGGCTGCCAATTACAGCTGGCAAGGCAGTTCCAGAAAACTACTGGACGCCCTCAACCGATTGCCCTAAGGGATTCGGAGCCCAAGCATCCAAGCTCCAAGCATCATCGTGACGCAAGATGTGCAGCGACGCATTTTGCAGACGTTCACCCTTTGGTGGCACTTGACCGCTTGTGACCTCAGATAACAGGTAGCGAATTAACGCGCCGTGAGAGACAGCAAGGATCCTTGCTCCAGAGTACTGAGCCGATAATTGGCTCAAAAGGTCTCTTGAACGCTGAATAACAGAAGTGTTCGATTCAGCCCCCGGTATGTCCTCGAGCTGCCCGTAGGTGTCGTGCCATTCGGAGTAGAGCATGCCTTCACCGATTCCAAATGAGCGCTCGATAAGCATTGGTTCAATCTGCAGTTGCTTTGCAGGAGAGCCTTGAAGCAAAATTTCAGCCGTTTGCTTTGCTCTGCCAAGTGGGGAGGTTAGGACAACATCCCAACTGTCGATATCAAGAACCTCACTGGCTGCTGCAACCTGCGCAATACCGAAGTCGTTTAGTGGGATTTCAGCTGTGCCCTGCAATCTCAGATCAATATTCCAGTCGGTTTGACCGTGACGGAAGAGGCCCAAAACAGTATTTGTCACAGGTAGAGACTCCCGAGTACCACGCTGGCAGAGGCATTGATCTTTACATCTGTAATTTGATCCGCCTTTGTCTCGCCCAAATTTACGATTACTACCGGGAGACCCTGTTGTTTGGCTTGTTTGACAAGACGTAGGCCAGAATTTACAGAAAGTGAACTACCGGCAACCAAAACCGCCTCGGCTGCTTGGACTTGAGCTCTGGCCAAATTGACTCGTTCGAGAGGAATTTGCTCACCAAAAAAAACTACGTCCGGCTTATACCTTCCACCACAGTCCTGACAGGCAGGTGTAGCGAAGTCAGCAGGAATTTCAATTTCCGCGTCACCGTCTGGGGTGAACTCGACCTCGAGTTGTCTAACCAGACCTGGGTTCCTCAGCTGAATTTTTGAATCCATTTCCAATCTAGAAATATCGGAACTGCAATCGATGCAAACCACGCGATCCAGCCGTCCGTGAAGTTCGAGCACATTCTCAGATCCCGCTTTTTGATGCAAGCCATCGACATTTTGTGTAATCAAATCTGACAGCTGACCAGAATGTTCGGCGGCGGCCAATGCCCGATGAGCAGTATTGGGTTCAGCTGTGGCTATACGGTTCCAACCGGCAAAGCTTCGGGCCCAGTAGCGAGCTTGGTTGCTGGCTGAGGCCAGAAATTCGTCAAAGGTAAGCGGGTGTTTCACAACCCTGCCCTGTCCTCTGTAGTCGGGGATTCCGCTTTCAGTGGACACTCCAGCACCGGTGATTGCAAGTACTTTTTTGCCACCCAAAAGCTCTCGGGCACGGTCAATGCCGTACTCAACGACTGGATCTAAGGGGGTTTGCACAGACTTAGTGTAATCCTGTACTCAGTTTCTTGTGTCCGGAAGGGGACTTGAACCCCTACCCTCGTAAGAGGACTAGCCCCTCAAGCTAGCGCGTCTGCCATTTCGCCACCCGGACAGGTGGTAGCTGCCTCGCTACGGAGGCAACAGTGTCCAAATCTAGCACGAACGAGGCCTGCCGAATAGTCCGGTTACTTGGATTGAGCTCTAGATAGCGGTAACTTAGGAGAATGAATCCAGAGCCGCAGTTAGCACTTCAAAAACTCATCGGAGCACTTGAACGACACCTGGACGCGATACTGTCCAAACGCGAAGGCGAAGATCCTGGAATTGAGCAGGCCTATTTTCAGGTTGAAGACGCCTTTCTAGGCTACGAGGAAGCACTTTCAGCATCATTCGACGAGTATTTGCCATTTGAAATAACCGAAGAAGAATGACCCCACTTGAAGCCATAATTCTTGGGCTGATTCAAGGAATTACTGAGTTTCTGCCTATTTCTTCGAGTGCCCATGTTCAAATTGCCCAAGAGGTTTTTGGCCTTGGCTCTCTTGATAAAGCTCAACTGACCGCTTTTATCGCGACAATTCAAATAGGCACAGAACTCGCAGTCGTTACTTATTTTGCCAAGTCCATCGTTCAGATATTGAAATCGTGGTTTAGCGATGCACTCAAACCCTGGAAATCTCAGGCGCCTGACTCGAAAATGGGTTGGCTAATAATTGCTGGAACAATCCCAATTGTGTTTTTTGGCCTGGTTTTCCAGGATTTTGTCGAAGTAGAGCTTCGTCAACTTTGGATCATCGCAGTGGCACTAATTGTCTTTGGGTTGCTTCTTGGCTTCGCGGACCGCATCGGACCAAAAACAAAAACAATTCGAGAGCTCGATCTGAAATCTGGTATCGCCTTTGGACTAGGCCAAGCCATGGCACTCATTCCTGGAGTATCTCGTTCAGGTGGATCAATAACCGTGGGGCTTCTGCTTGGTTTCACGCGCGAGGCCGCTGCTCGATATAGTTTCCTCTTGGCCATTCCAGCCGTGTTGGGCTCTGGTGCCTATCAGTTCTTGAAGTCCTATCAGGACTTGCCGGCAGACCTGCTCGCGTCGACTATTGCTGCCACATTGGTGAGCTTCATAGTTGGTTACGCGGTCATAGCGTGGTTACTTCGGTACCTAGCAAGGGGTTCATACTTGCCTTTTGTAATTTGGCGAGTAGGAGTGGGCAGCGCGTTGCTGATTGCGCTTAGCTTCGGTGCCCTCTAGGCCTTTCCGGCTTCTGGGGCATCTGGACGGCTCTTTAGATATTTCTCTAACTCTCTTGCCAATGAATCGCCCGATGCCTCTTCGGAGTCAAGGGCATCCCGGCTGGTTTCAAGTTGCTCAATGTAGCTGGCAAGTTCATCGTCTGCCTCGGCCACTTCGTCAATTGACTTTTCCCACTCGACAGCCTGTTCAGCAAGTTCATTGGTTGCGAACCTGGACCCAATTAGGATTTCCAGCTGGTTCAAAATTCCCAGTGCAGCTTTAGGGTTGGAGGAGTTGTGAACGTAATGAGGTACCGAAGCCCAAAGCGAAAGCACTGGGATGTTTTCCGACTCAAAAGCCTGGGCCAAGACTGCCAAGATTCCGACCGGTCCTTCGTAATTCGAAGCCCCAACCCCAAGCGTGGCCTGGAGTTTTAGATTTTGCGAGCTCTTAAAAAATGGGACCGGTCTGGAGTGTGGGACATCTGCCAACATCGCACCCAGCATGACGACATGCTCTATTTCACGATCTTGAACCATCTCGAGGACCTCAGCGGCAAAAGTGATCCATCTCCTGGATGGTTCAGTGCCCAAAAGCAAGTACACGTCCTTCAGCTCGGGTTGCTTCTTTATTGCCTCGGAATTTGCTTGCAACAACTCTGTTGTCGGCCATGCTAAATAGCGCTGTCCATTGTCATCAAATTCGGCAACCGGGCGAGAAAACTGAAAATCGTAATAATCCTCTGGGTCAACTGCCTCCAGAATCTCCGCCGACATGTGCTCCGTGAGCGCCTTGAGCGCTCCGCTGGCCGCCTCGGTAGCGTCATTCCAGCCCTCGAAGGCAACAATCAGTATCCGACCTGTAAGCAAATGATCTCCTTTAGTACCAACAAACTCTAATTGACTGGGGAACTAGACTGGGCAAATGCCCACGAATAAGTTCCCGATGGCCGTCCTATGGGACATGGATGGCACCCTAATCGACTCCGAACCATACTGGCTATTATCTGAAGCCAGATTAGCCAGAGAGTACGGCGGTAGCTGGAGTGAGGAGGATGGTAAGCAGTTGATCGGTAATGATCTTTACCAGGCATCCGATTTTCTCAAGGATCGTTTTGGAATAAAAGACAAGTCAACACAGCAGGTGATTGATCAACTGACCCGAGAGGTGATAGAGCAGCTCAAAACCAAGCTTCCCTGGAGGCCCGGTGCTCTGGAACTACTAGTCGATTTGAAAAAGGCTGGCGTCAAAACAGCACTTGTCACGATGTCGATGAGGTCTATGGCTCTGGCAGTTACAGAACAGATTGATTTCAAGGCATTTGACATCGTGGTTGCCGGTGACGATGTCAAGCATGGAAAGCCACACCCGGAGCCTTACCTTAGAGCCGCTGAACTACTTGGGGTTCCTGCAAACCAATGCGTCGCGCTTGAGGACTCTCCTACCGGGTTGGCTTCCGCAGAGGCTGCCGGATGCCACGCCATAGGGATAACCAATATCATTAATCTCTCACAGGGCCCAAAGAGAAAAATTCTTAGCTCTCTGACCGAAGTATCTGCCGAAAACCTAGAAGCCCTAAGGATCCATGACTGAAATATTCGAAGCTGGCCAAAGAGTTCAGCTGACCGGGCCCAAGGGCATCATGAATACCATCACCCTCGAGCAAGGAGCCAGATTTGGCTCGCATAAGGGCGAGATCCTTCACGATGACATCATTGGCAAGCCATCTGGTTCAGTCATTCAGAATCACAATGGCGATCAGTACCTAGCGATGCAACCGCTGCTGAGCGACTACGTTCTCTCAATGCCCCGTGGCGCAGCGATCATCTACCCAAAGGATGCCGGTCAGATCATTGTTGAAGGGGACATTTTCCCCGGGGCCAACGTCGTCGAGGCTGGAGTTGGATCCGGCGCTCTTTCCAGCTATCTGATTCGAGCGATAGGGCCTTCGGGATCTCTCACCTCGTTTGAAAGACGATCAGAATTTGCCGAAATCGCAAAAGGTAACGTCGCAAACTTTTTGGGGATTGAGCCTACGAACTGGGAAATAGTGATTGGCGACCTCCAGGTTGAACTTGCAAAAAAATGTAAACCCGGAACCGTTGACCGAGTTGTGCTAGACATGCTCGCACCCTGGGAATGCGTTGATGAAGTGGCAACCGCGATGAAGCCGGGTGGCCTAATCATTGTTTACGTTGCCACAGTGACTCAACTGAGCCGAACTTTTGAAGAAATTCGTGCTCACGGCGGTTTCACTTCACCCTCGGCTTGGGAGTCAATGGTCAGGCCGTGGCACTTAGACGGGCTGGCGGTAAGGCCTGAACACCGCATGATTTCTCACACAGGATTCCTGCTGTCGGCAAGAAGGCTAGCTCCGGATACTGTGCTCCCAACCTTCAAGGCAAAAAGTGGAACAAAAACGGAGCACTCAGACGAAGACTTGGACATCTGGTTACCTCAGGCGATGGGGCAGCGTCCACTCAGTGAAAAGAAGCTGAGAAAAACGGTGCGCAAGGTGACCCAAAATGACAAACCACGGCAGAATTAGACATACCTAGAAATGAGAACACACTTGAAAAAAATAGCCGTCTTATCCATCACAACACTTCTTTTGGCAGGATGCGCGGCAGAAGAGTCCGGTCCGCTTGACTACGCCCAGCTGAGCGTCGGTCTTGATCAACAGTGTGAGAGCTATGAATCAGGTGCCGGAGCAGACCAAATTTCTGTAATCGGGGACATCGGGCAACAGCCAGAAGTTACGTTTCCAGTGCCGCTTTCTGGATCTGGAGTGGAAACCGCAATCGTTATAGACGGTGACGGGGGAGCGGTAATCGGCGGCCAGCAAGTGCTGCTTCACTTCATGGGGTTCAATGCCGCCACCGGTGACTCATTGCAGGCGTCAGATTTTACTTCCGAAAACTATGCACCTCAGGATCTTGTTGAGGGCGCAGTTCCGAATTTCTGCAAGGCGCTGACTGGTGTGAATGTTGGCTCAAGAGTCGCTGTTCTGCTCGATGCAGAAAGTGCCCATGGTGCATTGGGGATTGGAGGGCTTGGAATTGGCGCTGGAGATGGTGTGGTTTTTGTATTCGACATCATCGATGCCTACCTGCCAAGGGCAAATGGATCATCGCAACCAGCCAAGGCAGGGCTTCCGACTGTGATTAGGGCCCCCAACGGGCAACCTGGCATTCAGATTCCTTCTTCAGATGCACCAACTGAGTTTGCGAGCGCCGTCCTTATCGAAGGCGGCGGACAGCCGATCGTATTAGGGGACAGCGTCGTTCTTCATTACACCGGTTGGACATGGCTGGGGGAGCAATTTGACAGCTCTTGGGAGCGAGGAGCACCTGCAACTTTCCCGATTACTAACGAGGGTCTCATTGAAGGTTTCGTATTGGCTCTGGAGGGGGTAACGATTGGCTCCCAGGTGATTGCTGTAATCCCACCTGAGCTTGGTTACGGGGATAGTGCGCAGGGAAGCATTCCCGCAGGATCTACTTTGATTTTCGTCATCGATGTCCTAGGGAAGCAATAGCCGCTATGGCTGCTGAGGTGAACAAACAGAGGCCTGCAGAAAGGCTGTTCACTCTCACGTGCTGCCTGATGGCTGCCCCCGTCATAGGCCTGAGCAAGAATGACATTTACGCTTCTATTTCCTCGTATCTCGACCAAGAGTCAGATTTTGCCAGGAACAAGATGTTTGAGCGAGACAAGAAATCTCTTCGCGAGATGGGTGTCCAGCTAGAAGTGATTGAATCCAGCAGCTTCGAGGAGACAGACACTTCTCGCTACCGCATTTCAAAGGACAGCTTTGCTTGGCCTTCGGGTTTTCAGTTGACCGGTGAGCACCTCAGGCTACTGGAGCTCGCTGCAAAAGCCTGGAACAGCCAGGTCTTAGCCAAACCCGCCCAATCAGGTCTAATTCGGCTTAGATCGCTCGGCTTAGTTGAGGCATCACGTGAGTTGTCTCTAGTCACTCCTCGGCTATTGGCTAGACATGCCAGCTTTGCACCGCTCGCTGATGCAATCGATGCCGGCAAGCTGGTCACCTTCAGTTATCGCAAACCCGATGGTGCGACGTCAATCCGCGAAGTAACCCCGCTGAAGCTTCGCTTTATTGAAGGACAGTGGGTCCTTCTGGCAAAGCAGGTCGACCAAATCAAGAACTTCATGCTTAGAAGAATCATCTCCAAAGTGGAAATTAGTGAACTTGATGGCAAGATCACGCGGCAAGATGAGGTCAATCTGGTCGAAGAGGAGCTCGTAACCTTTGTGAGCAATAACCGCGCACGCTTGATTGTCACCAAGGGAACAGAGGCATGGTGGCATTTTGGAGCTAAAGAAGAACAAGAGGTTGTTATCCACTTCATGGATGAGGCACTTCTGGCAGAGGACTTGATGGAGTACGGAGCTGACATAAGTGTTTTAGAACCCCTGTCTCTTAGGCTTCGCGTGGAAAACGGGCTGAATCGAGTCTTGGAGAGTCATGCCTAAGCAAGAGATAGACGCTGAGGGGCTTTTTAACCTGTCGCTATCCATTGTTGGGCTGGTCCTCAAAGATGGCCCAATGCTCACCAGCGAGCTAGCAAGACACTTTGGCTTTAGTGAAAAGACAATCACCAAGGCGGTGCTTACCATCGCAAACAGCGAAGACGTTGGGCGCTACGAGACTCACTTTTATGTGGATGAAGAGTTGCTCTCGGAAGGTGAGGTTGATTTCTCGACAGCCCGATCAAGCCTTGACCGACCGCCTCTCTTATCCAAACGCCAAACGACGGCGCTTGCAGCCGGCCTTGACTACCTTGCCGCCATGCCCCAGTTTCTAGAAAATACCGACCTAAAAGAGGTGAGGGAAATCATTGGCTCAGGATCCGCACCGATTACTTCCTACCAACCGGTAGGAAGTGAGAGTGTGCTGCTCGAGATACAGCGGTCAGTCGATAGCAGGATGCAGATTTCCGCCGAATACGTAAACCAGCTGGGAGTCAAGTCAGTCCGAACGATTGACCCACTCAGGGTTGAATTTATTGGAAAGCGGCACTACCTGCGTGGTTGGTGTCACACGAATCTAGAGGTCCGCTCCTTTCGCATCGATCGAATAATTTCGGCCAAAACTACCGGGGGGCCGATATCTGAAGAAGCGCTGGCTGCAGACATTCCAGTGGAAGTGTTTGGGGCAGTTTCAGACGAACTCATCGTAGAAATTCAAGCCAGCAGCGAAGCCAGTGAAATATTTTGGAATTTCCCCGCCCTTGATGTGAAGAAGGCAGCGGACGGCTCCAGTTCAGGCAAGATCCGAGTCGGTAACCTACAGGCGCTTGGTAGGCACGTTTGTCGCTACGGGGGAGAGGTGCTTGTTTTAGGGCCCCCAGAGGCAAGGGAGGCTGTCACTGCATTTGCCAGAAAAGCCCTGGGTGACCAGTCGATCGCGGAGAATGAGGACTAAATGAGCATTGAGGGGTGGGTTCTTCTCGCGACATCTTTGGCCGGGCTATACATACTTGGCTTGATCTTCTACCGTGTAGCCCTCGCTGGCAAACGCCTGGCTAAAGAGGTATCAAAAGCAAAGGGCCTAACTGACGATTTCAAGAGCGCGGAAGCGTTAGACGCCGAAAAACTCACCCCGAGCACGGCTTCGGAGTTGCCGGAACTTTTTCGCGCAAGGAGAAAACGACAACGCCAGAAGGATGAACAGGCCAAGGCAAGAAGGCGTAGACTAATCAAACGAATCAGCGAGATTGAAATAGATAAGAGGTAGCCATGAGGCTTCAAGGCTGGGAATGGATCATCATTCTTGCAATCGTTCTTCTGCTATGGGGAGCACCGAAGCTTCCAGCTTTGGCAAAGAGCGCTGCGCAATCAATGAGAATTTTCAAGAAGGAAATTAACAAGAACGGTGAAGCTACCGAGGCCAAGGCCGAGGAAGTAACCGCCGAGACACCTAGCGAGGGTGAGAAAAAGAAAGACTAATGCTCCGGCGCAAAAACACAGAGCGCCGAATGAGCCTGTCTTCACACCTTAGAGAGTTTAGAAAACGTCTCTCGTGGTCGGCCGGGTTCATAATTGTCGGCACAGTCATAGGTTGGTTCTTATTCGATCCAGTCTTTAGAATCCTGCAAGCCCCTCTTTTGGAGGTAACGAGCAGCCGTGGGATAGAAGCAATCGTCAACTTCGGCACAGTCGTTTCAGCATTCGACCTAAGAATTCAAATCTCAATTTTCCTCGGTGTGATCATGACCGCACCGGTCTGGCTATGGAACCTATGGGCCTTTGTTTCTCCCGGCCTAAAAATTAGAGAACGTCGCTATGCGATTGGTTTCGTGTTCTCAGCCCTGCCACTTTTCCTTGTCGGCACGGGTCTTGCTTGGACTTCGCTTCCCGGCTTCGTGGTGGTACTGATTGGCTTCACTCCAGAGGGAAGCTCCAACGTCATCAATGCAGCAGAGTATGTCTTGTTCGCAATCCGAATCTTGCTTATTTTTGGTTTGGCTTTTGTAATGCCAGTTGTATTGGTGCTCATGAACTTCGCCGGACTCGTAACTGGTAAAGGAATTCTCAAATCATGGAGAGTTGCCCTGACAATCATCGCCCTGGTGTCGGCACTTGCAACTCCGACCGCCGAGCCAATGTCAATGTTCCTTCTCATGGCCCCATTGACGGCACTTTTCTTCACCGCTGTCGGTATAGCTACCCTTAATGACAAGCGCAGAGCTAGAAAGCTAGCGAAGTTTGTCGATGATGACATCGAAGTCGAATGATTTGAGCCCCGCCGATAAATATCAGCGGGCAAAATCCAAATCAAAATTCCCCGAATTTGAACTGTTCACCCACGAACTTCGGTTCCCCCTGGATGATTTCCAAGAAAAAGCCTGCTTAGCTCTGGAGGCAGGGTCCGGTGTCTTGGTGGCTGCTCCAACCGGTGCAGGCAAGACAGTGGTTGGTGAATTCGCAATTCATTTAGCCTTAGCAAAAGGCCAAAAGGTGTTTTATACGACACCCATCAAAGCTCTAAGCAATCAGAAATTTGCTGAACTTGCCGCTCGCTACGGAAAAGATCGAGTCGGGTTGCTCACAGGCGACACCAACAACAACTCTGAGGCAGAGATAGTGGTCATGACCACTGAAGTGCTTAGAAACATGATCTATGCGACCAGCACGACCTTGATGGATTTAGGTTTTGTTGTGATGGACGAGGTTCATTACCTAGCCGACAGGTTCAGGGGCGCAGTCTGGGAAGAGGTAATTCTTCACCTGCCAAAAGACGTGAAAGTAGTGTCACTCAGCGCAACAGTCTCAAATGCTGAGGAGTTTGGAGCCTGGCTAGCCGAAGTCCGCGGCAACACTGAGATCATCGTTTCTGAAATTAGGCCCGTTCCATTGCATCAGCACGTCCTTTTTGGGGATGAGTTTCTTGAGCTGTTTGAAACTGGTAGCAAGCAAATGAGAGTGAACCCGGAACTCCTGCAAAAACATCAGGCTAGGCAACGGGCACCTCACCGAGGACCCAAACCCCGTGGGTCCTCAAATTACCGAGGTCACAACGATCGCAGATTCCCAAGACTTGAAAAGCCAGAAGTTGTAGACGCTTTAGATAGAGCTGATTTACTGCCGGCCATTTTCTTCATTTTTTCAAGGGTTGGTTGTGAGGCTTCGGTTGCAGCATGTCGACGAGCTGGCGTTCGACTCACGTCAAGGGAAGAAGCACTTGAAATTCGTCGCTTGGCAGAGGCTAGATGCAGCTCAATTGCTGATGAGGACCTAGACACGCTCGGATACTTCGATTGGCTGAGCTCCCTGGAACGTGGTTATGCGGCCCATCACGCTGGGATGCTGCCAGCCTTCAAGGAGGTTGTCGAGGAGCTATTCCTTCGCAAGTTAGTGCGAGTGGTATTTGCCACCGAAACCCTTGCGCTCGGAATCAACATGCCCGCTCGGACCGTGGTACTGGAAAGACTGGACAAATTCAATGGCGAGGCAAGAGTGTCTGTCACCGCGGGTGAGTACACCCAGCTGACCGGAAGAGCGGGCCGACGCGGAATTGACACTGAGGGCCACTCTGTAATTCTTTGGGGTCAACAGCTTGACCCCAACATGGTTGCTGGGCTTGCATCCAAGCGAACCTACCCGCTAAAC
The DNA here is from genome assembly GCA_029241985.1 of Aquiluna sp. Taxonomy (GTDB): domain Bacteria; phylum Actinomycetota; class Actinomycetes; order Actinomycetales; family Microbacteriaceae; genus Aquiluna. The sequence continues at coordinate 60,366 of JAQWUU010000029.1, read as the reverse complement.
AGCTCATTCAGACCCACCTACAACATGGCCGTAAACCTTATTGACGCTTTTGGCGCGCAACGGGCGAGCAAGGTATTGGAGCGCTCATTTGCGCAGTTTCAGGCTGATCGTTCGGTCGTTGGGTTGGCCCAAGGGATATCGGAAAAACAGTCCTCGATGGAGGGCTATGAAGAGGCGATGCAGTGCCACCTTGGAGACTTCAAAGAGTACTCAGGCCTGAGGCGCAGAATCTCAGACCTAGAGCGAAAAGGGGCTTCGTGGCGCTCCCGCGGTGGCAAAGACATTCGCCAAACCAAGACGATGAGGAAGCATGAGTCGGAGATTGCTGATCTCAAGCGCACCCTGAGGTCACATAACTGCCACGGCTGCAGCGAGCGTGAAGCACATGCTAGGTGGGGGGAGCGCTACCAAAAACTACGACAGGAAATTGACGCCACCATAAACCAGATCGAAAACAGAACGAATCAAGTGGCAAAGGTGTTCAACAGGATTTGCAGCTTGCTCGAAGAGCTTCGTTACCTTCAACCAGACGGTGATGACCTGGAAATCACCGACGCAGGCAGAAGGCTAGGCAAAATCTACGGCGAGCGCGACCTACTAATTGCACAGTGCGTAAATGAGGGTGTCTGGAAACAACTAGATGCGCCATCGTTGGCAGCCATGGCAGCGGCTCTGGTTTATGAGAATCGCAGGGACGATGGAGACTACGAGCCGAAGCTGCCAAAGGGTAACTTCCGCGAGGTTCTTGAAAGGACTGAACTTGTTCAGGATGAGCTTTCTGAAATGCAAGACAGATTTGATCTGACCCAAGAATCCCCGCTTGATCTGGGGTTGGCGTGGCCAATATATCGCTGGGCAACAGGAGCAAAACTCGATGACATACTCAAGCTTTCGGGATTGGTTGCTGGTGACTTTATTCGTTGGAGCAAGCAGGTTATTGACCTCCTGGACCAACTGGCGCAAGGCGCCGATGCCGAGCTTGCAGAGAATGCCTATAGCGCCATGGACTTGGTCAAAAGAGGCATTGTGGCTTACAGCTACTACGTCTAGAACTTAGAGTAGAGGCGTGAAGATTCCACAGCTACTTTGGCGGATTCCGCTCGGCGCGGGCGGTGGGCTCATTGCGCTTTACGCGTTTCCCACGGAAAACATTTGGATACTTGCGCCGCTGATTCCCGCGGTGATTCTGCTAGCGAGCCTCGGGCTTGGATTCTGGAGTGCCGCGCTCGTTGGTTTTATTGCAAGCCAAGCTTTTTACATCTCCCACATCGAGTGGATCTCTCTTTATTTGGGTCCGGTGCCGCTAATCGCCTTGAGTACTCTCCAATCCTTCTTTTTCGCTCTGGCTGTGGGAGCAACTGCTTGGCTCTACAAAAAGTGGAAACCTAAGAAAAATGCTCTTCTGCTATTTGCTGTGGCAGCAGCCTCGATCTGGACGGCCAGAGAGTACTTAGCCAATAATTTTCCTTACGGAGGGTTTCCCTGGTCGAGATTGGCCATGACTCAACCCGAGAGCTTTATGAACCAGTGGGTCTTCTTTGGCGGCCTCTCGCTACTCACCTTCATGCTCGCGCTTATCGGTTCGATACTTGCGATCTGGTTTCTTCACCGAAAGGGTCGCAATGCGATCCGAAGAGTACCGGCATTTGCTGTTATTGGAGCCATTGTGCTTGTTCCCGTAATCACAATGTTTTTGAACAACCCGATAGAAACATCAACCAAGGTAATTGCTGCTGTGCAGGGCAATGCAAACGCCGGCCTGTTTTCAAACCTCGACCGCGGAACAATTCTTCAAAACCACTTGGATGCTACTGAGCTTGTTTTTGACTCCGATCTTTCAGATCGGGTAGACCTTTTGGTTTGGCCAGAAAACTCCTCAGATGTTGACCCACTTCGAAGTGTCGCTGCCGCCCAGAAGATTGATGAAATTGCCATCCGTATTGGTGCACCTTTCTCCTTTGGAACGATCACGAGTCGCGGAGGTGAGAATTTCAACTCAACTTTGCTTTGGCGGCCCGAAATTGGTGCGGTCGACTACTACGACAAGAAGCAACCGGTTCCTTTCGCAGAATTTGTTCCAAATCGAGAATTTTGGCGACTTTTCGCACCGGACCTCATCGACTTAGTGCCCGAAGGGTTCTCGTTTGGTGTGAGGGACGGTATCTATGAAATCGAAGATGACTTTGTCGCTGGAACTCTTATCTGTTTCGAGATAGCGGAGGACGGCATTCTTCGTGACTTGGTCGCTGGAGGCGCCGAAGTAATTCTCTCGCAGACCAACAACGCAGATTTTGGTTACTCCGATGAGACCTATCAGCAAGCAGGAATTGCCCAGCTTAGAGCTATTGAAACCGGAAGGTCGGTCGTGAATATCTCTACGGTTGGGCTGTCTGCAATCTATCTTCCGACCGGAGAAGTCTTGAGTGAACTGGTTTGGTATGAACCCGGAGCCATGGTGGAAGAGGTCCCGCTTTACAGTGGCACTACGCCAGCCATGATTATTGGTCCCTGGTTTGATTATGTGAACTCGATAGCTGTCTTCGGGATGTTGGCCATTTTTTATCTTAGAAAGAAACACAGATGAGGTTTGTCGTCCTCATGCCCACATTCAACGAGTGTCAAAACATCGAAGCAACCGTCAGAAAGGTGCTGGACACGGTCGGTGGGATAGATTTGCTCATCATTGACGACAACAGTCCGGATGGCACTGGGGACCTCGCCAATAATCTCAGCCGACAAGATTCTCGGGTCTCAGTGTTACACCGTGAATCTAAGGCCGGGCTTGGCAAGGCTTATCTGGCTGGTTTCGAATGGGCAAAGACAAACAACTACGACTATGTGATTCAGATGGACGCAGATGGCTCTCACCAGCCCAAGCATCTTCCTGACCTCTTAGCAATGGCAAACGATGATTGTGTTGTTATCGGATCACGGTGGGTTGAAGGGGGAGAGGTACAAAATTGGCCCTGGTATCGCGTTGCTATTTCCCGTCTTGGTAATTTCTATGCTCGAAAAATGCTGCAAACAAAAGTTCTCGATATGACTGCAGGCTATCGCGTCTACCCGGTGAGAGGGCTAGCGATGCTAGATCTGAATAATGTCCAAGCGCAAGGCTACGGCTTTCAAGTCGAAATGACTTTACTCTCAATCGAAAATGGGCTTGATGTGATCGAGGTTCCAATTAGCTTTGTGGAAAGAGCTGAAGGCACGAGCAAAATGACGTTGAAGATTGTGCTAGAAGCATTTTGGCTATGCACAAAGTGGGGGATTAGGCGCTGACGTGCCCTTGAGCCCTGCGCTTTCGCATGCTCACCAACATTTCTTCCAGCAGATCTTCTAGTTCTTGCTCGGAACGTCTTTCTTTGACCATGTCATAGTGAGTCCGAGGAGCGTCTTCCTCAGTAGCCTCTCCAGTGACCAATTCTCCATCAGCAAATCTTTGCGCGGAAGCCTGGCAGCGCTGGCACTGCCAAACCAAGGGGAGCTCAACACCTTCGGCGAACGCAAGAGTAAAGTCGTGACCCTTCGGGCACTTGAATTCGACAAGCTGGCGTGCCGAAAGCTCGACCCCCTTGTCGCTCTCTAGCGATTGTGAGCCGAGACGCATCCCGCGCATTGATTCAGACATTGTGACCTCCGTGCGAGGAACAACACGAGAACCTCAGCCCAATTCCGCTTCAGATGAGGTTCACAGAACAATCACAGGTTGGAAGCAAAATCGATCCGATCTGTCACAATCCCCGCAGCACCAAGCTGGATTAGCTCGGTCATTTCTAGGGGATCGTTTATCGTCCAAAAATGAATCTCTGTGTCAAGCTTCTGGAGCCTCTCAATAAAGCTACGATCGGCGAAATTTAATGGTCCATAATTTCGAGGAAGCTGGAGCGCATCAATAGACTTCGTCAAAAAAACAAGACCCAATCCGCCCAATAATTTGTGCGAAAGCCAGATTTGCAAGACCGTGGACATAGACCCAGAAGTTGCAACCCGTTGGCTTAGCAGCCCCAGAGTGGCGCGCCTGCGGCGATCTGAAAAGCTAGAAACCAGGACTCGCGAATGCGAATTTGTGTTTTCAATAGCCCTTGCGGTTGGGATAATCGCTGCCTTGGACTTCACATCGATGTTGAGCTTGACGGCCGGAAAAGCCAGAAGGGCTTCTTCCAACGTTGGGATTCTCGATCCATTTGGAAGAGAAAGCATTTTCAATTCGGTTATCGATAGTTCGTGAACTTTGGCCGCGAGACCACAAAGTCTTAGGAGGTCATCGTCGTGAAAGATAACCGCGACACCATCGCCGCTTGCTTGGGTGTCAGTCTCTATAAATTCGGCGCCTTGGTCGATCGCAGCTTGAAAAGCCTCAAGGGAATTTTCATCAACACCTGGGAGTCCATGACTAAAGCCTCGGTGCGCAAAAGCCCTTGGCTTAGTGGAGTCGAAATAGTTCGAATTAGCCAATTTCACTCCTCCGGTAGCACTAACCTGTGCTGGTGCTCAAGTCTAATTTCTATTACCGGTTTGCCAAGCTAATTATTGGCCTGGCTATCTACGGCACTGGCCTAGGCATGATGGTTCACGCGGGTATCGGAATTCCTCCCTGGGACGTTTTGGCTCAGGGCCTCTCACTGCAGTCAACACTCACCTTTGGACAGGCAACAATCGCCGTCAGCTTGATTGTGATGCTTTTCTGGATACCACTCAAAGTTAAACCCGGTATCGGGTCAGTACTAAACGCGATATTGGTCGGATTATTTGCAGACCTGACCATGCCGCTGTGGCCAGAAATCGAAAGCTATTGGCTGAATTTGGCGCTTTTCATCGCAGGCCTGCTCATCATCTCTTACGCAACTGGTCTCTATATCTCTTGTGGCTTCGGAAAAGGCCCAAGAGATGGTCTGATGATGGGGCTCGCAAAGAGGTTCAACGCCCCGTTCTGGATTACCAGAACGACAGTGGAAATCATCGTTGTCACAATCGGATTCCTGCTGGGAGGTCAAGTTCGTGAGGGCACACTGCTATTTGCGCTGTCTATTGGCTACCTAAACCAGCTCTCAATGCGTCTATTTGGGCTTGCAGACAAGTCCGGTCGCGTCTAGCAACAGCCCTCTCGAGGACGGCCCGATCACTTCCCATAAACGCCGATAATAAACATTATGTCAAGTAGTTAATCCTGGAACGCTCCCCGATGGGTTTGGCATGTTAGAAGGCTTGAGTGGCTTTAGCCCATTCCCGGGCTGTGGTTTCGGCCATACCCCCGGAGATGGCTGACTTGGCGGCAAGAAATCCTGCTTTTAGTCTGTCTTCAAGTGGAACAAACCGCTGTTGATGGTCATTGGCAAGTTCGTAAGCGACAATTCCAGCGGCAGCGTTCAAGCAGACGATATCACTGATGGCTGAGGATTTTTTAAAATCAAGGCCTTGGAACAGGCTGGTTGCCACTCTCGAGTTATGTTCAGCGTCGCCCCCCAGCAACTGCTCCTGGCTGGATCGCGGCACCCCAATAGCTTCAGCGTCAAATGCGTATTCCTCCACAACGCCATCAACAACCTGCCAAATCGTGTTTAATGCGGTGGTGCTGAGCTCGTCCAGCCCATCATTGGACCTAAAAACCAATGCGGTTCTTCCTCTTTGGGCAAGTTCTGCAGCCATAAGGGGCGCAATTTTTGAATTTGCAACTCCGAGAGCTGTTGCAATTGGTTGTACTGGATTGGCAAGGGGGCCAAGAAAATTAAACGTCGTGGGCACACCGAGTTCTTTCCTGGCGCGAGCAACATGTCGCATGGCAGGGTGAAAAACGGGAGCGAAAAAGAAGGTAATCCCCTGCTGTTCAAACACTTCGACCACCTGTGAGGGGCTCAACTCCAAATTGATCCCGAGTCTCTCCAGCATTTCAGAGGACCCGGTCTTCCCGGAAGCGCTTCTCGATCCATGTTTCAGAACTGGAATACCGGCAGCCCGGGCCACAACAGAGGCCATCGACGATATGTTGACGGTTCCAACCAGGTCTCCCCCGGTGCCCACTATGTCAACGGCGTCGTCTGATATTTCAAGTTTCGTGGCGTTTTCAAGCATTACATCAACCAGACCAGCAAGTTCTTGGCTTGTTTCACCCTTGGTTCTGAGCCCCAGCATGAAACCAGCTATTTGCGAGTCTGTCGCCTGACCAGCCATGATTTCAGCCATAGCCCATCTGCATGCTTCTCGGCTTAGATTCTCGCCATTTATGAGCGCTGAGAGGATTGATTTCCAGCTGTGTTCGTGCATTTTGAAAGTCTAACCATCGCGAACCATAAACAGTTTGCAAAAAAGTTCCAAAACCTCGCTTTTTCCAGAGCTCAGCGCCGTTCCGTCGAGTAAACTTAAGAACATGTCTGCTACTTCTGCACCTGTCGCGCCCATGGCCATCAATAGACCGAGTTCTACATCTGTAGGAACTATCGTCTGGCTTGGCAGCGAAGTTATGTTTTTTGCCGGCCTATTTGCCATGTATTTCAGCCTTCGCGCTGGGGCTCCCGACCTTTGGGCCAATGATGCACAAATTTTGAACGTGCCGTTTGCCCTGATCAACACCTTGATCCTCGTTGCAAGCTCATTCACGGCTCAGTTCGGTGTGTTCGCGGCTGAGCGACTCCAGCCGCGCAGAACGGGCCTCTCCCCAGCCAAATGGGGAATGGTTGAGTGGTTCTTCTTGACCTACGTCATGGGCGCTGTCTTCGTATCTGGTCAGATATGGGAGTACGCAATGCTTGTTTCAGAGGGCATAAGCCTCAGCTCAAATTCATACGGATCCGCTTTTTACATAACCACGGGATTTCACGCCCTTCACGTTATCGGGGGGCTTGTGGCCTTCCTGATAATCATTGGAAGGGCTTACGCGGCCAAGAACTTTGGTCACAAGGAAGCCACGGGAGCGATTGTGGTTTCCTATTACTGGCACTTTGTGGACGTAGTCTGGATTGGCCTTTTCGTAGTCGTTTACGTACTCAGATAGCAAATGGAGAAGCACTTGAACTCAGCTAAACCGATGCGTCGTCGCCCCTGGGCAGCCGGCATTGTTGTATTTCTTGGATTGATCCTCTCTGGAGGTGGCTATGCGGCAGCGACCAATGTGGTGATTTCCGAGGTCGGATCTCCAGAGCAGGTAGAAGAGGGCAGGAAGTTATTCCTTGCGAACTGCGCATCTTGCCATGGAACCAACGGTGAGGGTGCCATCGGCGGACCTAGCCTCATTGGTGTTGGAGCTGCGTCGGTAGATTTCCAGGTAGGCACCGGAAGAATGCCGGGCCAAGGTTCAGGACCTCAGCTTTATAAGAAGCCAGTTCAGTTCACCGAGGAGCAGATTTCTGCAATGGCCGCTTATGTAGCGTCGCTTGCTCCGGGGCCTGCGATTCCAGACGAGGAATATTTGCGTGGAGACGGTGACCCAACCCACGGTGGTGAACTATTCAGAATCAACTGCGCCATGTGCCACAATGCGGTTGGGGCCGGCGGAGCGCTGACAGAGGGTAAGTTTGCTCCAGCACTCGGCGGAGTCACCCCGAAGCACACCTACGAGGCCATGGTCACTGGACCACAAAACATGCCTGTTTTCAATGACTCAAACCTCACTCCAGAAGATAAGAAAGACATCATTACCTACCTGATGTACATCGAAGAGAATGACTCCGTAGGTGGATTTGAATTGGGATCCATCGGACCGGTTGCCGAGGGATTATTTACGTGGATCTTTGGGTTAGGTTTCATCATCGCCATCACTGTATGGCTTGGCGCGAAGTCGAACTAGGAGAAGAGCTATGAGCGACATTGAAAAAAGCTACTCCCCTGGGCTAGCAAAAGACATACAGAAACCAATCAAAGACCCTGGAATCGAACCACACCGGGTTCGCATGACCGACAAGAGCGAAAAGCACGCCAAGACTGCTGAAAAGCAAATTGCAGCAATGTTCGGTGTCAGCGTTCTTGGCGCAATCATTGCCGTATGGGGTTTCTTTGCGTTCCCGATTATTGACGGTGACTTGTCAGCTACTCGCAATAACGCGCTGTGGATGGGCCTAGGCATGGCTCTTTCGATGCTTGGAATCGGTTTCGGAGCGGTTCACTGGGCAAAAACTCTGATGCCAGACAATGAAGTATCAGAAATGCGCCACCAGGCTAGAAGCTCAGATGAGACCCGGGCTCAAGCTCTCGAGATAGTAAAGCTCGCAGACGGAGAGTCAGGGTTTACCAGGCGCAAGTTGATTCGTCGCAGCATGTACGGAGCGATTGCATTCTTCCCGATTCCAGCGATTATTATCTTTGGTGACTTGGGACCAGTAGTAGGAGACACTCTTCGACACACGATGTGGAAGCCCGGCACCAGGCTCACGAAAGATCCGACCGGAATCCCAATCAAGGCATCGGATGTCACCATTGGATCAGTATTTCACGTGATTCCGGAGGGCCTCAGCGAGATGGAAGAGCACAAACTCGAGGAAAAAGCTAAAGCGGCTGTTCTTCTTGTTCGAGTGAACCCGAGTGATCTCAACGAAGACCCAGCCAAGGCCGACTGGAGCTACCAGGGAATTGTTGCCTATTCGAAGATTTGCACTCACGTTGGATGTCCGGTTGCTCTATATGAGCAGCACACGCACCACCTGTTGTGCCCCTGCCACCAGTCGACTTTTGACTTGGCAAACCACTGTGAGGTTGTATTTGGCCCCGCATCAAGACCACTGCCTCAGCTTCCCATCGCGGTCGATGCTGAAGGTTACCTAATTGCACAAAGCGACTTCTTGGACCCTGTTGGTCCATCGTTCTGGGACATGAGGAAGTAAATGACTAATACCACTGAAAAGAAATCTGGTTTCGTTGGAAACACCGCGAACTACCTAGATGAGCGACTAAGCGTAGCTGGAGTACTGAAGGGGTTCGGCCGGAAGGTTTTCCCGGACCACTGGAGCTTCATGCTTGGTGAGGTCGCCCTCTACAGTTTTGTGATTTTGGTGTTGTCCGGAACTTTCCTGACTTTTTTCTATCAGCCATCGATGGCTGAGGTTCACTATGACGGTAGCTACGCTCCCCTAAAGGGTGCACAGATGTCTATCGCCTATGCATCAAGCCTGGACATCAGCTTCGACATTCGCGGTGGTTTGATTATGCGCCAGGTTCACCACTGGGCAGCCCTGCTGTTTGTAGCAGCTGCGGGACTTCACATGCTTAGAGTGTTCTTCACAGGTGCATTCCGTAAGCCACGAGAGTTGAACTGGGTGGTTGGGTTCTTGCTTTTCGTAATGGGCATGGCAGCCGGGTTCACAGGCTACTCGCTACCGGATGACCTTCTTTCCGGAAACGGACTGCGCATCATCGACGGCATGATCAAGGGAATTCCGCTAATCGGCCCTGCAATCAGCTCTGGCTTCTTCGGTGGTGAGTTCCCGGGCACCGAGGTTGTCGCAAGACTCTACAGCCTCCACATCATGATTGTGCCGGCTCTGATCATCGTGCTTATAGGTGTTCACCTCATGATGGTGATAATCCACAAGCACACTCACTACTCGGGTCCTGGACGAACTGACGACAACGTTGTTGGTTACCCGCTAGCACCTGTCTACGTTGCCAAGGCTGGTGGATTCTTCTTCCTGGTATTCGGTGTAATCGCAGCTATTTCAGCGACATTTACCATCAACCCGATTTGGAACTACGGCCCCTATGACCCCTCCCCCGTCTCGGCTGGAACCCAGCCTGACTGGTACATCGGCTGGCTAGACGGAGCGCTAAGGCTTGCCCCGTCAGGTTGGGACATCTCCGTCTTCGGCTTCGTCATCCCGATGGGTGTAATGGTGCCACTTGTTGTCTCATTGGTCTTCTTGGCTCTTGTCGCCGCCTACCCTTTCATTGAAAACTGGGTGACCAAGGACAAGCGCGAACACCACGTTCTTGACCGCCCAAGAAACAACCCGACCAGAACCGCCATCGGAGCTGCGGGAGTAACGTTCTATGGCGTTCTTTGGGCTGGAGCGTCAACAGACCTCATTGCAACAAACTTCCAGATGTCACTGAACCAGGTGCTTGTGGCAATGCAGATCTTGCTAATTATTGGTCCTGTAATTGCTTACTGGGTAACCAAGCGAGCCTGCCTGTCGTTGCAGCGCAAGGACCGCGAGATGGTGCTTCACGGTCGCGAAACTGGAAGAATTGTGCGTCTGCCTCACGGTGAATTCATCGAAGTCCACGAGCCAGTGGACGAGTATGAGCTATGGAAACTAGTCGACTACAAGAACTACGAACCCATTCTTGCAAGACCCGATGAGAATGGAAAAATTACTATAGGCAACAGGCTCCGCTCTGCTGTATCACGGATCTACTTCGAGGATCGAATTGCTCCAGTTTCAAAGGCCGAGTACGAGCTAGCGCATGCAGATCATGCACCTGCAGCTGTTTCAGAAAAGCCAAAGAAGAAGCAGAAGTCAATCAAGGCGTAGTAGAAAATCAGAACTAAAACCCCGGGTGATCATTTCACCTGGGGTTTAGTTTTACCCACTCCCCAAGAAGCCATCACCGAGGCGCCCTGGTTTATGAAGTGAATCGACACAGTGATTGCCAAATACTTGAGGCAACAGTCCTTGATCGCATGGGCGACGCTGTATTCGCAGGACCTGCAAGACCAATTGCAATCATCGCTTCACCACTAGATCAATGCGATTCTTCAAGACAGATTCGCTCCAGAGACGTCAGAGAGACATCCAAAGATGTAGCCCTCCTGAGCCGCCTTCAGTGGCAGTAAAAGATGGTTTAGACCTTCTGGTTCAGCATGCCAGATCGCTTTATGCAAGGAAGAGGCATGGGCAAATTTGGTTCGGCCCAACGAATGGGGCCTCAATCAATTAGTGAGCGTGTGCTCCGCGCGAGTATTCAAACACAAAACCAACCACTGCAACTATTGCAAACGGCACGGCTATGTATGTAAGCCACCAACCTACTGCCAATGAAAGGAAGACCAGTGCGGCTCCTAGGCCCAGCGCTACTGGCCACCAGCTCCAGGGGCTAAAGAAGCCAACCTCGCCGGCATCCTCGGCTATTTCCCCATCCAGGTTGTCTTCAGGTAGAACTGCACTTCTGCGCATACCGCTGTAAAGGTAAAATGCGATGAATAGAGACAGAATCACGAGCAGCCCGATAGCTGCCGTCCCGATCGGCTCTACAGCCCCAAAGTATAAATACGACCAGATTGCATAACCTATGTCTGCAACCGTGAAATATGCAGCCATAACAAGTAGGACCCAAATATTCGAACGCATTAGGAGATACCCTCCTTGCTATAAGAAGCCTTCGCTTCCGGCGCGGCATGTTCAGGGTAGTTCAAGTCAAAAGCTGGCGACTCAGAACGAATTCGCGGAATCGAGTGGAAGTTATGACGAGGAATTGGTGACTCGGTAGCCCACTCGAGTGAACGGCCATAGCCCCATGGGTCCTTCAACTCTACTTTCTTGCCAGTTCGGTAGGTTATCCAAACATTGAAGAAGAATGGCACCATCGACAGAGCGAGCAGCGCCGCACCGGCGGTCGAGATCAGGTTCATCTCAGTGAACCCATCTTCTACCAGGTAGGTTGCGTAGCGTCGAGGCATGCCCAAAACTCCAAGCCAGTGCTGAACTAGGAAAGTGGTGTGGAAGCCGATAAACAAAACCCAGAAGTGAATTTTTCCAAGGCGTTCGTTTAGCATCTTGCCGGTGAATTTTGGCCACCAGAAATAGAAACCTGCAAACATTGCGAACACCACAGTTCCAAAGACAACGTAGTGGAAGTGGGCAACAACGAAGTAAGTGTCAGAGATGTGGAAGTCAAGCGCCGGAGAGGCAAGAATCACACCGGTAAGCCCTCCAAATACGAAGCTAACCAAGAAACCCAGGCTCCATAGCATCGGAGTCTCAAAGGTTATGGACCCTCGCCAGAGCGTTCCGATCCAGTTAAATATCTTCACACCCGTGGGCACCGCAATTAGCATCGTGGTGAAAGCGAAGAATGGCAACAGCACCTGCCCGGTTACGTACATGTGGTGCGCCCACACTGTCATCGACAGCGCTGCAATTGCGATTGTCGCGTAAACGAGAGTCTTGTAACCAAAAATTGGCTTCCTGCTGAAGACAGGGAAGATTTCCGAAACGATTCCAAAGAATGGCAGGGCAATGATGTAAACCTCTGGGTGACCAAAGAACCAGAACAGGTGCTGCCAGAGCATGGCTCCACCGTTTTCTGGATCAAAAATGTGAGCCCCAAATTGCCTGTCTGCTCCAAGCGCAAACAAAGCTGCAGCAAGAGGAGGGAAACACATGATTACCAAGATTGAGGTGACCAAAGTGTTCCAGGTAAAGATTGGCATGCGCCACATTGTCATGCCTGGAGCACGCATCGTGATTACAGTGGTGATGAAATTGACGGCTCCAAGGATTGTTCCAAAACCTGAGAGTGCTAGTCCAAATACCCAAAGGTCTCCACCGATTCCGGGTGAGAACGTCGTGTTCGAGAGCGGAGCATAAGCAAACCAACCGAAGCTGGCAGCTCCCTGAGGAGTGAAGAAGCCTGAAACTGCAATGAGGCTTCCGAAGCTAAAGAACCAGTAAGCGATCGCGTTAAGTCTTGGGAAGGCCACATCTGGCGCACCAATTTGAACTGGCATTAGCACGTTGGCAAAACCAGCAAACAGCGGTGTCGCGAACATCAAAAGCATGATTGTGCCGTGCATCGTGAATAGCTGGTTGTACTGCTCTTTGGTTGCGACGATCTCTAGGCCTGGAAGAGCTAGCTGCGCTCGAATTACAAGCGCCATTACGCCAGCAATCAGGAAGTACATGAAAGATGTAATTAGGTAGAGGTAACCAATTTTCTTGTGATCGGTGGTAGTCAGCCAATCGACAAGAATCTCACCTTTACTGCGCTTTGGAGTAAAAGCAGGCGGATTCGTTCTGGTTTCAGTGATCGTAGCCATTTTTCCTAGCCTCTAATCCCAGGATCTCCGCCAGGGAGATTCTGGTTGCGGTCGTATTCGGTTGAGAGCTGCCCCACGTTGCCCTGGGCTGCCAAAGTTGACATTTGAGCGTCGTATTCGGTCTGAGAGACAACCTTCACATTGAAAAGCATCATTGAGTGGTACTCACCACATAATTCTGCACACTTTCCAACGTAGGTGCCCTCTTGCAGAGGAGTGAAATACATGCTGTTGGTGTGTCCTGGGAACATGTCTTTCTTATAAAGGAATTCGACTACCCAAAATGAGTGGATGACATCTCTGGAGCTTAGATCTATCCGAACCGTCTTTCCGACTGGAAGGTATAGCGTTGGCAAAGTTTCTAGAACATTGTCCTGGTTTCCAACCACCTGAGCCTGGATCCCGCTGTCGTAAACGTTGTCGTCTACGTAATTGAAGTCCCAGCTCCACTGCTTACCAATTACCTCGATGAAAACATCTGGATTTTCAGTTTTGGCCTCTATGGCGGTCATGTCCCTGGCGGTGAAGGCGAAAAAGCCAAGCACCAAAATAAGAGGAACGACTGTAAAAAGTGTCTCAATTGGCATGTTGTATCTCATTTGAGCAGGGAGCCCAGTCTCGCCCTTACGACGGCGATAAACAATCAAGGCCCAAGCCATCAAACCCCAAGAAACAACGCCAACAGCCAAGAGCACAATCCACGAAGTGGTCCAGAGACCAATGATTCTGTCAGTGTGGTTTGTCACACCGGAGGCGTCCGGCAGGAACCCTCTTTGCATTTCTGGACTGCAGCCAGCTAACAGCAGGGAAAGCCCCGTAATTGCAGCTATCGCAGTTGCTCTAGACCGGTTTTTACTCAATGAAATATCCTTCTAACATCGCCTAAGACGTGTTTCAAGTCTAACTGATGAGTTGTCCCGGGACGCCCGAAAACCGCGCTTTAGCTGAAAGAATCTCCGCAAGCGCAGCTGCCATCAGCATTCGGGTTGTCAATCGTGAAACCCTGTTTTTGGATGGTGTCCTCAAAATCAATTGAAGCTCCGTCTAGATAGGGAACACTCATCGGATCGACAACTACCTCGACGCCATTGAAGTCAACAACCGCGTCGATTTCTTCAAGTTGCTCATCAAAGAAAAGCTGATAGATAAGGCCTGAACATCCGCCTGGCTGAACAGACACGCGCAACCGAAGATCATCGCGCCCCTCTGCTTCAAGGAGCGAGCGGACCTTGTTTACTGCAAAATCAGTGAGCTTTACGCCGTGAGCTGTGGCTTGAGTCATTTTGGAACCTCCGTTGAGTAGTTTAACGCGTTATTTCAATAAGTCATTCCCGTTTAGGAGAATAAGGCTCTGCGCCAAGATTGCCCTCCTGAGTGTCGGCAGATGCTGAGACTCGTTTGGAGAATGCGCTCTTGAATCTGGCTCTTCAACTCCTGTGACGAGTATTTCGGCTTGCGGGAAGACTGCTGCAAATTGGGAAATAAAAGGTATCGACCCCCCAATACCGATGTTCACGCTTTTATTGGGCCAGGCAGCGCTCAATGCTTCGTGCGCCAGGTTGGCAGCCCAGCCATCTTTGGCGAGATAGCCTGGGCCGACCTCGTGCCTGCCGAACTCTACCCGCGCACCATAGGGAGCGTGCTTCAAAAGGTGTGCCTTCAAGGCTTCGAGGCCTGATTGCGGATCTTGGCTCGGCGATAGCCTCAGTGAGACACGAGCGCGAATCGAAGGTTGAGCAGTATTGGACGAAACATCGACAGCTGGAATATCCATGCCAATTATTGTCACTGCTGGTTCTCCCCAGATTTGTTGAGTGACGGGTTTTCCCCCAATCCTTTCAACGCCGGGCAGTAGGCCTGCTGCAACCGAGAATGCTTCGATGTCCATTGCCGGTCCGGCTGTGAGTACTGAGGTTAGGCCTTCGATGGCAACATCACCCTTGCGATCATGCAGGGTTGCAAGTAACTGAATCATTGCCGTTGCCGCGTCAGGCAGGGGCCCGCCATACATTCCTGAGTGAACAGCATGGTCGAGGGTGTGAAGAGTGAACGTTTGTGAGACGGCGCCGCGTAACGAGGTCGTCAACGCCGGTATTTCCTCAGTCCAGTTTGAACTGTCAGCAACAACAATCAGATCCGCGGCCAAATCGACCTTGTTATCAGCGAGAAATGCTGGAAACGACTCCGAGCCGGCCTCTTCTTCTCCTTCGATGAAGACAGTAATTCCCAAATTCACCTTGTTTACCAGTGCAATGAGGGTCTTTATCGAATGCAGGTGCGCAACTATTCCTGCTTTATCGTCGGAAGCTCCTCTTCCAAAGAGCCTCTCCCCCACAAGCGTTGCTTCGAAAGGTGCTGTATTCCAAAGCTCTAAATCTCCCGGAGGCTGGACATCGTGGTGCGCGTAAAGCAGGATATGCGGGGCATCCGGGGAACCTTGACGCCTAGCCAAAACCGCCGGCGAACCTTGTTCACCTGACGGCTTCAACGAGCGACGGATGTCAACGAAGTCAAAGAACTCCAAATTTCGAAATTCATTTGCCACTGCTGCTGCAGACAGTTCTAAGTTCTCCGGGTCAAAGCTTGGCCAAGCGATACCAGGAATCTTCACAAGCTTTCCAAGTGACCCAATTGCACTTGGAAACTGGGAGTCAACGAATTTGCTTGCCGGTTCTACCCAACTAGGGTTCATAGGTATTGAAGGAAACGCCATGGCAGTAATCTAGTCCCTAAACAAACAAGAGGATCAGATGACAGAGCAAGAGCCGACGCAGGCAGGCAAAGGCCGCCCAACACCTTCGCGCAAGGATAGAGAGCTAGCCAGAAAAAGACCACTCGTTGGAGATCGAAGCAAAGAAGCGAAGCGTGTTGACAACGAAAAGGTGCGCGCTGAACGCCAGAAGGCTAGGCAGGGCATGATGGCCGGCGAGGAACGCTACCTCGGAGGCCGCGACAAGGGGCCTCAGCGCAGATTTGCAAGAGATGTAGTTGACGCGAGATTTACGGCAGGTGAGCTAGTGCTACCGATGCTTTTCTTGGTCGTCATGCTGACATTCATCGATTCGTATGAGATTCAGCTGATTGCATTGTTTGCGATGTGGGGCGTATTCGCGATCGTGGCTGTAGATTCATTCCTTGTTGGTAAAGCAGTCAAGAAAAAGACGGCCGCTAAATTTGGTGCAGAGAATATGGAAAAGGGTCTTGCTTGGTACGGAGCGATGCGCTCAATCCAGATGCGTTCACTCAGGATTCCAAAACCTCAGGTCGCTCGGTTCACAAAATTAGACAGTTAGTTCAATAGATCGAATTAGGGAGCAATAATGCAGCACAGGTATCTTGGCAATTCAGGGTTAAAAATCTCAGAAATCATCTATGGCAATTGGTTGACTCACGCCTCCCAGGTTGAAGATCAGCAGGCAATCCAAACTGTTAAGGCGGCCCTAGATGGCGGCATTACAACGTTTGACACCGCAGATGTTTACGCCAACCAGGCCGCAGAAACTGTCATGGGAACTGCCCTGAAGGGTCAGCGTCGCGAAGGCCTTGAAATCCTCACCAAGGTCTATTGGCCAGTGGCTGAAAAGGGGCCAAACGATGTTGGGCTCAGTCGCAAGCACATTATGGAATCTATTGATGGTTCGCTAAGAAGACTTCAAACTAACTATGTCGACCTCTATCAGGCACACCGTTTCGACTATGAAACACCACTAGAAGAAACGATGCAGGCTTTTGCTGACCTGGTGCGCATGGGGAAAGTGCTCTACGTTGGCGTGTCCGAATGGAACGCCGAGCAGATTGAACAAGGCCAAGAACTCGCTTCTCAAATGGGCTACCGGCTGATTTCCAACCAGCCCCAGTACTCGATGCTTTGGAGGGTTATTGAACAAAAAGTGGTTCCAATGAGCCAAAAGATGGGGCTGTCCCAAATAGTTTGGTCTCCTTTGGCCCAAGGAGTACTCACGGGTAAGTATCTTCCTGGAGCACCCCTTCCGGCCGATTCGCGCGCTGCAAATTCCGAAATTGGTGGCTTCATGGAGAAATTCATGTCCGAAGATACTCTGACGAAAGTCCAGCAGCTCAAGCCATTGGCTGATGACTTGGGCCTAACTCTGGCCCAGTTCTCTATAGCTTGGGTATTGCAAAATAAAAATATTGCAGCGGCTATTGTCGGGGCGTCCAAGCCGGAGCAAATCGCCTCTAACATCGCGGCTGCTGGTGTTGAAATTCCGGCAGAGATAATGAAGGCGATCGATCAGATTCTAGGTAATTCGATCGTTACAGATCCCGAGCTGAACAAGAGCCCAGAAACAAGGCCCTAGCTTCTAGTCAAACGCCTCGCCCAAAGCGGGCCTGCGTAGACAAAGCCTGTATAGCCCTGGACAAGGTTTGCTCCAGAGGAAATGCGGCCGGTAAAGTCAGCGCGGTCGGTTAGCCCACCAACGGAGATCAAGACCATTGATGCCGGAGACAGCTCTCGCACGAGCTTCAGAGTCTTGAGCGCCTTGCTAGCCAACGGTGGGCCACTTAGACCACCAGTCTGCTCAACATTGGCCTCGGAGATTAAGCCCTCGCGAGAAATCGTGGTGTTGCTCAAGACAAGACCCGCGAGGCTTAGCTCAATGGCAAGCTGAAGAATCTCCAAGATTTCATCATTGGCCAAATCGGGGGCGATCTTTAGTAAAACCGGCTTGTCTCCAGACTCCGATTGAACCGCTTCAAGAATCGGGCGCAATGCTGAGACTCGTTGGAGATCGCGCAAGCCTTGAGTATTTGGTGAAGAAACATTTATAACCAGGTAATCGGCAACTGGAGCCAGCAGCTTTGCTGCCATTTGATAGTCGCTTGCTGCATCCAGCTCAGAGGTTGATTTGTTTTTTCCGATGTTTATCCCGATTACGGGAAGATTCTTGTGCTTCATTCGAAGCGTCTTCACCCGACGAGCTACTACCTCAGCTCCATCATTATTGAAACCCATTCGGTTTATCAAACTCTTGTTTTTGGGAAGTCGGAAGAGCCGTGGTTGCGGATTACCGCCCTGAGCCACAGGAGTAACCGTCCCGATCTCCACATGGCCGAACCCCAGTGCGTGAAGAGGTCTGATTAGAGTTCCATTTTTGTCGAACCCGGCAGCCATACCCAAGGCGTTCTCAAAATCTATGCCCATTATTGTTTGGGTCTTCGCAACCCTCTTGGCCCGCAAGAGCCCCAGTGATGACGCTAGCTTCATGGCCCATGCAACCAGTTCGTGAGCAATCTCTGGGTCCAGACGGACGAAGAATACCCTGAACAGGAACCGGTAAAACACCGTTATCCTCTGAGGCTCTTGATGGCAGTCTCGAAATCCTCGAGGGAATCCCAAGCCTGATAAACACTGGCAAATCTCATGAAGGCCACGTGATCCAGATTTCTGAGCGGTTCCAGAATTGCAAGTCCTATGTCCTGAGCTTCGATGGAAGCGGCGCCAGTAGCACGCAGTGCTTCTTCTACCTGTTGGGCCAAGAGCGCTAGATCAGCATCGGTAACTGGTCTACCCTGGCAAGCCTTGCGGACTCCGGAAACAATCTTGTCTCTCGAGAAAGGTTCAGTCACACCGCTGCGCTTAGTGATCATTAGGCTCGCTGTCTCAATTGTCGTGAATCTCTTTTGACACTCTGGGCACTGCCTCCGACGTCTAATTGCGGACCCGTCGTCGCTAGTCCTTGAGTCAATTACCCTCGAGTCTGAGTTGCGACAAAATGGACAATGCATCAGAACTCCTCTTGTCGAATAATTGCAGCTCGGCCGTGGGCCTCAAGCCCTTCAGCCTTTGAGAATACCTCAAGCGCTGGCGCTGTTTCTGACAGAGCAGCTTTCGAGTAGCTGATGTGCTGCTGACTGCGCAGAAACGTCATTACCGAGAGACCTGAGCTGAACTTAGCCTGAACACCCGTTGGAAGCACGTGATTGGATCCTGCGAGGTAATCACCCAGGCTGACAGGTGAGTAATCGCCCACGAATACCGCACCCGCATTCTTGATTTGCTTTGCGACAGCCTCTGGGTCCTTGGTCTGAATCTCTAAATGCTCAGTTGCGTATTCATTCGCAATTTCAATTCCTACAGAAATGTCTTGGACCAACACCAGTGCAGATTGAATTCCATTCAGTGAGGCCTGAATGCGCTCTACATTTGCAGCCTTTGGGATTTGGATTGCAAGCTCGGCCTCGACCGCCTCAATAAGGTCCTTTGAGTCTGTCACCAGCACTGCCGCAGCACTCCCATCATGTTCGGCCTGAGAAATAAGATCCGCGGCAATGAACTTTGGGTTAGCCGTTGCGTCTGCAAGTATCAGAATTTCTGTTGGACCGGCCTCCGAATCGATTCCAATAACCCCGCGCAAAGCCCTTTTTGCAGCAGCCACAAAAATGTTCCCGGGACCAGTGACCATTTGAACCGGGGCAAGATCAATCTCTGGTATTCCAAAGGCGTAGGCGGCAACCGCGCTAGCACCACCCATCGAGTAGACCTCGTCAACACCCAGCAAGGCGCAGGTTGCCATCACGGTTTGGTGAGGGAACCCATTGGCTTGTGCAGGAGATGTGATCGCTATTCTTGGCACATTCGCCACTTGAGCTGGAACAACGTTCATGACCACACTCGACGGGTAGACAGCTTTACCGCCAGGGGCATAGAGCCCAACTGAGTCGATAGGCACGTAGTGTTGAGACACAAAGCCGCCGGGTGTCACTTCTACGGAAACACTCTTGGGCATTGTCGCTATGGAGACTTTCCTTACTCGCTCGATTGAAATTTCTATCGCTTTGCGTAAATCTGGATCAAGATCTGCCAACGCTTGGGTTAGCTTCTCCGCCGGAACGCGAAAGGAAACGTTCTCAAGACCGTCGAAACTCAGTGCATGTCGCTTTAGGGCTGTTAGAGACTCATTTTGCACTTCGGAGATGATTTGCAAGACAGAATCCTTGACTGAATCAATCGAAACCAGGGCACGAGGCAACTGCTTTGCAACTTGTGACGGTGTCACGGCTGATAAGAATTCAATTTTTCGCAAGTTTTGGCCCCGCTAAATATTTTTTGATGCCCTAACCTTATCTGGACATGACTATTGACACTGACTACTTTGACCTAACTGGCAGCGAAGCATTGAAAGCTGTTTTCAGAAACCATGCAACCGGAATCTCCATCGTGACCTCAACTGATGCAGAGGGAAACCCGATTGGTTTCACAGCCTCTTCAGTCACCTCACTGGGCTCTGTCCCTCCGCTGGTATCACTAAACATTGCTCAGGGTGCCTCTACCTACCAGCATGTAAGGCCGGGCAAGCTGCTTGCGATTCACACCCTTGATGCCGACAACTTGGCACTGGCACAGAAACTAGCCGCAGGCAAAGAGGGGCGATTTGCCGATAACGATTTTGGGATCGGACCTGAATCAACACCTATTTTCTTGGATGCCTCTTCGGTGCTGTTGGCCAGGGTTGTCAACAAAATCGAAGTTGAAGCCAATGCCTTGGTTGTTCTCAGCGCCGAATCAGCTCACCAGACTCGATCACCCAAAGAGCCACTGGTTTACTTCCAAAGGGGCTATCACACCGTTGGCGACAGGCTCATAGATAATTTCTAGCTGACGGCGTCAGTCCCGAGCAGAGCTTTCAGCTCACCAAACAAATCATGACCAACCGCAACCCGTTGTGGAAGCATAAAGTGGCGGTCCGTCGAACCGACAAGCCTTACCTGAACTTCACAGGGTCCTGGATTTGCATCGAGAATCGCACCCAGCTTTGTTAGGCGCTCTTTAGTTGCAAGGCTTTCCAAGATTCTTAGCTTCAGAACCCCACCGTCTTCGCGTCCCGAGTCCAAAACATCGATTGAGTAGGCCTGAAGCATGATCTCTTCATCACGCCTAGATATTCGACCCCTGACAGAAACAGTTTGGTCGGCCATCAACAGTTCTTTGTTTGCCAAGTAGGTTTTACCCATAAACATGATGTTGATTTCCCCCGAGAAATCTTCCA
Source organism: Aquiluna sp. (assembly GCA_029241985.1). Lineage (GTDB taxonomy): Bacteria > Actinomycetota > Actinomycetes > Actinomycetales > Microbacteriaceae > Aquiluna. The sequence continues at coordinate 39,396 of JAQWUU010000029.1, read as the reverse complement.
AAGTGATCTGGCCGTATTGGTTTCCACTGGAGCGGGCAACTTTATGCTGAACCTGCGTGATCAATCCGGCCAAAGTTACAGTTTCGCCGTCTTGGATATCACTTTCCTTGAGCGCAATTGTTCCCATGTCGCTGTGTCGCATTAGCAGGGACTCCTGCCCTGCCAGCGGGTGGTCAGAAACGTAGAGCCCGAGCATCTCTCGTTCATGTGCTAACAGGTCGCGCTTTGTCCATTCTGGTAGTCCTGGAACTTGAACTACCGAAGGATCATCGTCAAGCACTCCCCCAAACAAATCAACCTGGCCATTGGCTGTTTGCTTGCGCTTAACTGTCGCCGTTTCAATTGCCTCTTCAAAAATGGCCATTAATGAACGTCTGGTGTGGCCGAGAGTGTCGAAGGCACCGGCCTTTATCAAGGACTCCACAACTCTGCGCGTTGCCGCCTGCTGCCCTACTCTCGTGAGGAAATCATCGAAGCTAGTAAATTGCTCATCGGTTCTGGCCTGAATTATTGAAGCAACAACGTTGTGACCGACATTTCGAACCGCTTCAAGCCCAAATCGAATACTCTCGCCAACAGCTGCGAAGACCCCAATTGACTCGTTCACGTCCGGCGGGAGCACCTGGATGCCCATCCTTCGGCACTCATTCAAGTAGATGGCAAGTTTGTCTTTGGAGTCTCCAACCGAAGTAAGCAGAGCAGCCATGAACTCAGCTGGGTAGTTTGCCTTTAGATATCCGGTCCAATAGGAAAGCACGCCATAACCTGCAGAGTGTGCCTTGTTGAAGGCGTAATCCGCGAACGGAAGAAGCGTGTCCCACAGCGCAGTTACTGCCGCGTCCGAAAACTTGTTTTCCTTCATACCATTGCTGAAAATTTCAAACTGTTTTTCTAGCTCTTCCGGTTTCTTCTTTCCCATCGCACGTCGGAGAAGGTCAGCTTGTCCCAGCGAATATCCGGCAACTTTCTGCGCGGCGGCCATTACCTGCTCCTGATAGACGATCAAGCCGTAGGTTGGACCCAAAATCTCCTCCAGCGGTCCGGCCAGCTCAGGGTGGACTCCTTCAATTTCCTGCAGCCCATTTTTGCGTTGGGCGTAGTTGGTGTGAGAGTTCATACCCATGGGTCCCGGCCGGTAGAGCGCGATAACAGCCGAAATATGCTCGAATTCTGATGGCTTTAGGAGTCTCAGGAGTGAGCGCATGTTGTCGCTGTCTAGCTGAAAGACGCCGAGTGTGTCGCCGCGAGACAGCAAGTCGAACGTATTCTGGTCTTGGTTCATATCTAAACCTTCCAAAACCACAGTCTCACCGCGGTTTTGGAGAATGTTTTGCAGCGCATCGTCAATCACAGTCAAGTTCCGAAGGCCCAGAAAATCCATTTTGAGAAGACCGAGCTCCTCGCAGGGAGGCTGGTCAAACTGAGTGATAATTGCGCCATCCTCTTCACGCTTCATGATTGGGATGACGTCCATCAGCGGCTCTGCTGACATGATCACACCTGCGGCGTGAACTCCCCATTGGCGCTTGAGGGACTCTAGTCCTCGGGCTAGCTTGAAGACCTCTTGACTTTGAGAGTCAGTTTCGATGATTTCCCGAAACTCAGCGGCCTCAGAGTAGCGCTCAGATTTAGGATCAACTAAATCTCCAAGTGCTATGTCGCGACCAAGCACCATGGGTGGCATCGCCTTGGTTAATCTCTCGCCAACCGAATATGGCAGAGCCATAACTCGTGCGGCGTCCTTTAGGGCCTGCTTTGCCTTGATGGTGCCAAAGGTCACAATTTGTGCAACTCGGTCGTCGCCATATTTCTCGGTGACGTAACGAATAACCTCAGGCCTCCGTCGATCGTCAAAGTCAACATCAATATCTGGCATTGAAAGGCGCTCAGGGTTCAAGAAGCGTTCAAAAATTAGGTCATGCTCTAATGGGTCAAGTTCCGTGATTCCAAGCGCGTAAGAGGCAACAGAGCCTGCGGCAGAGCCCCTGCCGGGCCCGACTCGGATCCCCTGCTTGCGGGCCCACCTGATGAAGTCAGAGACCACCAAGAAATAGCCTGGAAACCCCATGGTCTTAATGACATCAATTTCATAGGCGGCTTGCCGTTTGTGATCATCGGAGTAACCGTTGGGAAACCGTTGACTCATGCCCTCCCAAACCTCGCGCTCAAAGAGGTTTGCTTCGGTCTCACCCTCTGGGACTGGGAACCTTGGCATGAGGTCGCGCTTTGCAAAATTGACTTCACTTCGCTCGGCGATCAACAGAGTGTTGTCTGCTGCCTCTGGAATTTCTGAAAATAGGTCGCGCATCTGCTTGGCAGACTTCAGGTAATACTCCTGTGATTCGAACTTGAATCGATTTGGATCATCGAGGTTTGAGCCAACCTGGACACACAGCAAAGCATCGTGGGCGACTGAGTCTTCTTTCTCGGTGTAGTGAAGATCGTTTGTTGCCACCAGCGGCAAATCGAGGTCCTTCGCGAGCCGGAGCAGGTCATCCCGAACTCGCTTTTCAATTTCCAATCCATGGTCCATAACTTCAACAAAATAATTACCCTTGCCAAAGATGTCCCTGAATTCAGAAGCAGTTTCTAGTGCTTCCTTGTACTGACCAAGACGCAACCTAGTCTGAACCTCGCCTCCGGGGCAGCCCGTCGACGCAATTAGCCCTTGTCCATACCGTGAAAGAAGCTCACGGTCCATGCGCGGCTTGAAGTAGTAGCCGGACAGATACGCCTCTGAGGAAAGCCGAAAGAGGTTTTGCATCGAATCGTTGTTTGTGGCCCACATAGTTAGATGGCTATACGCACCTCCACCGGAAACATCATCACCACCACCATCGCCCCAGCGAACCCTAGTTTTATCTTTCCTGCTGCCGGGAGCCAAATAGGCCTCAATACCGATAATCGGCTTGATGTTGTGTGCTGTGGCCTGTTTCCAGAACTCATACGCTCCATGGCTATTCCCATGGTCTGTTATCGCAATTGCCGGCATTTCCATTTCAGCTGCCTTGGCAACTAGCTGCTTGATTCTTGCCGCGCCATCCAGCATCGAGTACTCGGAGTGGTTATGAAGGTGAACGAATGACTTATCAGACATACCTCACCTTTCTTAGAACCCCTATGTTAGAGGCGAAAGTTCACTTCACGAAGGCGATTGAGGGCGATTTCTAAATCCAAAGGATAATCAGACTCAAACTCAACAAATTCACCTGAAATCGGATGCTCAAAGCCCAATTTCTTAGCGTGGAGCCACTGGCGATCTAGATCAAGGGCCCTGGCCAATTTTGGGTCAGCTCCGTAGAGTGGGTCACCCACCAGCGGATGCCTAAAGTGGGCGAAATGAACCCGAATTTGATGAGTTCTACCCGTTTCTAGCCCCACCTGCACCAACGCCGCTGCAGGAAGCATTTCCAGCGTGTCATAATGCGTGACGGCCGCCTTGCCATCGGGAGAAATGGTGAACTTATAGTCATGCTTCGTACTCCTGGCAATTGGAGTGTCAATCGTGCCAGCTGAAGGATCAGGGTGACCTTGAACCAGAGCGTGGTAAGTCTTCTTGACCACCCGATCTCGAAATGCCTGCTTCAAGTTGGAGTAAGCAGCCTCTGACTTAGCCAGAACCATGAGCCCACTGGTACCGACGTCTAGGCGCTGGACAATGCCCTGTCGCTCCTGGGCTCCGGAGGTTGTTAGTTGTATTCCTCTTGCCAACAGAACGCCCGGAACAGACGGACCTAGAAATCCTTGCGAAGGATGAGATACGACACCCGAAGGCTTGTCGATGACAATGATGTGCTCATCTTGGAAAACAATTTTTAGAGACGCAACATCCTCGGCACTGACCTCGATATTTGCCCTCGTCTCGATCAAGAGAACCTCAACCAGAGCACCGTCGATTAGCCTGTCAGACTTTCCAACAGGTTGGCCATTTTGCGAAACTGAGCCCGATTGTATGAGTTCGGCAACCTGGGTTCTTGATAAACCAAGCATCTTTGCTATGCCAGCGTCCGCTCGAAGGCCCGCCATGTCTGGAGGAACCGGAAGCATTTTAGGCTGCACGCCCGCCACCGATCTCATCCCCACGAGCCGTCTGGACAACTGCAAGAATCACACCAATGACTAGAAAGCTATCGGCCAGATTGAAGATTGGAAAATTGTATGGAATCTGAATGAAGTCCACAACGTGTCCGTTCATAAAGCTGGGGTCCTTGAAGACCCTGTCGATTCCATTGCCAGCTGCTCCCCCGAGCACAAATCCGGCTATTACCGCCCAATAACCGGTCTTAACCCTTGGTCCGTAGATCAAAAGTGCGATGGTGGCGGCAATCGAAATAAGGCTCAATACCCATGTGGAACCAACTCCAAGTGAAAATGCTGCAGCATCGTTATAAGCCAGCCGAAACCTTAGAATTTCTCCGAGGACAGGAACCGACTGCGCAGTCAAGTTAGCTTCAGCCCAGAATTTCGTTAGCTGGTCGACTACCACTACTGCAACTGCGGTACCAAGGTAGAGCAGTACTCGCTTGGCGCCGCCCTTAGTTTTTGGCACCCTCGGGATCAGTTTCAGGTAGGTCAAAGTCAGTCAAAGGTTCCCCAGAAGAACTCACTGTTGGAATTTCGGCTGAAACATCGTTATCAATTGCCGGTGCCGAAACTCCTTCTATTTCCAATGTCGCCAATTGGTCCTCAATGTAGTGACGAAGCTTTTCGCGATACTCAGATTCGAACAACTTAAGTTCTTCTATCTTTTCGAGAATCTGCTTTTTTTCAAGCTCGAGCTTCCCGTTTATCTCTCGCGACTCTGCTTCTGCATCACGAATGAGCCGTGCAGCCTGTTCCTGGCCATCACGGACTAATTGGTCCCGCTTTACTTGACCGTCACGAACGTGGTCTTCGTGGAGCTTCTGAGCAAGCTCAATAATGCTCTTAGAGGAGTCTGTGCCCTCGAGCGCGCCAGTATCCACAACGTCGCTTGCCACGGGGAAGTCTGCTGCTCGAGACGGGTTAGACAGCGCCTCCAGTGGTGAACTGCCGTCGGACTTGAGGTCTTGATTCTCAGAAAGAACGCGTCGGAACTCAAGGACAACCTCGTCTAGGAAGTCGTCAACCTCATCTTGGTCATAGCCCTCGCGGAATTTTGTTGTGAGAAACCGCTTGCTGAGAATATCCTCGGGCGACATCGCCATGCTTTACCTCTTCTAAGTTTTTTTTGGAGCTCGGTCCCTATGTTATTCGCAGTTACAGCCCACGCGCAAAGCTCTGCAAAATAAGGACCGCAATTAACAAGACGGTCCAGGCTAAATCCAAAGCTATCGGGCCGAGTCGAAGTGGCGGAATATAGCGCCGCAAAATCTTCAACGGTGGGTCGGTTACGGTGTAGCAGATGTCAAAAACTGGCAACAGCAAGCCCTTTGGCTTCCATCCGCGGTTGACGCTCATGACAAGCTCCGCGATGAATCGGATAATCATTGCGTAGAAGAAAAGCTGAAGCACCCAATAAAGAGCCAGACCAATAATCGACATATAACTAACTAATGCCTTCGGTATCGACGTCTTCAAGCTCAGAATCAGAGTCTGAGACTGAGACATGTGAAGGGCTCAGCAAGAAGACTTTCGCTGTAACCCTCCTGAGGTGACCCTCAAGGCCCTCTTTCAATCCAAGCATGAAATCAACGATGCGCTTTGCGTCAGCCTCGCTCAGATCGCCGATGTTCACGATGACTGGGACGCCAGTTCGAAAGTGAGAAGCTACCTCTTTGGCGTCGGCATAAGACTTGGGCTCTAGCGTGACGATTTCAGACATGTCCGATGACCTTCTAGGCCTAGGGGCACTGGAACGTGGCTTGGCCGGTTCAGACTTAGCCGTTTCTGAGCTTCCAAAACCAAAATAATTCATTGTCGAACTAACGATGCCCATTTTTACTCCTAGTTTGTTGGTCAAAGACTATTAGTTGTTTCCCCTGGGGCCGGTAATTGCGCTACCAACACGGACGTGTGTCGCTCCCATTTCGATTGCAAGTTCATAATCAGCGCTCATGCCCATAGAAACCGCAGTGGCCGTGGGCAACAATTTCTGAAGTTCAGCGCTTGCGCGCATTGCCCTGGCAAAATCCACCCGAGGATCGACATCCAAACCGGCAACCGCCATGACTCCAAGTATCGAGAGTCCGTCAACTTCTGCTGCCTTGTCAGCAAGCATCGCAAGGGATTCTGGTGCAACGCCTCCTCGATTCGGGTCGTCCGTCAAGTTGAGTTCGATAAAGCCTGAGACCTGAGAATCCGCTGCGGAAAGCTGCTTGGCAAGCTCCTTGAGCAAACTTGCCCGATCCAGGGAGTGAATTGCAGTGGCATAGGAAAGCACGCTCTTCGCCTTATTCGACTGCAATTGCCCGACAAAATGCCAGCTCGCCTTCGATTCAGGCCTTAGCTCGGCCACGGCTAACGCTTTTGGCTTTGCTTCCTGGTCCTTATTTTCACCAAAAACCCTGTGACCGAGATCCATCAGCTCAGCTACGACGCTTGCTGGATGGGTCTTAGTGATAACCACAAGTTCAACTTCAGTAAGTTCACGCCCCGATGCTTTCGTCGCCGCGTTTACGCGGTCCAGGACCTCCTGATAGCGGGACTCAAGCGAAATCAACGGAAAAATTCAGGCAAATCCAAGTCGTCACCAAAGAAGCCAGGAGCTGAAACCTTTTCTTTCAGTTCTTCAGAATCTTCGGCGTCTTCGGCTACAAAGCTTGGAACATCTATCTCTTCAGGAGAAACGGTTGCATCGAACGCTGGGTCCAAAGATTCTGGGGCGGAGTTAGCAGTTTCGGTGACTGCCGCGAGTGCCGCGACGCCCAGTGCGCTAGCTTCGAACTTCCGATACTTGGGCTCTCCGCCGTCAAATCCAGCTGCGATAACCGTGATTCTCACCTCGTCGCCAAGAGTATCTTCGATCGTGGCACCAAATATGATGTTTGCCTCAGGGTGGACTGCCTCCTGTACCAGGCGAGCGGCATCATCGATCTCATGCAGACCCAAGTCAGAGGCTCCCTGAACCAGAAGCAACACACCGTGAGCTCCTTCAATCGTGGCTTCGAGCAATGGAGAGGAAACAGCAATCTCTGCGGCTCTGACTGCACGGTCTTCACCTTTGGCAGTACCGATGCCCATAAGTGCACTTCCGGCACCTTGCATAACCGACTTGACGTCATTGAAGTCAAGGTTGATTAGTCCGGGAACCACGATTAGATCGCTGATGCCCTGCACTCCGGCACGCAGAACATCGTCAGCGGTCATGAAAGCTTCCAGTGCGGAAATCTTCTTATTTGCCATCTCGAGTAAGCGCTGGTTCGGAACAACAATCAGAGTGTCCACCTCTTCGCGAAGTGAGCTGATTCCCTCGTCTGCCTGAACAGCCCTGCGCTTACCTTCAAAATTAAATGGGCGTGTCACTACACCAACAGTCAGAGCGCCCAAGCGCTTGGCAATTCTGGCCACAACCGGCGCTCCGCCGGTTCCAGTTCCGCCACCTTCTCCTGCGGTCACGAATACCATGTCAGCACCCTTCAAGGCTGCTTCAATCTCTCCCTCGTGCTCCTCGGCTGCTCGCCTGCCGACCTCAGGGTCTGCGCCCGCTCCTAGGCCCCGTGTTATGTCGCGGCCAATGTCTAGCTTGACATCCGCGTCACTCATCAAAAGCGCTTGAGCATCGGTGTTTATTGCAACGAACTCAACGCCTCGCAGGCCGGACTGAACCATGCGATTTAGCGCGTTCACGCCTCCGCCTCCGACGCCAACGACCTTTATGACTGCCTGGTAATTCGGGGTTTGTGACACGGTTGCCTCCTTGTGAAAAAGTCTCAAGCTAAGGCTGAGGCTTAGCTTTTCAACGAGTATTCGATTTGCGCCTAGAAATTAGGCGCGAAACCAACGAATACGCCCCAAGCTCTTGGGCGTGTCGCAAACGAATCGGCGATTATGAGTTTGGGTACTGCACAACTGGCGCATTGGGCGAGCTTACGTCGATCGTGAGCGCGTTTTCTAATCCAGTTCCAAGAAGTGAAGCCAAGACCTCGGACTTCAAAAGCCCCTCATCGGTGGAGCCCCACAACACATTTAGGTTTGATTCTCTAAGCACCAATTTGACAGTCATGGCCTCTGAAACCTCGACTGAAAACACCTGGCTGTATGTTTCCAGCGGAAGCGAAAGCAGTAAATCAACCGCGGTTGCATACTTTGGATTCTCTATCGGATTCCCTGCAAAGACCACGAATGGGTAATTTGCTATTTCATCGGTCGCTGCAATTTGTACCCCTGCGGCGTCATAGAGAAAGTTCTTTCCCTGCCTAACAAGAATGAGAATAGGCTGACGCTCTCGAATGCTTACTCTGAATGTGTGAGGGGGCTCGGCCTGCGTTGCGAAAGTCTCAATGAGTGGGAAATCGCCGAGCAGTAAAGCGACCTCATCATCATTGATTGTGGTCATTGGCCGCTTATAAAGCGATTCCAGCGCTGATTCGAGTTCATCACTCGGGATGCGTTCATTTCCAACAAAATGAATTTTCTCGACCGCCAGCATCGGCGTTAAGAAGCTGGCTAGAACTATCGCGGTCAACGAAATTGGCCCAAAAACCGCAAGGATTCGACCCCAAACCCCGAATTGGCCAAGTCGCGTTCGCGCAAGTGCTGCGGATGGCTTGGCGCCGCGCAGCCGTCTTTTTTCTTGCCCCAGCAGTTCGCGTTCTGGACGCTTCAACTACGCCTCCAGGGCTTCTAGTAATGCAGGAACCATCTTGTAAATATCGCCGCAGCCCATAGTCAAGATAAAATCACCCTCACGCGCGATGCTTGCAGCAACGCCCGGGACATCCTCCCACTCCGGCACAAGCATCAACTGCTTGTGCTCAGGATCAAGGTCAGTTATCAAATTTGCAGTCACCCCAGGTTCTGGATCTTCCCTAGCGGCATATATCGACGTCACAATAGCCACGTCACTGATTTTGAGCGCTTCGGCAAACTCTTGATAAAAAATTCTGGTGCGGCTGAACAGGTGCGGCTGAAAAACCGTGATGATTCTGCCGTTTCCGACACTCGCCTTAGCCGCCCTAAGAGCGGCGGCGACCTCGGTCGGGTGATGTGCAAAATCGTCATAAACGCTTACGCCCCGCCTATTCCCATGGAGCTGGAACCTGCGATCAGTGCCCCCGAATTCGGACACAGCTGCGACCGACTTCCCGAAGTCAAAGCCAAGACCAACTAAAACCGCAACGGCGCCCGCTGCGTTCTGAGCGTTGTGCTCCCCCGGGATTTTCAGTGTCGCTTTGATGAGCTCGCCCTCATAGGCAATCGAGAAACTTACCCGAGGCCCACTTGCATCAATTCTTGTGAGGCGGACATCGGCAGACTCCGAAGCCCCAAAACCGATGACATTCGTGCTACTAAGCTTTTTCAGAACAGCGTCAGCGCCCTCGTCATCAACTGAAATAGCGACAAAGTCGGACGCACCAGTGGCAAATTTGACGAATTCGTCCTGGAAAGCTTCGAGAGACCCGAAATGATCGAGGTGGTCTGGATCAACATTGGTGATCAACGCAACACTTGTTTGATAATGCAAAAAGCTGCTGTCAGATTCGTCTGCCTCGATCACAAAGTGCTCTCCAGAACCGAAGGCGCTAGAAGACTGGTACTCCTGAATAACTCCACCGTTGACAAAGCTTGGATCCGCTCCCAATTTGCTTAGCGCGGTCACAACCATGCCTGTAGAGGTGGTTTTACCGTGGGCCCCGGCAACTGCAATTAGAGTGCCGGACGAGCCTAGATGAGCCAACAGAGCGGAACGGTGGAGCACTGGCAGACCTCTTGCTTTTGCCTCAAGGAGTTCTGGGTTGGTTTCCCAGAGCGCGGAAGTCACAACAACGGTATTTGCTTCGCCCAGATTCGCAGCCGCGTGACCGATTGAAACCTCGATTCCCATGGCTGTCAGAGCATCCACGTTTGGGCTTGTTCTCACATCCGAGCCGCTCACCTTGTGTCCCATTTGGAAAAGTAGCCTTGCGATGCCCGACATCCCAGATCCGCCGATGCCGATGAAGTGGCAGTTGCCTAAATCTGCTGGGATTGCTTGGCTAAAGTCTGGCTTAATCACGAGTACTAGTATTCATCGCTTTTGAAACTAAATTGCCAAGACGCTCTGTCGCATTCGCAATTGATATCTCCTTGGCTGCTTTTGACATTTTGGCAAGGTCAGATTTTTTTGAAAGCACGGGTATTAGTGTCTGGAGAATGAAGGCAGGAGTGAAGCTAGCATTGTCCACAATCAACCCGCCGCCGCTTTGAACCAGAGATGTCGCGTTGAGTCGCTGCTCGCCATTGCCCACCGGATAAGGGACATATAAAGCTGGAAGGCCGCAGGCTGCAAATTCAGACACTGTCGAAGAGCCCGCCCTGGAAACGGCAAAATCACTGGCTGCTATGGCAACGTCCATGGCGTTGCAATAGCTCATGCGCACATACCCCGGCTTCGAGTAATCATCTAGCCCGGCCGCCTCGCCCACGATGTGTAGCACCTGCACGCCGGCTGCAATCAAGTGATCTAGGCTCGCCAAAATAGTGTCATTGATGGTCTTAGCCCCCAGCGAGCCGCCGGTGACCAAAAGTGTTGGCAGCATTGGATCCAGTCCCATTTCAACCCTGGCTTGCTGCTTGTCATAGCTCTCCGCCGAAGTCACAATTTCTTTGCGAATAGGCATTCCGGTCAGGACGCCATTTCGAAGGTTGCTATTTGGAAAAGTCACCGCAACAAATTTGGTGAGGCGAGCGCCCAATTTGTTGGCAAAGCCCGCAAGCGCATTCGCCTCATGAACGACCAGCGGCGTCCTGGTTACCCAAGCTGCAAGATAGGCCGGAGCAGAGGCGTAACCGCCGAAGCCAACGACGCATTCAATCTTTCTGCTTCTGATAAGGCGTGCTACCTCGAACGAGGCAACAGCCAAACGAAATGGATAGGCAAACATTTTTGGGGATAGTTTCCTCGGCAGCGGCAATTTGGCAATTGTCACAAGCTCAAACCCACGATTTGGAACAAGCCGCGATTCCAAGCCCTCTTTTGTGCCCAGTGCAATGACATCGTGCTTTTGATTACGAAGTTCTTCCGCGAGCGCCAATAAGGGGTTTACATGCCCGCCTGTGCCGCCGCCTGCCAATAAAAAAGTACTCAAGCTGCCGACCGCCCCAATTTAGAAACGCGGTCTCGCTCAACAGCCAGAACCACGCCAATGGCTGCCAAGGTTGAAATTAGGGACGAGCCTCCGGCAGAAATCAAGGGCAACGGCACCCCAAGAACAGGCAGCAGGCCAAGCACAACAGAAATATTAATCATCGCCTGCATAACAATCCAAAGCATGACGCCAACCACCAAGTTTCGAGAAAAAGAATTGGTCTGACGTTTGGCAATCGTGAACATCGCAAGTCCCATAATCAAAAACAGGGCGATCACGAAAAGTGCCCCAAATAGTCCAAGTTCCTCTCCAATGACAGCAAAAATAAAGTCGTTTTCCACCTCGGGGATCCAGCTCCACTTCAACTTGGAACGCCCGAGCCCAGTGCCCCAAATACCCCCGGAGGCAAGTGCCCAGGTCCCGTGCTGGTACTGCCAATTTACGCCCATGGGGTCAGCGGCAGAAGGATTCAGCCACGCCTCGAAACGAACCAGTCGGGAGGGTGACTGGATCACCAGCGCAACCACAGCCAAAGCACCCAATAGGCAGACGGAGAAGAAGTAGGACCAAGGAAGGCCAGCAATAAGGAACATCCCGAGGAGCATCACTGCCATAACGACCCCGGTACCCATGTCCTTGCCCATTAGAACCACCAGAACCAGCGCAAACATGGAATAGCCCCCGAGCCAAATCCAAACCTGTCTGTTTCTCAATGGATCGTCTGTGAGCTTTGAAAGCTGGTGAGCAAAGGCCAAGATCATGCCAAGCTTTAGAAACTCAGATGGCTGGATGCTTGTGAAACCTAAACTCAACCAGTTTCGGTTTCCATTGATTTCTATGCCGAAAAATACCGTCAGCACCTGCAACCCCAGTGTCACGTAAAGCGCCAGCAGCCCAACTTTACGCAATAGCTGGACTGGAAGAGTGGAGACAATTGCCAGAGCGATTATTCCGATTATTGCAAAGCCGCCCTGTCTAAAGACTGTGCTTCCAGCGTTAGCCGTTTCCTTGAAACTGTCAACTGAAGATGCGCTCGCAACCATTGCCAGTCCAAGCATCACGGTGAACAGAGTCGTGGCGAGCAAGAAATAATATGGCTTCGACTGGGCCCGAAAGGTATGTCGCATCTCCTGCTTTGCCGAGGTCATCTTGCTTCCCGCCTTTTTACTTCGGCGATGAACTGGTTGCCACGGTCGGAGTAATCAAGGAATTGGTCCATTGACGCAGCCATCGGGGCCAAGAGAACCGTGTCGCCAGCTTGGGCAACGGTCAGTGCGTGATCAATCGCATCTGCCATTGGAGCATCCTTGCCGCAGACAATGACGGGAATCATTGGAAGGTGCTTACTAAATAACGCGGAGAGCTCATCGGTTTCTAGCCCTAAAAGTACTGCTGCTCTAATTTTCGACGCGTTAGCGACTATCAGCGGTTCAGGGTCTACCCCTTTGAGAAGGCCGCCAAGTACCCAAACCACTGACTCTAGGGGCTCCAGGGAGGCTTTGGCGGCATGCGCATTTGTTGCCTTGGAGTCATTTACAAACTGAACGCCAGCAATTTCAGCAACGAATTGATTTCGGTGAGGTGAAAGCTTGAAGTTAGATAATGCATTCCTGATATGAACCGGGTCAACACCCACGGCTCGGCCTATGCTCGCGGCAGCTGCGCAGTTTGCCAGCAGCTGACTTGAAACTGCAGCTATCCGAGAAATGTCCTCGATTTCACACAGTTCGAGCGCTTGATTTGATCGATCAATCAGAAAGGCTCTGTCTACCAGCAAATTCTCAACGTATCCGACTGAAGAAACCTGAGGGGCAAACAGAGTGAAGCTCACAGCACGACAACCCTCTTGCACCTCAGCCGCGCGCGCAGCCTTGAGGGTTTGGTCGTCCTGCTCGTTGAAGATGATGACATTTTCGGTGCCTTGATAAACCTTGGCCTTCGCCCTTGCGTATTCTTCGAAGCTGCCATGCCAGTCAATGTGGTCTTCGGCAATGTTCAGATAAGCGCTTACGAAGGGGTGAATCTCTCCGAGATAATGCAGTTGAAAACTAGAGATTTCGACGACCAGGAAGTCATATTCGACTGGATCCCTGACTGCATCCAGAATCGGCATCCCTATGTTGCCGCAGGCGACGGCTCTAGATCCCGCAGTTGCGAGAATGGCAGCGGTGAGCTGACTGGTTGTGGTTTTGCCATTTGTACCAGTTATTGAGATCCATTTTGGCTTTTTCTTGTTCTTGTCATTCAGCCGCCAGGCGAGATCTATGTCGCCCATGATGTGTATTTTGAGCCTTTGAAGTTCTCTAACCAAGGGGTGAGAAGGGCTGAAACCCGGGGACACAACAGCAAAGTCTGGCTTAAACCCGATTTCATCAAGAACGGAAGGACTGGTTGAACCGTAGAATTTGCATCCGATCAACTCAGTTAGGTCCACTAACTCTTGGCTGGCCTGTTCTCCAACCGCAGCAGTCCTAACGCCCAACTCGATCAGAGTATCGGCAACGGAGAAACCTGATTTGCCAAGTCCAAGAACCAGTGCGTTCAGGCCACTCCAGTTCTCATGCCAAGACTCTGGGAGTTTCATATCCCGTATATCCATTCGACATAAAACAATCCAACGCCAGCAATCGCGCACAGGGCGCCAATAATCCAGAATCGGACCACAATGGTGATTTCCGCCCAGCCTTTTAGCTCAAAGTGATGGTGAAGTGGCGACATCAAGAACACTCTTTTGCCAACTCCAGTCAATTTCCTACTGGCTTTGAAGAAGAGCCGCTGGATGACCACAGAACCGGTCACGATAACGAAAAGTCCGCCGATCAACACCAATAGAAGCTCAGTTCTAGAAACGATTGCAAGGGCTGCAAGCCCACCACCGAGACCAAGCGAGCCCGTGTCACCCATAAATATTTGAGCTGGAGATGTATTCCACCAGAGAAATCCAAGGCACGCACCAACAATGGCCGTTGCTATCACAGCAGTGTCGAGCGGATCTCGAACCTCGTAGCAAGAACTCAGGTTCTCAGTTACAGTCGCACAGCTCTGATTGAATTGCCAGAAACCGATGACAACGTATGCTCCAATGGAGATGACAAGCGACCCGGAGGCAAGCCCATCAAGGCCATCCGCAATGTTCACTCCGTTTGAGGCCGAAGCCACAAGCAGGTAGACCCAGGCCACGAAAAGACCCATGCCAATGAAGCTGCCCCAAAAAAACAAATCCAAGGGCAAATCGCGGAAGAGAGATATCGAGGTTGATGCGGGTGTAAGACCGCGCTCGTCAGGCATTTGCAACGCAAGAACCGCAAAGATTATTGCGACTACTCCTTGGCCGGCAATCTTTGCCCAACCGCCAAGACCCAAGCTTCGCTGGTTTCTGACCTTTAGGAAATCGTCGATGAACCCAACCAGTCCAAGTCCCAACATCATGAAAATAACTAAGAGCGCCGATGCCGAAGGAGTCTCCCCGTTTATCAACTTGGCCGAAAAATAACCAATGACCGCGGCCGACAAAATCACGATGCCGCCCATGGTGGGCGTTCCCCGTTTGGTGTGATGAGCCTTAGGGCCATCATCGCGGATGAATTGGCCCCAGTTAAGTGACCTAAACAGCGCGATGAATGCAGGAGTTGCAAAAAGCGAAATGAAAAGCGAGATGCCACCCGCTGCTAAAAGGGCTCTCATGCGACACCAGCCAATTTATCTCCCAAGAACCGAAGGCCCGAAGCGTTACTGGCTTTCACCAGAACTACATCTCCCATCCTCAGCTTTCCACCTATTTCCTCAAAAGCCTCTTCGGCAGAGCCGTAGAACTCAGATTCACCGTCCCAGCTGCCCTCGGCCGTGGCTGACATGTGAATTAATTTTGCGTCTTGTCCGACGACAAATAGCTTGTCGATGTTGTAGCGCACAACCAATAACCCAATGCTCTGGTGTTCCTGATCTGAAATTTCTCCCAGTTCGGCCATGTAGCCGAGAACCGCCACCGTTCTGTGGCCGGATCTGCCAATCACCGCCAGGGTCTGAAGCGCGGCTCTCATCGAATCTGGAGAAGCATTGTAGGCGTCATTAATGACGCTATAGCCCGTTGGGTTCTCGAGTAGCTGCATTCTCCAGCGCTCCGCAAATTCCATTTTTTCAAGGGCTTCAAAGCAAATGCGTGTGTCTATGCCTAAAACTGAACAAATCTGAAGAGCCGCTGCCGCGTTCAGAGCCTGGTGCTCACCAATAATTTTTAGCGTCAAAATTAGACCCGAAGCTGATGTGGTGTTCAGGGTAATCTCTGTTCCCGCGAGACTAATTTCGGTGGCCATGATTCTGGTGCTCGCTTGAGAATCAAAACCAAACCCAGAGACTGCAACTCCCGGGGCAGGCCTAAAATCACTCACAATTGGATCGTCAAAATTCAAAACCACGTGCTCAGTCGTGTGCTCGACAAGCTCAGCTTTGATCGCGGCCGTTTCCTCAATGCCGCCAAAGACACCAGCGTGAGCGAGGCCAACCTTCAGTACGGTTGAGACATCTGGCTTTGTCCAGGCAGCCAACGCAGATATCGAACCCCTGCCCGCAGCTCCGTACTCAAGAACGAGAAACTTTGTGCTGTAATCAGCCTTCAAAACCGTGGTCGGCAACCCCACAAGGTTGTTGTAAGAGCCCTGAGGGGCAACCGTGGGGCCGACCTGGCTAAGGATGTCCCTGAGCATGTTCTTCGTCGAAGTCTTCCCGTTACTTCCGGTAATCCCGATTACCTTGATTTCACCGGCGGCCCTGATTGTGTCCAGCACGTGCTTTGCCAGCATGGACAAAGCAACCACAGAGTCCTTCACCAGGATTTGAGGCAAATCGACAGCGGTATTCCCGCTGGAAACTATTGCCAGGGCAGCACCCTTGGCACAAGCCGCCGCTAGATACTTATGACCATCTTCCTCTTTGCCAATTTTGGCAAAAAATATCCCGCCTTGAAGGATTTCTCGCGAGTCTGTGGTCGATAGGCCAGAGACCTTAGCTTCGTCAGACCCATAAATAATCTCGCCGCCTACGGCACTTGCTACTTCAGCGAGGGTCATCTCAATCAAATTTTCAGAGCTGCTTTCGTGACTTCAATTGCGTCGAAGGGGATTTTCTCGCCCTTCACTTCGCGATACTTTAGGTGACCGGGCCCACACCAAAGAATTGCCTCACCGCTTTGCGCAAGATCGAGGGCCTTAGCGATTGCATCTCCTGGGTCAGCAACTTCGAAGACTCTCTCAGGCGGAAGCTGCTGAAGCAAGCCGCTTAGGACCGCGCCTCGAATTAGGGCCGGGTCTTCACTTCTAGGGTGCTGATCAGTTACAACCACATTGGCTGCCAGTTTTCCGCCAGCCAAACCCATCTCAACCCTCTTGCCCGCATCCCTGTCCCCCGATGCACTCAGCACCAACGTGAAACGTGGGTAGATTCGACTGACCTCTTCACAAGCTGCCGCAACTGCGGCTGGAGTGTGGGCATAGTCGATAAAGACCGCCGGCGCAGAATTTGTGACTCTTTGGAGCCTTCCTGGAACTGTTAGGTCTGCCGATTCAACCGCCGCTGCGATTCTCTCAGCCTCGAAACCGGCTTCGAGCAGCATGACTATCGCCAAGCCTAAGTTTTTTGACATCAGTGGACCGACGTCTGTTTTTGTGTCCAGGTGATTTTTGCCAGCTATTTTGAGGTTTCCATTATTTTCTTTGACCTGATAATCCAAGCCTTCGCCAATGCCTACGGCTGGTGATTGCACTGCATCAAGCATTTGTTGACCAAAGGCATCCTCACAATTGATCACGCAATGTCTAGACAAGTTACTCGAGAACAGTCTTGATTTGGCCTGAAGGTAGCTTTGCATAGAGTCAAAGTCATCCAGGTGGTCGCGACTTAAATTCGTAAACCCTGAGACATCGAAAACAACACCGTCTACTCGATTCCGAACCAGGGCCTGTGCTGAGACCTCTATTACGACGGCACGTGCTCCGTGGTTTGACATTTCACGCATCAACCAATGAAGCCTTGGCGCTTCAGGAGTGGTGAGGTCCCCGGTAACGGCCTTGCCGGCTACCAGCGACATTGCCGAGGACGACAACCCTGACGGGACTCCCATTTGCTCCAGCAGTCGGTATAGAAAGATTGATGTGGAAGTTTTTCCGTTGGTGCCGGTCACTCCAAAAACCTTCAGGCCAAGCCCAGCGGTCCCATAGACCATCGCCGATAGCTCTCCAGCAATCTGCCTGGGGTTTGGGTGAATGAGTTGAGGCAGCTCAGTGTTGGACGCTCGGTCGCTCAGGACCGCAACGGCGCCCCTGTCCACCGCATCTTGAAGGTGATCGAGTCCGTGACTCTTCGCTCCTTGCACTGCAATAAAAAGCCCGCCCGGGCGGATGTGGTGGCTTGAAATTGCGACCGATGAAATCTCTTCTTGAGTCGAGCCAATTAGATCAAGGCTGAACCCAGTGGCGAGCGCATCAATCGTTGACATCGACTTTGCCGAACTTGTCTGAAGGAATACTCCTTGATTGGGTCGTCGAAGGTGGAATTCTGTAGTGCTTCAAGGCCTGCTGCATTATGGCCTTGAAGGGTGGGGTCGCCTTCGCAGAATTGGAGACCCCCTCGGGGCGGTAGATCGTAACTCCAACAACAAACTTTGGATTTTCTGCCGGTGCTACGCCATAGAAAGAAATGGCGTACTCACTGCCATATCCGGAGCCGTCTTTCAGCTGGGCAGTTCCAGTCTTACCTGCAACTCGGTACCCAGGAATTGCAGCGGTTTTTCCAACGCCACCGAACTCGACCACTTTTTCCATCAGCTCTAGATTGAGGTTCGCACTGGCCTCAGATACCACTCTGGTCGACCCCTGCTCCGGCGTGTAAATGACGCCGCCATCCTCGCCCAGGCAGTTCTCAACAAGTCTTGGATCAAGTCGAACCCCACCGTTAGCGATCGCCTGATAGGCGTAACCCATCTGAAGGCTAGTAACAGAGACTCCTTGACCAAATGTGGTGACCAAGTTAGTCATCTCATCCCACTGCGACGCGGGGTGCAGAATTCCAGAGCTTTCACCTTCGAAACGAAGTGTGCTAACCGAACCGAAGCCGTACTTCTTCAAGTAGTCATAGCGGATATTCCGGTCGATACCGCTGGCAAAGTTCGTCATTCCAGTATTGGAGGAGTACCGAAGAACTCCGGCAAGGCTCAGGGTGTAGTCCTCATGATCGAAGCTGTCCTTGATGTACTCGCCACCAAAATCCAAATTCATGCGGTCTGGAGCTGTCACGGTTGTGTACTCGTTGGCAGTGCCAGTGTCCAAAACCACCGATGCAGTTAGGGCCTTCATGATGCTGCCTGGCTCGAACGCTGCTTGAAATATTCTTGCCCCACGGTCCTCGGCGTCAGATGCAGCTGGGTCATTCGGGTCGACGGACGGAGCTTCTGCAGCTGCCAAAATCTTTCCGGTTTCGACCTCGATCACTATCGCGGATGCCCACTCTGCAGAAAGTTCATTTACCGTGTCTGCCAGCACCTGTTGGGCAAAAAATTGCAGGTTGGCATCGATGGTCAGGTTTAGAGCCCCGCCGTTTTGAGTTGGCTGCGTGGTCTGGTTCGAGGTGGGTATGGGCAAACCCTCAGCACTCCGCTCGAAACTTTGTTGGCCGTCCACGCCAGCCAGGCAAGTGTTGTATTGCCGCTCCAGGCCCGCCAAGGGCGTTCCGTCACTTCCAACAAAACCAATTACGTTTCCCGCTACAGCACCCATCGGATAGAGCCTGTCTTCAAACTGATCGCTAAAGATCCATGGAATTCCCATGTCTTTTATGGCGTTATACGTTTCGGCCTTCACTTTCTTGGCCAGGCTCGAATACTCAGAGTCACCTTCGAGCCGAAGAATAAGCTCACCAAATTCGATGCCAAGGACTTGAGACAGCTCCATGGCAATCTCCTCGACTGAGCGCTCCGTTCGCACGCCATCGATGTTCTGAAAAACAGGACCGACGTTTTTGGGCGCGGCATTGATGTCATAGCGGAATACGGTTTTTGCTAGAACTTGCCCAGATGAATCAAGTATGTCTCCACGAAGGGCCTGAAGGGTTTCAGTTTGAGAGCGGCTCTTCAGCGATTTCTCTTGAATTTCATCGGCCTTGACAACCTGAAAATCCACAAGACGAACGCTGAGGACACCGACCATAAGAAACAGCACGAGAGCAAACGCACCCAAACGGCGATTTAGCTTCGCGTGTGTTCCCATCGTTGTTGCCTATCTAGTCGGTGACGCAGGTATCAATCCCGAACGTAAAACTAGGCCAGAATCGACCGAATCAATGCTTTCAACACTCACTTCGAGCTCTCCGGAGGCTACGGTTGCAATTGAAAAATCAGACACCGTTCCAAGAGCTGAGTTTGCAATCATGTTTGCTGCCGCGACCTGACCGCCCTCGGCTTTTGCAGGTGTCGGCTCTCCAAAAATCTTGTCACTCTCGATGTCAATTAGGACCGACGCCGGATTCGCAACCATGCCGAGCTGGTTGGCGGCATCGGCAAGGTTCTGTGGAGATGAAAGCGAGGAAACTTCCTCTTGAATTATCTGCACTTCGGTAGCCAATTCTCGTTTCTCAATTTTTAGCGCTCTGAGCTCGTAAGCATCGTGGGTTAGCACCATGTTGAGCGCCAATTGGCCAACCAGCACCATAACTATTCCCAGCACAAAAATAAGGCCCGACGTGAGACTTGGCCTCAGCCGTTTGGCATCTTTTTCGGTGACCATAAAAACGCTCATCAGTAGACCTCTAGCTTTTCTGCCGCTCGCAACCTTGCGGAGGCAGCCCTGGGGTTTTGGGAAAGTTCAAATTCGGTTGCTCGCTCGACACCGCGGGTAAGAACCGAGAGTTTCGGAGAAGTGCCCGGAAGTTGCATCGGCATTTCGATGGGAGTGGAGGAAACGGCGCCTTGCTGGAAGGCCCGCTTAACAATCCCGTCCTCAAGTGAGTGATAAGACATGACTACCAAACGCGCACCGGTAGCCAGAGCGTCGATAGCCTGAGGCAATGCTCTTTCCAGACCACCCAATTCGTCGTTGACTGCGATTCTGAGGGCCTGGTAGATGCGCTTTGCAGGGTGACCAGAGGTTTTGCCTGGCGCGGCCGGAATAACACTCGCAATCAATTTATTTAGCTGCCCGCTGGTTGAAATTGGGCTTGCCTTCCTGGCTTCAACTATTTTTCTTGCAGCGAGTGCAGCATGGCGCTCTTCGCCAAAGTTCTTAAAGATGGCTGTCAATTCCTTATCGCTAAGTTCAGCCAATAGATGGGCAGCGGAGTTGCCGACCTGCTGGTTCATGCGCATATCCAGCGGTGCATCCTGCGCGTATGCAAAACCCCTGTCCGACTCATCTAGCTGCATTGAACTGACCCCAAGATCCATCAAAATTCCCTGAACCGATTCAATGCCGTTTTCCGCGAGCACCTCAGCGATTTGGTCGTAGGTGGCCTCGGCAGGAATGAACCTCTTGCCAAAGCGCTGCAGCCGCTTTGAAGCGAGCTCCAGAGCCATTGGGTCTCTGTCAATGCCTATAACGCTCAAGTCCGGATGCTCTTCCAGAAGAGCCTCGGTGTGACCACCGAGCCCGAGAGTGCAGTCGATCACAACGGCTTTTGAGCCTTTGATTGCTGGCTTTAATAGTTCAAGGCAACGCTGAAGCATTACCGGTCTGTGTAGCTCTGAGATTTCCTGAGTCATTTGAAAAATCGGGAACCAATTCCTGCACCTGGATCCCTGTCCGTCTACGAGCTTGGTTTTTCGTAGGTCCGACTCAGGGGAAGAGAGCCGGTACGGCCAAGGACCAAAGTGCAAGAGTTAGAACAACCCGGGAATCACCTCCTCAGCCTGTGTAGCAAAACTTTCTTCGTTGGTATCCAGATATGCCTGCCAAGCTTTGGCGTCCCAAATCTCTGCACGCGAGCCAACACCGATGATTACCAGTTCTCGGGTTAGATCCGCGTACTCTCGAAGCAGCTGTGGGAGCAAAACCCTGCCCTGCTTGTCTGGAGTTTCGTCGCTAGCGCCCGAGAGGAAAATGCGAAGATAACGCCTGGCTTCAGCAGATGTGACAGGAGCCTGGCGAATCTTTTCATGAGCGGCCTGAAACTCAGCGGCCGAGAAAACATAAAGGCAACGCTCTTGCCCGCGAGTGATAACAACCCCTTGCTCTAGCTCGGCTCGGAACTTTGCGGGCAGTATCAATCTGCCTTTTTCGTCGAGCTTTGGGGAATGCGTGCCTAGAAGCATGAGCACCCCTTTCGCTGCTAGATATTCTCCACTTTACTCCACTTTCCTCCACTTCAATTCATTTTGCAAGTGTTTTCTGCAAAAAGATTGCTCGGTTATTTAAATGAAAAAACCCCCGCCGAAGCGAGGGTCAGTCAAAAAAAAGATTAGTCGTTGTTGAATCTCTGGTTCCAGCGGTCCTCGAAGAAGGTTTGTCCACCCTTGGACTTCGGTGCCTTTGAAATTCCAGGTAGCTGGAAGTTGCTGGTCGCAAGCACTAGCCCAATAACCATCACAAGAAAAGCAACGACTCCGAAGAACGCCACCTGCAGTACAACCGCAAACACAAGAAGCCCCAGCCCAACAAGCATTGTCAGCACACCAATGACGAGCTTCCTAGCATTCTTATTGCTAGTCCCAACTTCGCGAACTCGATTCGCAAACCCGGCGTCTTGCTCGATCAGGTTACGCTCCATCTCTTCGAGAAGCTTTTGCTCCCGCTCTGATAGTGCCATGTTGAATCTCCGTTCCTTGTCTAAGTCTAAACAACAATCGGGCGCTAAGCTATGAAACGTGGCACAAGATTTTTTGCTGGACCTAGTCCAAACCAAACTGGATGCGTTTTGTGATCAAAAACGTCAAGAGCTTTCGAGCATTGCCGATGATCTACTCCCCCTTATTGACTTCACTCAGTCATTGCTCTCCGGTGGCAAAAGGTTTCGAGCATTATTTTGCTACTGGTCCTACGCTTCCAACCTCGAGACAGTTCCCGGCAGCAAAGACCTGACTGTTGATTCGCCCATTGTTGGGGTTGCTGCAGCACTTGAAATGTTTCACGCTGCTGCCCTTGTTCACGATGACCTACTGGACCAGAGTGATACTAGAAGAGGCTCTCCATCAATACACAAGCGGTTTGAGGATCTCCACACCAGACACAAATATGTCGGCTCGCCTGAAAGGTTTGGCGTTGCAGGATCTGTTTTGGTTGGTGACCTAATGCTTGCTTGGAGTTCTGAGATCTTTGGAGAAGCGCTGTTGCATGCTCCCAACGAAATATCGGAATCAAACTGCAGAACCGAGTTTGGCAAAATGCGCTTCGAGGTGATGGCCGGTCAGTACCTAGATGTGCTTGAGGAAAATGCTGCTCCGACAAGAACAGACGGTGCGGCGGTTGCTCGTGCTAATCGCATAATGCTCTATAAGACGGCCAAATACAGTCTCGAGGCCCCGCTCTTGATCGGCGCAGCCCTTGCTGGCGCCAAAGATAAATCGCTTACCTCGCTAAGTGAGTTTGGAATTCCGCTGGGAATGGCATTTCAACTTAGAGATGATGTTCTCGGAGTGTTTGGTGACCCAGAAGTCACGGGTAAGCCGGCTGGGGACGACCTCCGCGAGGGAAAGCGCACGGTGCTGATTGCACTGACCCTTGAAACGCTACCTGGATCAGTTGCCAGAATATTTGAAGAACTGTTGACCTCCGGAGAAATTGACGACAACCAGCTTGAATTCATGAGGGCAACGATTACCGACTCCAAAGCGCTAGAAAAAACTGAACGCTTAATCTCAGAGCACTCTTTACGCTCCGTTGAAGCACTGGCGTCACTCGAAATTTCCGATCAGGGCAGAAAAGCCCTGGCGACTCTCGCTGATCAAGTAATCAACAGAGCGAAGTAAGAACTAACCAAGCCCCTGCGCGGCTCTTCTGACGGGCGCCTTGTGCCCGGCAAGAAGTGAAGTCATCGGCTCTGTTCCCAATTCTGGATTTACCTCGTAGAGCCAAGCAATAGCCTCTTCATCCCCCATGCCAAGGTCTGCAAGCAGCACTAGAGTTCCGTGAATGCTACTGAGCGGCTCGCCGTCCACAATAATATCGGCCGGAATCATTGGCTGCTTGTTTACGCGATGAGAGAAAAGGTACTTCTCATCGATGAGTCTGCGCACTTTACCCGGTGAAATCTCGAGCATTTGAGCCACTTCGTCAATTGACAGCCAGCTTGATACTTTTTCTTCGATCACGCTATTTCCTGCTGGTTTCTACAAGCTGTTCGGCAACCAAGAAAGCAAGTTCCAGCGACTGCATGTGGTTCAACCTTGGGTCACAGACTGATTCATAGCGCTCAGCCAGAGTTTCTTCATCGATCTGCTCTGATCCCCCAAGGCACTCTGCCACATCGTCGCCTGTTAACTCCACGTGTAGACCGCCCGGGTGAGTGCCCATTGAACGGTGAACCTCAAAGAAGCCCATAACCTCATCCATGACATCGTCAAAGCGCCTTGACTTGTAGCCGTTGGCAGTTGTCATGCCGTTTCCGTGCATGGGGTCAGTTATCCACAGCGGAGTGGCTCCAGACTCCTGTGCCGCCTCAATGAGCCTTGGCAATTCATCACGAATTTTTCCAGCCCCCATGCGGGAAATGAAAGTTAGCCTGCCGGGTTCCCGGTTTGGATCAAGCTTGTCAATTAGGTCTAAGACATCCTGCTTTGAGGTTGTCGGCCCAAGTTTCACGCCGAGTGGGTTTCTAACTCTCGAGAAGTAGTCAACGTGAGCGCCATCGAGCTGTCTAGTTCTCTCACCAATCCAGATGAAATGTCCGCTCGTGGCATATGGTTCGCCAGATCGAGAGTCGAGTCTCGTTAGAGGTCGTTCATAGTCAAACAACAAACCTTCATGAGAGACAAAAAACTCAGTCGATTTCAATTCGTTGGCGTCGATGCCACAGGCATCCATAAACCGCATCGCACGATCAATATCCTGAGCAATGCTTTCGTAACGCTTATTTGCAGGGTTGTCAGTGAACCCCTTATTCCAGAGGTGCACCTCTCGAAGGTCGGCAAAACCTCCAGTGGTAAATGCTCGAATCAGGTTGAGCGTGCTAGCTGAGGTGTTGTACGCCTGCATCAATCGGTAAGGGTCATTGACTCTCGACTCTGGAGTGAACTCGTAACCATTCACGGCATCGCCTCGGTAGGCAGGAAGGGTAACCTCTCCCCTGGTCTCGGTGTCCGATGACCTTGGCTTAGCAAACTGGCCAGCCATTCGCCCCATTTTCACGACGGGTAATGACGATCCATACATCAGCACGACTGCCATCTGCAAAACAGTCTTAATCCGATTTCTGATGCGATCAGCAGTTGCGTCTGCGAAAGTTTCCGCACAGTCACCGCCCTGCAGAACAAATCCTTCACCACGGCTGGCTGCGGCAATGCGATTACGCAGGGTGTCAACCTCACCGGCGAAAACTAGCGGAGGCTGAGTAGCCAAGTCCTGTTTGACTTCCCCTAAGAGAACATCGCTGTCCCATGTGGGTTGTTGCTTGGCCTCAAGCTTGAGGTAGTTGTCTAGTCCGAACTGGTCCACTGTTTCCTATTCCTGTCTCGCAAGTCTGTTTCTAACCGACGAAGCGTATACATCTTCGTAGCTTTGGTTTGACAAGCGATAGATGCTGTAAACGATCTGATCGGTCACAGACCTCAGCACCGCGCGGTCGCCTTCCATGCCGGCGAACCTAGAAAAGTCTAACGGCTCACCGATTACAACACCCACGCGATGAATTTTCGGATACTTAGAACCCAGGGGTTGAACTTTTTCAGTATCTATCATCGCCACTGGGACCACTGGAACACCGGCCTCGAGGGCCATCCTGGCAATTCCGGTCCTGCCTCGGTAAAGCTTTGAAGTCGGTGACCTTGTCCCCTCGGGATAGATTCCAAGGAGTAATCCGCGTTCCAAAACACCTAATCCGGTATTCAGGGAATCCTCTGAGGCTTTGCCCCCGGAGCGGTCGATTGGAAGCTGCCCAGTTGACTTGAAGAACCACCGAATCAGCGCGCCCTTGACGCCCTTCCCGGTGAAATAGTCACTCTTTGCCAAAAAAGTCACCGGACGACGCACTTTCAGTGGAAGAAAAATTGAGTCAACAAAAGAAAGGTGATTTGACGCAAGTATTGCGCCACCCTGTTTTGGAACATTCTCGGCACCTCTTACCCAGGGCCGAAACAAAATCTTGAGGATTGGGCCCAGAACAAAGTTCTTAATCAAGAAGTAAGCCATGAAGTCTCCAGTCGTTATCCAAGAGCTTACCGAAGAGATTCGCGGGCTAAATCGGCAGCACCGATTACACCGGCTTGGTTTGAAAAGGTTGCAGCAAAAATTTTGGCTTCAGGGCGAAATCCCCTGGCTGGAAGCTCCGCGAGGAAACTTTGCCGTATTGGCTCTAATAGCAAATCCCCTGCCTCAGATAATCCACCCCCAATTACGAAGACCTCTGGATCGAAAGTGGCGGTGATCGTGCCCATTGCCTCACCGAGATATTGCCCGACATCGGCCAATAGCTCCAGTGTTCCTGGGTCCCTTGCCTCAAGTGCCGTCTGGACATCCTTCCCAGTTAGCTCACCACCGTTATGCTGCAGGCCCGCCAAGAACGCACCCGACTCATGGCCACTGCCTGCGAGTTTTCTAGCGGCTAAGAGCAAAGCTGTCCCAGATGCATACTGCTCGACACAGCCGCGCCTGCCGCAGCCGCACTGAAGCCCATCACGAACAACTCGGATGTGACCAAGCTCCCCCGCAATTCCAAATCCACCGCGTCGAATGGCGCCGTCCAGCACGACCGCTCCACCAACGCCTGTGCCGAGGGTCAGCATGACCATGTCTTTAGCACCCTGGCCTGCGCCAAACCGATATTCCGCCCACCCCGCGGCGTTTGCATCATTCTCAACAATGACGGGGTGATTGATTGCCTCAACAAGACGCTCGCGCAATGGCTCATTGCGCCAGGAGAGATTCGGAGCGTAAAGAACAGTTGACTGATCAGCGTCGATGAAGCCGGCCGCGGCCACGCCAATGCCGGCCACTTTCGAATCCGCTTTAGCCTTGAGATCTAGGGCAAGACTCGCCACTTCTGAAATCATCAAATCAGTATTTTTAGCAGGTGACGGAACTCTGATTTGCTCAAGGACATTGCCCTTTTCGTCAACTAGGGCACCCAAAATTTTGGTGCCACCAATGTCTATTCCGATACTAAGCACTTTTTCCATCCCTGCACGCTCAAAGACTAAATTTTAGACCTAAAGGGTGCCCCAGAGAAACTACTTTTTTGAACAGAGAGCAAACGACGCCACACATAGGTAATACAGTGTTCATAACTCGATATAGGGAGACCAATGACGTTCTACGATGTGCCCATCAAATTCAACTCTGACCCCAAGCTCAACACAAGTGACCTTTTGCTTGAGCGAGTCGCAATCAGCCCCGACCATGCAATTTTTAGTCGACA
Organism: Aquiluna sp.; assembly: GCA_029241985.1. Classification (GTDB taxonomy): domain Bacteria; phylum Actinomycetota; class Actinomycetes; order Actinomycetales; family Microbacteriaceae; genus Aquiluna. The sequence goes on along the minus strand of JAQWUU010000029.1, from coordinate 12,643 downwards.
GAACCCCGACGAGACGTGGCGCAACGTCAAAGCGGTGGATTTCCTAAACGAGGTCAAGTCATTAGCCAAGGGCCTCATAAGTGCTGGCATCAAACCGGGCGATGCCATCTGCATTATGTCAAGAACTCGTTACGAGTGGACGATGATCGACTTCGCGATCTGGTTCGCCGGTGCAGTCAGTGTCCCAATCTATGAAACCTCGTCGGCAAGTCAGATGGAATGGATCCTCTCAGATTCTGATGCTGTCGCTCTGTTTATCGAGGACCAGGAGCATCTAGATAGATTCAATTCAATCAAAGCTAACCTCAAGAATGTCAGGCAGGCTTGGACAATTGATTCCAAAGACTTCTCAGACCTCCACGTTGCCGGAGAAAAAATTGGTGACGACCAGCTGGAAACCGCGCGCACCAATGCCGAGCTAAGTGACCTTGCAACAATCGTCTACACCTCAGGTACAACCGGTAACCCAAAGGGTTGTGCGCTGACCCACAAGAGCTTTGTTGACCACGCCAAGAATGCTGCCGCGGAGATCCCCGAACTTGCCAACGACAGGCAGTCTTCGCTGTTGTTCCTGCCACTGGCCCACATCTTCGCAAGGTATGTTTCAGTGCTTTGCATCCATTCAGGAATCCGAGTAGGTCACCTTGGAGACTCCAAGCAGGTAGCGAAGTATCTTCCTGTCTACCAGCCAACATTCCTGCTTGCAGTCCCGAGGGTTTTCGAAAAGGTTTACAACGGTGCTGAGCTAAGGGCTGAGACCGGCGGTAAAGGAAAGATCTTCCGCGCAGCTGCTGAGGTTGCCATCGAATACTCGAAGGCAATGGACTCCAAGACTGGACCTTCCTTTGCCCTCAAGGCAAAGCACAAAATTTTCGATCGCCTAGTCTTTGGAAAGCTTCGCGCGGCAATGGGAGGCAAAGTCAAATACGCAATCAGCGGCGGAGCGCCGCTTGGGGCGAGACTCGGCCACTTCTACCGTGGAATTGGGCTTGTAGTGCTCGAAGGTTATGGCCTCACCGAGACGGCTGCCGCAGCTGTTATCGGGCGGGTCTCCTGGCAGAAAATCGGCAAGGTAGGTCGGGCACTGCCCGGCACTGGAATCAAAATTGCCGAAGACGGTGAAATCTGGCTTCGGGGTATTAACTGCATGCGCGGGTATTGGCGCAATGAAGCAGCCACCCGTGAAGCATTCGACGAGGACTGGTTTAGAACCGGCGACCTGGGCGAACTTGATGAGGACGGCTTCTTGACTATTACCGGTCGTAAAAAGGAGATCCTTGTGACCGCAGCTGGTAAAAATGTTGCACCGGCACCAATTGAAGACCCACTCAGGGCTCACCCGCTAATTGGGCAGGTGGTGGTGGTTGGTGACGCTAAACCGTTTATTGGAGCCCTTATTTCACTGGATCCAGAGATGGTTCCGGTTTGGGCAAAGAATAACGGTATCGAAGAAGGACTCACTCTCGCAGAAGCCACTAAGCACCCGGTAATCATTGCTGAAATGCAGCAAGCGGTTGACGAAGTGAACAAGCTTTTCTCGCAGGCAGAGCAGATAAGGGCTTTCGAAATCGTAGATATTGAACTGACTGAAGCCTCAGGTCACCTAACGCCATCGCTGAAAATTAAGCGCTCGAAGGTGATGGAGGACTTCGACCTTCAGCTCGGAAGAATCTACGTTAACGCATAAACCAGGGCTGCTCTCGAAGGGATTTGAACGCTAGCTTTCGCTCTTCGGGTAGCAGGCGATCTAGGTAAAGCAATCCCTCTAGGTGGTCTACCTCGTGTTGCAGCACCTGCGCCATGAGGCCCTCACCGGTGATTTCAATTTCGGAGCCATCAAGCTGGAACCCTGTTGCCGTTGCTCTTTCATAACGCGGCACCTGCTGCCAAAGACCGGGTACCGACAGGCAGCCTTCTTCTAGGAGCTCCTCTTGGCCCTCAAGCTTGGTGATCTTAGGGTTTATGAGATAGCCGATATTTCCGTCGACGTTGTATGCAAAAGCGCTTAGGCCAACACCAATTTGAGTTGCCGCAACTCCCGCCCTGCCGGAAAGTGATGTCGTGTCAAGCAAGTCTTGAATTAGCCCTGATGCTTTGGCTAAATCCGTAATCTGAGCGGTTTCAAACTTGAGAACCGGATCTCCAAAGAGTCGGATTTCTCTGATGCTCAAATAACAAGACCGTCCGCTACCAAAGCGGCTAGATCTCTAGCTGCTTGACGCGTGGCTGGGTGAAGCTGGTCGAAGTCGACCACGGCACCCGCTGCCAACTGCGGGTCATAAGGGACCCTCACCACGGCGCGCACGCGAGACTTGAAGTGCTCTTCAATCTCGTCTAGCTTGACAAGCTCTGTCCCAAAAGTGGCAGTATTCAGTGCCACGACGCTTTTTTTGACCAAGTTCACGTAGCCATTGGCTTCCAGCCAAGTCAAAGTCTCTGACGCGAGCTTGGCCTCATCAATTGAGCCGCCGGAAACAATAACAAGTCCATCCGCCCGCTGAAGAATCGCCCGCATTACGCTGTGCACAATGCCGGTTCCGCAGTCTGTCAAGCAAACACTGTAGTAACGCGCCGCAATGTCGGCGACAACGTTGTAGTCTCCCTCGTTGAAAGCCTCTGAAATAAGCGGATCGGTATCTGAAGCTAGAACATCGAGCCTGGACTTGTCTCGAGAGACGTAGTCACTAAACGAGTTGAAGCTTGTTATAGATCCGGCACGATTCACCACATCGCGCACAGTTCGATCTGTGGAGCGCTTCACCCTCTCGGCGAGGGTTCCTCGGTCTGGGTTAGCGTCAATCGCAAGCACTCGGTCTTCCCGAACGATGGCCATGGCCATTCCGATTAGGGCCGTTATCGTGGTCTTTCCAACGCCACCCTTGCGAGTTAGCACCGGCACGAACTTAGTTTCGCCCGCAAGGTTTGCATTGATCCTCTGGTCAAGAGCCCTGCGGGCTCTTACCTTGGAGTTATCACCGAGGTTTATGCGGCCAAAAGTAAACCGGTACCAGAATTTCCGCCAGAAGGTTTCTGGGATGAAATTGGGTTTTGCCTTGTCTTGAAGCAACCGGTCCGCAGTCAGCAAGCTTGCGGGCTCTGGCTCCTCAAAAATACCAGCTTCTACAGGAATCTCAATTGGGATTGATACGGCATCGGCCAAAACTTCAACTATGCGGCCGGTCTCAGGATCTAGCTCGAGATCGCTAAAATCAGCACCTTCCCCTGAAGAAAAGTCATCTTTAGGTCCATTTACCAAGACTTGCTCCTATTCAATAACTGCAATTAGGTCCCCGCCCTCAACCGGGGTAGGGCCGGTGACTCCCAGCCTGGAAATTTTGCCTGAGATTGGAGCGGTGATATTGGCTTCCATCTTCATGGCTTCAATCGTCGCTATCGGATCCCCAGCCTGAACGCTATCACCCACTTGAACTTTTGGAGTGACTACCCCTGTAAATGGGGATGCGGTGTGGCCAGGGTTTGATAGGTCTGCCTTTTCCGCCGAGGAAACCGTCACGGCAATGCTGTGGTCTTTTACTAGAACCGGCCTAAGTTGACCATTGAGCTTCGCCATTACAGTTCTAAACCCCTTGGCATCGGCTTCACCGATAGCCTCGAGACCCACAAATAGCTGTAGGCCCTTTCGGAGCTCCACCACTCGCTCGTGGTCCTGCTCTAAGCCATAGAGATAGTCAAGGGTCTCGACGTTATCAATCTCCCCATAGGCGGCCTGAACTCGCTCAAACTCTTTAGTCGGGGCTGGGAACAGCAGCATGTTGAGTGTTGCCCTGATTAGGGAGTGGTCCTGACTTCCCAGAGCTGCAAGCTCTTCAGCAGAAAGTGGTTTCACCTCAATTTTTGGAGTCTTCCCCTTCAAGACCTTGGTTCTAAATGGCTCCGGCCAGCCTCCGGGAAGATCTCCAAGCTCACCAGCCATGAAGCCGACCACGGAATCAGGAATGTCATAATTCTGCGGGTTTTCTTCGAATTCAGCTGGGTCAGCATCAACGGCAACCAGGTGCAGTGCGAGATCGCCAACAACCTTCGAAGACGGCGTAACCTTCGGTGGCCTACCTAGGATTTTGTTGGCCGCTGCATACATGTCTTCGACCAGCTCAAACCTGTCGGCAAGCCCAAGCGCTATTGCCTGCTGTCTCAGATTCGACAACTGCCCGCCTGGAATTTCGTGTGTGTAAACGCGCCCGGTAGGTCCTAGGAGGCCAGACTCAAAGGGAGAGTAAACCTTGCGAACACTCTCCCAATAGGGCTCCAAGTTAGTAACTGCCTCCAATGAGATTCCAGTGTCACGTTCGGTGTTCAGCAAGGAAGCCACCAACGAGCTAAATGATGGCTGACTGGTCGTTCCAGCCATGGGTGCACTTGCCACATCAACGGCGTCAACACCTGCCTCAGCAGCTGCCAACAGCGTAGCTAGCTGACCTCCAGCGGTGTCGTGTGTGTGTAAGTGAACTGGAAGGTCAAAGCGGTCGCGCAATGCCGTTACGAGCTCTCTGGCTGCCCGCGGTCTCAATAGACCAGCCATGTCTTTAATTGCAAGCACGTGCGCCCCGGCGTCAACCATTTGCTGTGCCAGATCCAGGTAGTAATCGAGCGTGTAGAGGTCTTCCTTGGGATCCAAGAAGTTTCCAGTGAAGCAGATTCCGACCTCGGCAATGGCAGAGGTGTGTGTTCGGACTGCTTCGATTGCCGGAGTCATCTGCTCAACATCATTCAGGGCATCGAAGATTCTAAAGATATCGACGCCAGTTTCGGCTGCCTCCTTTATGAATGCTTCGGTGACCTCGACAGGATATGGCGTGTAACCAACGGTGTTTCTGCCTCGAAGAAGCATTTGAATGCAAACATTTGGCATCTCTTCGCGCAATTTTGCCAGCCGAGTCCACGGGTCCTCGCCCAAGAACCTGAGGGCAACGTCATAGGTTGCACCGCCCCATGCCTCAACCGACAGTAACTCCGGTGTCATTCTTGCAACGTATGGAGCGGCCGTCACCAAATCGCGACCCCTGACTCTGGTGGCGAGCAATGACTGATGTGCATCTCTAAAAGTTGTGTCTGTTACCAAAAGAGCAGTTTGCTCACGCATCCAAGATGCAAACCCAGTCGGGCCAAGCTCTTGCAGTCTTTGTCTGGATCCACTGGGGGCTGGAGCCTCTAGGTCTATTTCGGGAAGCTTCAGCTGGGGGTCCAACTTGCCGTCGCGTTCGCCGTATGGCTTATTGACGGTGACCTCTGCCAGCCATTGCAGCACCTTGGTGCCTCGATCTTGCGAAACTCTGGCTCGCAAAAGTTCAGGCCGCTCATCGATGAAGTGAGTGGACAACTCCCCCGATGCAAAGGTTTCATCATCCAACACTGCTTGCAGAAAATTGATGTTTGTTGCCACCCCACGAATACGAAACTCGGCAAGAGCTCTCTTTCCTCGCTCCACGGCTGAGTGAAAATCCCGGCCCTTCGTAATTAGCTTCACAAGGAGTGAATCAAAATGCGGTGACACCTCAGCGCCGGTGGTAACTGTTCCGCCGTCCAGGCGAATGCCAGCGCCTCCCGGTGAACGGTAGGTAGTGATTCTTCCGGTGTCAGGCCTAAATCCAGCTGCAGGGTCCTCTGTGGTGATTCTGCACTGAATCGCAAAGCCATGAGGCTTGATGTTTTCTTGGCGCAGGCCTATTTCTTCAAGTGTCGCTCCGGCAGCGATCCTCAGCTGAGACTGAACAAGGTCGACATCGGTAACCTCTTCCGTGACGGTGTGCTCCACCTGGATTCTGGGGTTCATCTCAATAAACACGTGCTTGCCAGTGTTGGGCCCGGAGGTTTCGATAAGAAACTCGACAGTGCCCGCATTTTGGTAGCCAATCTCCTTGGCAAAAGCCACTGCATCAACAAAAAGTTGCTGACGAAGCTCATCGTCAAGTAACGGAGCCGGCGCAATCTCAATCACTTTTTGGTTTCTGCGCTGGATTGAGCAGTCTCTTTCGTGCAAATGGACAATGTTGCCGTGATTATCAGCCAGAATCTGAACTTCAATGTGACGAGGACGAATAACTGCCTGCTCTAAAAACACCCTGGCATCTCCAAAAGCACTTTCGGCTTCACTCATTGCCTGGTTGAGTGCTTCTGGGAGATCCGCTTCTTGATCAACCTTGCGCATCCCCCGGCCGCCGCCTCCAGCGACTGCCTTTACAAAAATCGGAAAGCCAATTTCCTGGGCCTGTGGGATAAGAACACCAGGGTCATCCGAAGACTCGGTGGAGGCCAGAACTGGCACCCCTGCCCTGATTGCGGCGGCCTTTGCGTTCACCTTGTCGCCTGCAAGTTCAAGAATTTCAGGTGCTGGGCCGACAAAGGCAATTCCGGCCTTCACGGCCTCTCGGGCCAAATCGGGATTTTCACTGAGGAAGCCATAACCGGGATAGATAGCGTCAGCGCCGCACTCCTTGGCAACCCGAATCATTTCAGAAACTGAAAGATAGGCGCGCACAGGCGAGCCCTCGGCATTGATTTCGTAAGCTTCATCGGCTTTTAGCCGGTGAACAGAATTTCGGTCCTCATAAGGGAATACCGCTACTGTCCTAGCTCCGATCTCGAATGCCGCGCGAAAAGCTCTGACTGCGATTTCACCGCGGTTGGCTACCAAAATCTTTTTAAACATCAAACCTCACTGAACCGAAGTGGCGCAACAGGTGTGCGCCCAATAAAAAGGTACCCTATTCCCGTGCATGTACTTAGCGTGAGTTCACTAAAAGGTGGCGTTGGAAAGACGACAGTAGCCCTAGGTTTGGCTTCCGCTGCGCTCAACAAGGGGATCAACACCCTAGTTATAGATCTTGACCCGCAGTGTGATGCGACCAGTGGACTGGCAGCTCCAGCTGATCAGACTGCATCAATCGCCGAAGTGTTACAAAGCCCAAAATTGCCAATTCTTCGAAGAGCGCTAGTTTCCTCCCCTTGGTCTCGGACATCAAAGATGGACGTGCTCGTCGGCAGCCCTCGCTCATTACTGCTTGACAACCCGGCACCAACTGTCTCCGATGTCTGGAAGCTTGAAGAAATTTTGGCGATGATTGAGGACGAGTACGAGCTGGTGATTATTGACACTCCCCCCTCGATCAACGCGCTAACCAGGACAGCCTGGGTCGCCAGTGACCGAGTGATTTTAGTGACCGAGCCAGCTCTCTATTCCGTAATTGCAGCAGATAGGGCACGTCGCGCAATCACAGAGATTAGCGCAAAGCTTTCACCCAGGCTCAGTCTTTACGGTTTCGTGGTGAACAGGCTGAGGCAACAGTCTCACGAACACGAATACCGAATCAATGAACTTCGAGAGATGTTCGGTGACCTCCTCCTCCAGCCCTATTTCGAAGAACGAGCTGTAGTTCAACAGTCAACCGGTGCCGCGAGGCCTATTCATTCTTGGCCAGCAGACGGAGCCGCAGAGGTTGCCAAAGGGTTTGACTGGTTGCTCGCCGGGGTTATGGCAGATTTTGAACGTGAGGCTCCCAAGCGGGATCGAGTAAATATAGTTGGCCGCACAATGAGGGGCCAATCAAGCCCGCTTGCCGCAGTAATGAGCCCTGAAGCTGGTCCAGTCGTGACGGAACCAGAAACCAGAAGGTCACGCAAGAAAAGGCGCTGGTTTAGTAGGCGCTAAGAAACTTTACGAGCACGCCTTGCAGCTAGTTCGTCGTGAACGGCGGCTTCTTCGGCTGCAAAGTCAACAAGAGTCGCTTCTACTTCTCGAAGCACTCTTCCAATGGCAATTCCAAACACTCCCTGGCCTTGGCCGAGCAAGTCAATGACCTCATCCTGTGAGGTGCAGAGGTAAACCCTGGCTCCATCTGACATTAATGTCGTATTTGAAAGATCTGAAATTCCTGCAGCGGATAGCTGTTCAACAGCGATCCTGATCTGCTGGAGAGAAACCCCGGTGTCAAGCAGTCGCTTGACTAGCTTTAGAACGAGAATGTCCCTAAAAGAATAGAGTCGCTGAGACCCAGATCCAGTAGCTCCTTGAATTGATGGAACGGCCAGTCCTGTGCGGTCCCAGTAATCGAGCTGACGATAAGTAATTCCAGCCGCAGCTGCAGCAGATGCGCCACGGTAACCAATGTCTTTATTTGGCAGACCATCGGTAAACAGCACGCTTGATTCAAACTCCACGAGTGACTCCTAAAACTTCACAGGAGTATAAGTCTGCCTTCAAGTTCAGGTTTAAGGTTGCTGCAGCGTCTCGGGCGTGTCGCACCTAACCCTCGATCTCTTCGATGGTTTCTAAAATCAAATGTGACCGAATAGCGCCGAACCGTTCGGCAATCTCCCGAGAAACATGGCCCGCTTTGGCTGCGCTGTCGGGTGCTTTTCTTCTCAGAATTGGCTCTGTTACACCGGTGATAATTCCAATTTCGCGCTCTGCAGCGGATTTCAGCCCTCGAAGATGACGAGCATGTATTCCAAATTCTTCAAGCCCGACCAGCGCAAAAGCAATCTCAACCTCATGCGAGGAGTGCGGCTGAGGACCGAAAAGCCCCAAATCTGCACCTTCTTTAAAGCCCAAGTCTGAAAGACCTGTTTCAATCTTCAGCTGTGCCGTTGAAAACCTCTGACCCTTTCGCAAGGATGCTGGGTTAGCCGTCGGGAGCAATGGCTGACGACCAGCGTCAAGTTCATCCAAGTGTTCACGAATGACCTTCAACGGCAGATACTGGTCTCTTTGGAGAGTCAAGATGATTCGGAGTCGTTCAATCTGAGACTCTGAAAACTTTCGATAGCCCGCTTCGGTCCGATCTGGAGTGACAAGACCTTGGTCCTCTAGAAAACGAAGCTTAGATGGACTCAAATCTCCAAAATCTGACTTTAGTACTGCCAACACCTGCCCGATTGTGTAGAGCTTGCGGTGATCTTGGATCCGACTTAGCGCGTTTTCCATTCTCACGCTTCTTTCTTTGAAGCGTAAAAAGTAAGTCGGAACTTACCAATCATGAGCTCAGAGCCTGTTGCAAGCTCAGCAGAATCAACTCTTGAGCCGTCCAGGTAAGTTCCGTTCATCGAACCCAAATCATCTAGAAAAAACTTCCCTGCTCGGCGCTCGAGTTTGACGTGCTTTCTGGACACCGTCACATCGTCTAAGAAGACATCAGCATCGGGATGGCGCCCAGCTATGGTTACGTCCTGGTCCAGTAAAAATCTAGAACCTGCGCCTGGTCCTCGGTGTGAAATCAAGAGCGCTGAAAAGGCGGGAAGAGAGTCGACAGCTATAGCTTCGTCATCTGATAAAACAGGCTTGGACTTCGCAACAAGGTCGTCAGAAAAACGAGCTGTCTCGTCGTTTCCATTGGCTTCCTTGGACAATTTACGCCTCCCCTAGATACTCCACTTTAGAGGATTATTTACTGCGTGGAAACACAAGTTCTTGAACTTGCTTCACATAAAGAAGTCCAGCGATCCAATACAGACCTATTCCCCAGTAGGCGAAGCCCCAAGCAAGCGGCAAGACAATAAAGTCGGCAGCCGGCCAGATGTCGGCCAACAGCAGTAAAGGCAGCGCATAAAGCAATGAGAAAGTACCCGCTTTGCCGAGGAAGTGAACCGGTAACGGGCCATAGCCATGGGTTGCAAGTATGGGATAAACAGCCAGTAGCATCAGGTCTCTGGAGGCGACGACAATTGCAAACCAAAGTGGGATGTTGCCATTAATGGTCAGCCCGATTAAAGTCGCAAAAATAAACAGCCTGTCTGCTGCAGGGTCCAGCACCTGACCAAGTCTGGTCATTTGATTGAACCTTCTGGCGATCTGACCATCAAGCCAATCTGTTGCACTCGCTAGGGCTATTACCGCAAAGCTCCATGCAAAGTGACCGTTCAAGATCAGCACCAAAAATAATGGAACAAGCAAAAGCCTCAGGATGCTCAGCATGTTCGGAACCGTTCGAAGTTCTTGCATCATGCCCATAGCCAGATTCTATCGGCCAACCCAAGGGTATTTCGAGGGACTCGCCATTGGTGTCCTCGAGTTGTTTCGTAGCCTATGTTCTAGGTCACAAGCTAGACTTTAGGCATACGTCGGCCGAGAACTTCCGGCAACAACCCTTTGGAGATTTTTTAGATGATTGGCGTGCGCGACCTTGAGATTCGCATTGGCCCTAGGGTTTTGATGCACGGGGTGAACTTCCGCGTAGACAAGGGCGACAAGGTAGGACTCGTTGGAAGAAACGGCGCCGGAAAAACCACCCTCACAAAAATTCTTGCGGGAGACGGCCAGCCATCTCAAGGCGCTGTCGATACCCACGGTGAGATCGGTTACCTCCCCCAGGATCCCAGAACCGGAGACCCCGAGCAGCTTGCGAGAACTCGCATCTTGAACGCCAGAAACCTTGGAAGCAGTCTCGAGGGCATGAATAAAGCTGGGCTTGAAATGGGAAACGAGAATTCGGCAATTGCTTCAGCAGCTATGGATGCATATGCAAAATTTGAAGAGCGCTTCCAGGCAGCCGGCGGCTATGCAGCCGAGGCTGAAGCCAGCGCAATTGCCGGAAACTTAGGGCTCAAAGGCGCAATCTTGGATCAACCACTCAAGACGCTTTCCGGTGGCCAGCGCAGAAGAATTGAGCTAGCAAGGATCCTATTTAGCAGCGCTCAGACCATGATTTTGGACGAACCGACAAACCACTTGGATGCTGACTCAGTTGTTTGGCTTCGAGAATTTTTAAAGTCTTATAAAGGCGGGCTCATAATCATCAGCCACGATGTGGCCCTCGTCGAAGAAACAGTTAACAGAGTTTTCTACCTTGATGCCAACAGAACAGTCATCGACATTTACAACATGGGCTGGAATCAATATAAAAAAGCCCGTGAAACAGACGAGGAGCGCCGCAAAAAAGAGCGCTCAATCGCGCAGAAAAAGGCCAGCACTCTCCAGCTTCAGGCTGCCAAATTTGGTGCTAAGGCCAGCAAGGCAGTAGCCGCCAAGCAGATGGTCAGAAGAGCGGAGTCACTGCTATCAAACCTCGATGACGTTCGCGAAGTCGAGAGGGTTGCAAAGATCAAATTCCCTGACCCCGCTGCGTGTGGCAAAACCCCACTGATGGCAGAAAACCTGAGCAAGAGCTATGGATCCCTTGAAATCTTTACAGCGGTGGATCTTGCAATTGACCGCGGCTCCAGAGTGGTCATAATCGGACTCAACGGTGCTGGTAAAACCACACTTCTTAAGATTTTGGCTGGCGTAGAAGCAGCCGACACGGGAGAACTTATTCCAGGCCATGGGCTCAAGGTTGGCTACTTCGCTCAGGAGCACGAAACGCTAGACGTCAAGAAAACAGTGCTGCAAAACATGCAGGATGCTGCCCCTGGATTACCAGACACAGATGCAAGAAAAGTGCTCGGATCATTTTTGTTCACGGGTGACGATGTTTCAAAGCCTGCAGGAGTCTTATCAGGAGGTGAAAAGACCAGACTGGCGCTAGCCTCTCTGGTGGTTTCCAGCGCAAACGTTTTGCTTCTGGACGAGCCCACGAACAACTTAGACCCTGCTAGTCGAGAAGAGATTCTTGGGGCCCTGGCGAGCTTCAAGGGTGCCGTGGTGTTGGTGTCCCACGACGTAGGAGCCGTTGAGGCATTGAACCCGGAAAGAGTTTTGATTCTGCCAGACGGCGACGAAGATCACTGGAACGAAGGCTACGCAGAGCTGATTTCGCTTTCATAAGCCGAATCGACAAGAGAAAAACTGACCGCTGACTACCAGGGCATTGGAATGTCACGTATTGGGTGAGCATCCGAAGGAATAGCCTCTAGTTCACCTAAACCTGCTCGAATACATAACCAACGCAACTGGCCATTGCTTTCTGGCTTGCATCTCCAGGTCCTCATGACACCAATTCCAACATGAACCACCGTCCCAGCTTGGACATCCACAACCTGGTCATCCAGCCCCATCTGCCCCTCTCCTTCAAGGAAGATGTAGATCTCCTCGAGTTCACTGTGGCTATGCCAGTAGCCCGCTTCTTCACCAGGTTCGTATGCCGTGGCAGTAAACCCGATGATTTTGCTATCGAGTTCATGGTCCACAACCCTTCGGCCCTGCTTATTGGTGGCTTCAACAAACCCGCCAAAGTAGTCTCTCCAGCTAGATAAGGGCCCTATGTTGGTGACGCTGAAATTACTCATGCCATGAACCTAACAGAGCCAATAAATTTGGACTGGAGGATTTTGAGCCTGCCAATTCACAAAGCAGTGCATTCGAATAAAGATCAGGCCGAGCTGATTGCATTTTCATGAAAGAAAATATGCCTCCGACAGCTCTCTAGCTTCAACCAGGCTGCTAGGCGGCAAGATTCAGGCTGGTCGTTCGCACAGTGGTACAGTTCGACTACCCCCTAAGAATGGACCTCATTGTCGACTAAAAGACCGGTATTTACTTCAATCTCGTTGCTGGTTGCTGGGTCCATGTTGCTTGTTTCCTGTGGAACCGTGTCCGAGGAGAGTGCGGCGAATTTGCCATTCGAGATGTGTCTATCTGATGCGGATACTTGTTTTTCTTGGTCGGCGGATGCCAGCCAGGAATGCATTGATAATTACCCGTTACTTCTAACCGAGGAAAACCGACTTGCTCGAGGACCATTTGAAGAGTGCG
>JAQWUU010000028.1 GCA_029241985.1 Aquiluna sp. | reverse complement strand
GGTGATGATTCCGGTGTCGCTGTCCTGTGGGATGTCTTGAATGGCGTCATAGGCATGCTTGGCAATCGACCATGCCATTAGTCCTATTACCGCCAGCCACATTGGCTCCTTGGAAAGAGCAAGCGGAACAAACGCCAGTGGAAATGCGTAGTCGGTGTTTGATAGCGCGTCTAAGTATTTTCTTGCCTTGAAGCGCAATGGTGGTGCTGAGTAAAAAGTAAAGAACAGGCTGTAGGCAACCATCCAGGCGGTTGCCTGCCAGGGGAGCGTGAGGGCGAAGTAGATAAGGAATGGAATGTTTGTTGCCAGCACTGCTATCCAAATGGGTTTTACCTCATTTGGATAGATGTGGGCGCCCTCATAGCTTCCCTTGCGGGCATTTATGTTGTCTGTTTCCTGATCGAAGATGTCGTTGATGCCGTAGATCAAGAGGTTGAAGGGGAAGGTTACCCAGATCAAGATCGGGATGATCTCCCAGGTCCATAGAAAACCTGCCAACCACATTCCAGTGATGGTTGTCCCGATTGTGTTAACCCATAACACCGGACGCGAGATCTCAATTAGCCGCTTCAGCACCCTAAAAGCCTAGACGGCTTCACTTGATTCAAGGGCTGGTTGGAGAAGTTGGCCATCAATTAGACTGAAGACAATCCAAGGAGCCGAATGTCTAACCGCCAGGTCAAACCAAAAACCGAGGGCTGGACTCAGAAAAAAGATGAATCCGGTAAACCTTTACTGCAGTTTGCCGAACCCAAAAGAGGCAAGCCTCCGCTTCACCTAGCCGACATCGAACCTGCAGATCGAGGAGCAACGGTCAAGGATCTAGGCATAGAAGCCTTTAGAGCAAAGCAACTTGCAACCCACTATTTCACCCACTACACCTCAGACCCTGAAAAGATGACCGACCTGCCAAAGGCAGGTCGGGAAGAGCTTGTTGGCAAGGTGCTGCCAAGAGTGTTGACTGAAGTCAAAAGACTGCAGACTGACGATGGCAAGACAATTAAGTTTTTATGGCGCCTGTTTGATGGCGCTCTGGTTGAGTCTGTCCTGATGCGCTACACAAATCGCATCACTCTTTGTATTTCTTCTCAGGCCGGCTGCGGCATGAACTGTCCTTTTTGTGCAACCGGGCAGGCAGGACTTGTTCGCAATATGTCAGCTGGCGAGATTGTTGACCAGATCGTGCGGGCAAATGAGATTATTGCCGCAGGTGGCCTGGGCAAATCCAAGCATGAAGATGAAAGAGTAAACAACATCGTCTTTATGGGCATGGGTGAGCCATTGGCAAACTACAACAAGGTCATGAGTGCCATTAGAACAATGGTTGAGCCACAGCCAAATGGTCTGGGCATGAGCGCCAGGAACATAACTGTTTCAACGGTAGGTCTGGTTCCTGGAATCTTGAAGCTTGCCGATGAAGACCTACCGCTGACTTTTGCACTTTCTTTGCATGCCCCGGACGATGAGCTTCGGGATGATCTGATTCCTGTGAACTCGTAATGGAAGGTCAAAGAAGCACTTGATGCTGCCAGAGAGTACTTTGACAAAACGGGCAGAAGAGTTTCCATCGAGTACGCCCTAATCAAAGACATGAACGACCACGGTTGGCGGGCAGAGCTCTTGGCTGAAAAACTAAACGATTACGGCAAGGGCTGGGTTCACGTGAATCCGATTCCGCTGAACCCAACACCCGGGTCAGTGTGGACGGCATCAACCAAAGAGCAAACTGAGATCTTTGTTTCTACCCTAGAAAAAAACGGAATTCCAACTACCCTGCGTGACACCAGAGGCAAAGAAATAGATGGCGCCTGTGGACAGCTAGCTGCTGCAGACTAGACACATGACAATACTCAAATTTGGCCTTGATACTTTCGGCAATGTGTCCGTTGACGATGATGGAAATACTCTTTCGGCAGGTCAGGTAATTCGAAACGTTTTAGCTCAGGGCCAACTAGCAGATGCACTTGGGCTTGATAATTTCAACATCGGTGAGCATCACCGTGACGACTTTGCTGTCACGGCCCCTGACACAATCCTGGCTGGCCTTGCAACAACAACTAAGAACATCACTCTTGGCACCGGAGTGACTGTGTTATCGAGCGAAGACCCGGTTCGGGTCTATCAGCGCTTTGCCACAATAGATGCTTTATCAAATGGCCGAGTTCAAATCACTGCCGGCAGGGGATCGTTTATCGAGAGCTTTCCACTCTTTGGTTATGAGCTTTCTGACTACAACGATTTGTTTGAACAAAAACTTGAACTTCTTGTGGAGCTACTAAAAGAGAAACCGGTCACCTGGTCAGGAACGGTTCGAGCAGGGCTAAACAATCAGCAGGTTTATCCAAAAACTGAAAGCGGAAAGATTCCGCTTCGAGTCGGCGTTGGCGGATCTCCCGAGTCTGTGATTCGTGCTGCAAGGCTAGAGATTCCGATGGCATTGGCGATCATCGGCGGGGACCCTGCAAGGTTCGAACCATTCGCCAGGCTATACAGGGAGTCCATAGCAAAGTTGGGCGTAGCTCAGTTACCGGTGTCCATTCATTCACCTGGGCATATATCTGACACTGACGAGCAAGCCGTGGATGAAGCATGGCCTGGCTATGAGGCCTCTTTTGGGAAGATAGGGCAAGAACGCGGCTGGGCACCGACCACCAAGGAGCACTTCATGGCCGAGGTCAATCACGGATCGATGTATGTCGGGTCCCCGGAGACTGTGGCAAGCAAAATTGTGCATGCGCTCTCATCTGTTGGAGCAAGTCGGTTCGACTTGAAATACGACATGGGCCCACTTCCACATGCCAAGCTAATGCGCTCCATTGAGCTTTACGCCACCGAGGTTGTCCCCAGAGTGAAAAAGGCCTTGGAGGCCAAGTAATTCGCGGGTTTCGAGCCCGCTTGCTCCCCTGGTGAATTTTCAGGTTTGTTCGTGAATGTTCGTAAATGTTCGTTTGTGACCATTTCGTTATCGAATCGGTGTTGTTTGGGTAATTTCAATAGCTATTCTTTGAACACAGTTTCTAAATAGGAGGTTCAATGTTGAATAAAATAAGCGGTCACCAAGTTGACCGTCGACTACTACTAAAGGGTGCAGCTGCCGGTGGTTTAGGTATTGCTGGCGCCACCTTGCTATCAGGTTGTGCGCCTGGAGCATCGGGCCCAATGACTTTCGGTGCCCGCACCGTTGACGAGTCGCCCACCGTGCAGCTTCAGGGGCTAGTTGCGGCTTACACCGCAAAGACTGGCAACGAAGTTGCTTACAACGCGACCGAGTCAAACGCTTTCCAGAACAACTTGTCGCAGTACCTTCAGGGAACACCTGACGACTGCTTCCAGTGGATGGCCGGTTACCGAATGCAGTTCTTTGCAGACCAGGGCCTTCTAGAAGACATCTCAGACGTTTGGGATGACATCGGAGATCAGTACTCTGAGAGCTACAAGATCGCTTCAACGGGTCTTGACGGCAAGCAGTACTTCGTTCCCCAGGGCTGGTACCCATGGGGTCTTCACTTCCGTAAGTCGATGATGGCTGAAATCGGAATGAAGCCGGAAGATATTTACAACTGGGACGACTTTATGGGAGCTCTTGCTGAGCTCAAGGGTCAGGGTCTAATTGGACTTGCTTCTGCCGACAAGGGTGGCTGGGAAGCAATGGGAACCTTTGACATCTTGAACGCACGTATCAACGGATACCAGTTCCACGTCGACCTACTAGGTGGTCGTGAGAAGTGGACCGATGATCGAGTAAAGGAAGTCTTCCGTCACTGGGAGATGATGCTTCCTTACCAGAACACCAACGTTCTAGACCTTGAGTGGGATGGCGCAATGCAGTTGCTACTGCAGAGGCAGGCCGGATTCTTCATGAATGGTTCATGGTTCGGTGGAAACTTCCTCGAGCAGAGCCAGGAAGACTACGACGACCTAATGATCGTGCCTTTCCCTGAAATCAACCCAGATCACGGACGCGACACTGTCGATGCTCCAGTAGATGGTTTCTGTGTTGCAAAGAACGGTGGAAACCCAGACGGTGGTAAGGACTTCATCAAGTTTGCCGGAGACATGGAAGGTGTTCAGGCAATGCTTGACACCGGTATTCCATTGACAAGCGCTAACAATGGTCAGGACAAGTCGTCCTATGACGCATTCCAGAATGCCCAACAAGCTGTTATGGACGAGGCTAAGTACATCACTCAGTTCCTAGACCGAGACACCAGACCGGACTTTGCTGGCCCAATTGTTGGACCTGCATTCCAGAGTTGGTTCAAGGACCCAAGCTCTACTGACTCAATCCTTGAGTCACTTCAGAGCCAGTGGGACGCTCTAGCTCCGCTGTAAAGCGAAGCTAAAGAACAACTGAGTAACTGATGAGTAGTGCGGCGCAGCTTGAGAAAAAACCTGTAAAAAGGCAAAAACTCAAGAAGCGCCGCACTTTCTCACGAACAGATCGCCTGACCCTCGGCGTATTCATTGGGATTCCAACATTTTTACACGTTGCCCTGGTTTGGTTTCCAGCGATGGCAACCATTTATCTTTCTTTCACCTACTGGACCGGTATCCACATTGGGGACATCCAGTGGGCAGGTTTTGCAAACTACGAGAACATATTTTTCAATACCCCAATCTTTTGGGACGCCCTTAGGGTCAACGTCGTTTGGCTGGTTTGGTTTGGTGTTATTGCAACGCCACTTGGCATATTGCTTGCCTATCAAATAGACCGTGAAATTAGAGGTCACAAGTTTTACCAGTCCGCTTACTACCTACCGGTAGTTCTTTCACTCGCCGTTATCGGTGTTATCTGGAACTTCTTGCTCCGTCCAGACGGCCTAGTCAATGGCTTGCTGGGACTGGAGATTAGCGAAGCTGTCTCATTCTTTGGAGATGATCGCTACAACATCTGGGTGATTTTGACCATGGCCTCCTGGCGCCACATCGGCTACATCATGCTCTTGTATTTAGCTGGCTTGAAGGCTGTGGATGCAACTTTGCGTGAGGCAGCATCCATTGATGGCGCTACCGAGTGGCAGACATTCAAGAAGGTTGTTTTCCCGGCGATGAAGCCAGTGAACATCATCGTTATTGTCATCACAATCATTGAGTCGCTTCGGGCTTTTGACTTGATCTACATCATTTACGGTTCTTCCGGTGGCTTGCCGATCCTGGGTGTTTTGGTCTTCCAGAACATTGCCGGTGAAGGTGCATCGATGAAGGGTGCTGCCTATGCAGTGATCCTGTTCTTGCTTTCTATCGTGCCGATCGTTAGCTACCTCCGTCAGCAGTTCAAGGAGGACGTATCGTGAGCGTGACAGAGAACCGTGTCGACAAAAAGGCAGCCGAAAAAGCAACCCAGGCTGAGCAAAAACTAAAGCGCAGTCGTGGAGCACAGGCTGTCAAAGACCGCATAATTTCGATATTCATTGGCTTCTTCGCACTGGCTTGGTTGTTCCCGATTATTTGGACTTTCTACTCCTCACTTAGGCCATACAAGGAAATCCGTGCCGGTGGTGTGCTGTCGTTTCCAAAGGAGTTGAACTTCAATAACTACATTGAAGCCATCAGCCGCATGGAGCTGCCGACTTACTTTTTCAACACAGCGCTGATTACGTTGCCTGCAGTGTTCTTGATTCTCTTGCTTGGCTCATTGATGGCCTTTGTTGTTACCAGGTATTCGTTCAAGGCAAACGTTGCGTTGCTATTGCTATTCACTGCCGGAAACCTTTTGCCACCGCAGCTGGTGTTTATCCCGGTGTTCAAGATGTATTTGGCGCTTGGTGATTTGGTTGGCGACAGAAGATTCCTGTATGACTCGCCCTTCGGTGTGATTCTGATCCACGTTGCATTCCAGATGGGTTTCGCAACCTTCGTGCTGAGCTCTTACATGAAGACCATCCCGAAGGAAATATCTGAATCTGCACTGGTTGATGGCGCTTCGGTGTTCACGCACTTCTTCCGCGTGATGTTGCCACTACTTCGCCCACCACTAGCGTCCCTGGGTGTTCTAATGACCACCTGGATCTATAACGACTTCTTCTGGGCGCTGGTGCTGATGTCCACAGACTCCAAGCGGCCGATCACTTCCGCTCTTGGAAGGCTCACGGGAGAGTTTGTAACCGACTACAACCTGCTTGCAGCCGGTGCAATGATTGCTGCGTTGCCGACCTTGATTGTGTTCTTCGTGCTTCGCAAGCAGTTCATCTCAGGTCTAACCCTCGGTTCAACAAAGGGCTAATTAGCCAACCTTGACCATTACTTTGTCATAGCCTCTCAGCACGAAGCTATCTCTTCTCAACGGGGTTTCGGCAAGCTCTAGGTTTCTAAAGCGCTTGACCAATGCCGGCAGCGAGACGCTCATTTCAAGCCTTGCTAGCGGTGCTCCGATGCAGAAGTGGATACCCGCGCCAAAACCAATGTGAGGGTTTGGGTGTCTTGCAAGATCTAGCTCATCTGGATTCTCGAAGATTGCAGCATCTCGGTTTGCGCTTCCAAGTAACGAGGCAATTCTCTGGCCCTCAGCTATCTTCACACCACCTATTTCGGTGTCTTCGGTTGCAGTGCGCTCGAAAAGGTGGAGCGGGGCATCAAAGCGCAAAAATTCATCCACGGCGGTCATCGCCAGAGAGTCCGGATTCGCGTTGAGCTTGGCCATCTCTGCTGGCGTCTGAAGAGCCGCTACCATTCCGTTGCCAAAGCCATTTACAGATGCTTCGTGACCGGCGTTCAATAGCAGCACGCAGGTCGCAATAAGTTCATGGGCGTTTAGCTTTTCTCCAGCCTCCTGCACCTGGGCTAGATCGCTTATTAGGTCGTCTCCTGGCTTTGCTTGTCTTTCGAGCATAAGTTTGTGAACATACGCGGCAAACTCGTCAGAGGCCCGTTTGGCGGCTTCCTGGTCGGCAATGGATGGACTAACTTCATACATCTTCACAATTGCCTGTGACCAGGGTCTCAGCAGGTGCTCGTCCTCTGGCGGGAAACCCAGTAGGTGGGCAATTACCCTGACCGGTAGCGGTTCGGCAAAATCAGAAATCAGGTCAAAGTGACCTGATTCAGCAAGTCTTTGACTTGCCGTTTCCAAAAGGTCAGCGGTGATGCTCTCAATCTCTGGTTGGAGATCAGCAATCTTCTTTGGGTTGAAGGCCTTCATGACAAGTGATCGAAGCCTGGTGTGTTTTGGTGGCTCTGAATCCAGTATTGAATCGGCATGCAGGAAGTTGAATGCCTCCCACTCAGTCTCCGGGGTCTTGGGATCAAAAATCCTGCCCAGGCTTCTGTTTCGCAAAACGGCATTTGCGTCTTTATAGCCGGCTGCAAGAAACATGTTGGTCTGTTCGTGCCAGATGGGAGCCCCTAGCTCCCTGAGTTTCTTGAGAGCGGGGTAGGGGTCATCGATGAAGTGTTTATCGTTGAAATCAATCATTTGGCTTGAGTTTGATGTCTTGGATTGGAAGTCGTTCTGCCTGGAAGTCATTGACCATGTCCGTGGACGGATAGCCGATGGCAATTCCGCAGAGTAGCTTGTAGTCCTTTGGAATCTGGAACTCTTTTCTTACCGGCTCCGCCCAGAGCGCGCTTGCCCCCTGAGCACAGGAGCCAAGCCCATTGGCATGAGCTGAGAGCATCAAGTTCTGCATGAAAAGGCCGGCATCAGACACTGAGTATTCGCCTAGGCCTGAGTGGGTGAAGATAAAAAGTGAAACCGGAGCTCCGAAGAAGTCATAGTTTCTGCCCCACTGGGCCTGCCTTGCTTCGTGGTCTTCGCGCTTAATCCCGATGTGGCCATAAAGGTCTGCACCAACCTTTTGTTGCCTGGGCTTTAGATCTTTTGGATATGGCCTAAAAACCTTATAGTCGCTCTTTGGTAATCCATAGCGGGTGATGGCTAATTTGAGCTTGCCCCAGATGCCAGGGGAGAGTGCGCCGGAGGCAGCTTGCCAGCGGTTGAGAAATTCTTTTGAGATGCGGTCGCGGCGCTCACCTGAAGCAATGCCGACCATGAAGGGGCGAGTGTTGGACCACGAAGGAGCTGTCATCGCATCGGCGATGAGCTTGTCGATTAGATCTTCTGGAACCGCCGTGGGCAGAAAGTCTCTGGTGGTTCTCCTGCTTGCCGCGAAGGCTTTAAAGCTGGCTGCGTCTATGTTGTGGCTCACGCAGTAAAGGTTAGCGGTAGTTGGCGAAGAAGCTTGGCACCAGTGCGCCGATGAGGATCATCACCGGAATCGTTCCGACCAACACAATGATCTGGATTAGTTCCCAGTCGATTTTCTTTAGCATTTCATTCCCCTTCGAATTTCAGCTTGCTCATCAATGCAACAGAAAAGCCGCCAGGGGATTCCCCGGCGGCTTGACTGTTATGGATTAGTTACTAACTAGTCCTTGTACTCGGTCTTTGCAAACTCTGCATCGTCAGCAGCGCTCTTGATGCGAGCGATGGTGAAGATCATGAGTCCGAATAGACACTTGGCAAGGATGTCAGCAATGGTGTAACCGGCTTCACGGAGCACGAATGCAGTCTCGTCGAATCCAGTTGCGTTCATGCCGAAGATAAACGCGATTGGGTAAACACCCCAGGTTGCAATTAGAAGAAGGCGTAGTTCCTTGATCTTCTTGACAACACCTGCTGGCTGGCGGTCTAGGGACTTGCCTAGCTCAACAAACAGTACATACAGGATGTATAGGAATGGGATGGTTGATAGTAGACCCCATAGTGACGCGTCACCTGCGTATAGAAGGTCAAGCTGTGCATCTCCTGGGTAGCCCAGACCGATCATCAACGCAGCTGCAGGAACTAGCCTGACGAGCATTGAAGTCTGTACTGCGCGAGCCAGTGCCAACACTGCCACGGTCTCAACTAGTAGTAGTGGAACGGTTAGGAACCAGTCGACATAGCGGTAACCGACGTTGTAGACGGCGCCCTCTATTGCCTCTGGACCAAAGGTCTCTACGAAGCTGTCGAACATTCTGAAGTAGTGGTAAGCAGCGATTGCTGTCACGGTACCGGAGACCATTACGGCCATGCGGTAACGAGGCAACACGCGCTCACGTGCTACGAACAAGAATATTGTGGTGAATAGCATGCTCGCGATACCCAGCGAGAACATGTTGTAAAGGAGGTTATATCCCTCATAGCTCATCATTTTTTATTTTTCCCTTTCGGTTTTCTCTGCTAAAGCCGGCAAGGAAGAGAGCTCCATCAGGGAGGTTCCCTGACCAAAATCACACTCCATTGCGCGCTTCACATACAATCTAAACCCCCCAGAGTCTGTGAAAATCCTGATAAATGTAACAGTTTGGTAACGGAGTCAAATCAGTAACCAAGGTAAACCGTGCCTGACCTGAGTTCTGCAGGGCTACCGGTGAAAGTGAAGTCAACAAACATCCTCCCCTTGGGGTGAAAATTCACGACCTGTTTTGCCATTTCGACGATTGTTCCGGTGCTTGAACGCAGCATCAGGCGAAGCTCGCGGTCACCATTTAGCTGACCCTGATTTAGAAATCGCATCGTCACGGTTGTGAACCAGCGGCCCTCAGTGATCATGTAATAGTCGGGATCTGGCACAAGCTCTAACCCACCAAGACTTTCGATTGGTGTGCACTGGGAAAGTTCGCAATAGGAAATTGCCGCTGGATTCAGCTGGGAGATTTGTTCACGCGGTGCCATGGTGACTTGCGCAAAAATAACAACTGCCAAAGTCATACCAACAGAAATGACCAGGCTTAGCAAAATGCTGAAACGCTGTCCCTTAGTGCTGAGGAGCCAGGGTCTTTTCATTTCAAGGCTCCTTTCTGCCAAAAATCAATCTACAGCGTCAGCGCCCTGAGCTAGCCTTGATGGGTCTGGAGATAAAAACAAATGAGAATTAGCAATACCGTAAGCGAGGCACTGGCAGCAAGTATGCCTGTCGTCGCACTCGAATCCACCATAATTTCGCATGGGTTGCCATACCCGCAGAACATCGCGGCAGCCAAAGAATTTGAACAGCAGCTGATAGACGAGGGCGTGACTCCGGCAACCATCGGAATCATCGATGGAGTTCCGATCATCGGGCTAAGCCAAGAACAACTTGAGCAAATAGCTAAAGAGGGCACCGCTAAAGCTTCGGTTCGAGATTTGCCGATCATTGCAGCCAAGAAAATAAATGGCGCAACGACCGTTGCCGCAACTGCCTATTTGGCGGCGAAAGCCGGCATACGAGTTTTTGCAACCGGTGGCCTCGGAGGGGTTCACAAAGGGGCAATTGAAACCTTTGATGAGTCAGCGGACCTGACCACTCTTGCGACCTCACCAGTTGTGGTGGTCAGCGCGGGAGTTAAATCTGTACTGGACATTTCTGCGACGCTCGAGCGGCTCGAGACGCTATCGATTCCACTGGTTGGTTACAAGACCGACATCTTCCCAAGCTTCTGGTTGCCCACCAGCGACTTCACTCTGGACTGGAGTGTAAATTCCGCCAAAGAGGTCGCAGACATTGTGGCAAGTCAAGACGAGCTTGGCTCAAAGGCCGCTCTGCTGATCGCCAACCCGGTTCCCACCAACAAAGCTTGGAACCAAGAAGACCACGATCGCGTCCTAGAAAAAGCATTCGCTGCGGCAAAAAAAGCTGGCGTCAGAGGTAAAGCAGTGACTCCGTTTTTGCTGAGTTACATTGTTGGGGCTTCCGAAGGAGTGTCCTTGGAGGTTAATCTTGAACTTGTGAGGAATAACATTTTTGTGGCAGGTGAAATATCCAAAGCGCTCTCCGGGGGGAGAAAGTAATGAAGGCACTGGTAGTAGGAGACATTATCCAAGACATCTTGGTGATGCCCAGAGGTCCGGTTCATCAAAACGATGACAATTTGGCACAACTTGAGGAGCGCACCGGAGGCTCGGCTGCGAACTTTGCGGTCTGGTTGGCAACACTTCAGGTCGAGACACATTTGATTGCTCGAGTTGGCAAGGGTGACGGCAAGAAGTTCGCTAGTGAATTTAGAACCAAAGATGTAATTGCCCATCTTCAGGAAGACCCTGAATTGCCGACCGGGAAAATTGTGGCGCTGGTTGACGGTGACAATAGAACGTTTTTTACCGATCGCGGAGCGAACCAGAACTTGCTTCCAAGTCTTATCCCGGTCGAAGCTTTCGGTGACTTTGTCTACATCTCCGGTTACACCGTGTTGTCGATCGGTACCGAGGGAACCCAGACGCTCATCGCCTTGGCTCAACAGCACGGTGCTCTGGTGATCTGCGATCCTGGCAGCGCAAGCTTCATCCGCGATTACGGAGCAGAGCACTTCTTGAAAGCAATCAAGGGCGTCGATGCAATTTTCCCGAACCTTGAAGAAGCGCTGGCTCTTACAGATGCTGAAAACCCAACTGCAGCCGCAGATAAGTTGGCTCAATCATTTGACCTAGTTGTCATCACCCTTGGCAAAGACGGTTCTTATGTTCGCAATCCGACTACCGCCGAATACGTGGCAGGTGAGAAAGCGGACCTGGTTGATCCAACTGGAGCCGGAGATGCCTTCGCCGCCATGTTCATGAGGACCATTCTTGACGGTGACGTGAAGGCGGCCGAGGCAGCGAAGATAGCCTCCAAGTTTGCAGCCGAAGCTATGGCAATTATCGGCGGACAGCCAAAGTAACTGGTTATACGTAGCTAGTTACCTTTTGGGTGCCAAACGGTCTTTATTTCCATGAAGTCCAAAATGTGTTGCAGCGCACCTTTGGCGGCTGAACGTGAATAGGTTCCGGGCCTTATAACTCTCTTGAGCGTCTCAGCCGCAAGCATTTCCAGTTCAGCAGCGTTCGAGATTCCCTCAAGGTCAATTGCATTGACATCCATGTGAGATGCAAGCCAGCTACCTAGCTCCTTGGCATTGCCGGTAAGGATGTTTACTACCCCTCCCGGAAGATCAGAAGTCTCTAGTACTTCTGCCAAAGTGACAGCGGCAAGTGGAAGTGACTCACTGGTGACAACGATGACCGAATTGCCCGAAACGATTGCCGGAGCGATCGTGTTCACAAGCCCCACTAGAGCGCTGTCCTGAGGAGCGAAGGCAGCGACCACACCGGTTGGCTGATTGGTCGAGATGTTAAAAAACGGCCCAGCAACCGGGTTCATGTTTCCAGCAACCGATTCGATTTTGTCGGTCCAGCCTGCATGCCAAACCCATGAGTCAATTGCGTTATCTACCTCTTGGTTTGCCTGCTTCTCGCTCTTACCGGTTAGCTCGCGAATCTCGGCAACAAACTGCTCTCTTCTGCCCTCAAGCATTTCTGCGATGCGATAGAGAACCTGACCGCGGTTATAGGCAGAAGCGCCAGCCCAGCCAGACTGCGCTGATCTTGCAACTACCACCGAGTCGCGGACATCTTTCCTAGATGCCTTGGCAACGTTTGCAAGGAAGTCACCCTTATGGTTGTTGACCTTATAGATGCGGCCCGACTCAGAGCGAGGGAACTTGCCGCCGATAAATAGCTTGTAGGTTTTTTTGATTTCTAATCTCATCAGTGTGATCCCTTCAAGTAGCTGAGCAATCCGTGACGGCCGCCCTCGCGTCCGTAGCCTGATTCTTTGAAGCCACCGAACGGGCTAGCTGGGTCAAACTGGTTATAAGTATTTGCCCAAACAACTCCGGCGTTTAGCTGGTCAGCCATCTTCAGAATTCTTGAGCCCTTCTCGGTCCATACTCCAGCGCTTAGTCCATACTGCGAGTTGTTTGCCTTCGCGACAGCCTCGGCTGGAGTCCTGAAAGTCATCACCGACAACACTGGACCAAAGATTTCTTCTCTGGCAACTGTGTTGGTTGGAGCAACACCGGTAATGATTGTCGGTGCATACCAGAAGCCGTTTTTAGGCATTGCGCAAGTTGGTGCCCAGCTCTGGCCACCCTCCTTAACGCCCTGTTTTACAAGCCTGTCGATCTTTGTGAGCTGTGCCTTTGAGTTGATGGCACCGATGTCGGTGTTTTTGTCCATCGGGTCACCGAGTCGAATGTTTTCCATTCTGGCTTTTAGCTTTTTGATCAGAACGTCTTGGACCGACTCCTGAACCAAGAGTCTCGAGCCTGCGCAGCAGACATGACCCTGGTTGAAGAAGATGCCGTTTACGATGCCTTCAACCGCCTGGTCAAGTGCGGCATCTTCAAACACAATGTTTGCAGCCTTGCCACCAAGTTCCAGGGTTGCCTTCTTATTGGTTCCAGCAATCTGCTTGGCAATAATCTTTCCAACGTTGGTTGAGCCTGTGAAGGCAACCTTGTTGATGTCGCTGTGGTCAAACAGTTCGGCACCGGTGTCGCCAAATCCAGTCACGATGTTTACCACGCCATCTGGAAGCTCTGCCTGCTGGCAAATCTCTGCAAACAGCAAGGCGGACAGCGGTGTTGTTTCTGCTGGCTTTAGGACAACAGTGTTACCGGCAGCAAGGGCTGGAGCAATCTTCCAAGCAAGCATCATCAGTGGGAAGTTCCAGGGAACTACCTGAGCTGCAACGCCGTGAGCCATTGGGTTTGGACCAAGACCTGCGTAATCAAGCTTGTCGGCCCAACCTGCGTAGTAGAAAAACCATGAGGCGGCCAATGGAATATCAGCATCGCGGGTTTCTTTGATTGGCTTGCCATTATTGAGAGTCTCGGCAACGGCCAATTCTCTTGAACGCTCTTGAATGATTCTGGCGATGCGGTAAAGGTACTTGCCCCTGGTTGCGCCGTCTAGCTTGCTCCAGGTTTTTTCATAGGCGTTTCTTGCAGCCTTGACGGCTGCGTCAACGTCTTTGGCTGTTCCGTGAGAAATCTGAGCAAGGGTCTCTTCGGTGGCGGGGTTTATGGTGCCATAGGTGTTCGATGGCTTGGTGAACTTGCCACCGATGAAGTGTCCATAGGAATCCTGGAATTTCACGAGGTCTCTTGACTCAGGTGCGGGTGCGTAATCAAACATATTTCTCCTAGTCCACGCTCACGTAGTCACGACCGGAGTAGTTGCCGGTTGTAAGTTTTTGTCGCTGCATCAAAACATCATTCAGCAGGCTGGATGCCCCAAAGCGGAAGTACTTCGGTGTTAGCCATTTGTCACCAGCGGTTTCCTTGACAACGACCAAGTACTTCAGCGCATCCTTAGCGGTTCTGATTCCACCGGCCGGCTTCACACCGATTTGAATCTTGGTGGTGTCATACCAGTCCTTGACCGCCTGAAGCATGAGCATGGTGATTGGCAGCGTTGCGTTCACGCTCACCTTGCCGGTTGAGGTCTTTATGAAATCAGCACCGGCAAGCATCGCTAGGTAGCTAGCTCGCCTGATGTTGTCGTAGGTTTCCAGTTCGCCGGTTTCCAGGATCACCTTCAGGTGAGCGTGGTTGCCATCTTTTCTTTGACAAACCTCTTTTACCGCAACTATTTGCTTATAAACCTCTAGGTAGTTCCCGGAAAGGAATGCGCCCCGGTCAATCACCATGTCGATCTCATCGGCACCTGCCTTGACGGCATCCTTGGTGTCAGCCAATTTCACCTGAAGGCTTGCTCTTCCAGAGGGGAAAGCGGTTGCAACTGCTGCCACATAAATTTTGTTTTTGCCCAGCGCTTCTTTAGCATGCACAACCATGTCGCCATAGACACAGATTGCTGCTGGTTGTGGAGTGGAGAGGTCCATCGGGTCTGGGGTTATTGCCTTTAGGCAAAGGCTTCTAACGCGCTCTTTAGTGTCAGCGCCCTCGAGGGTGGTGAGATCCATCATCTTGATTGCCATGTCTAGGCCCCAGGCCTTGGACGTGGTCTTGATTGACCTGGTTGAAAGTGAGGCAACTCGAGCTTCAAGGCCAACCTTGTCAACCCCCGGCAAAGAGTGGAGCCAACGGCTCAAACTTTGATTGGTAATCCTTGAGCCGACGATGGCTTCGGGTTCAATTGCTGGCAATTTATCTCCTTGACTAACTTGAGAAGCTTAGCCCCTAGAGCTCAAATTTCGCCCCGGTGAGCTCTTCGCTGATGTGCCAGAGCTTTTTGGCAAGCTCCAAATCTCTGGAGTGGCTGGTGCCCTTGATCAGCTTCGGCTTGCCCCAAAGCTCTCTGCTTGGACCAACGAACTCGCCGCCCGTGAGCGAATCGTTTGTGACTGCCATGATCTGTGATTGGGCTCCTTGCGCGGCAGTTTGGGCGAAGCGATCAAACCGGTTCGGGAAGTTGTCCTGTAGGCCGGTTATTGCCCAGCCCGGGTGCGCGGCGATAGAGATCACTTTGCTGCCTGCTTGCTTGGTGCGGATATCCAGCTCTCTTGCAAACATGAGGCAGGCCAACTTTGTGTCAGCGTATCGTTGCCAGCGGTCATAATCGGACTTGCTGGAACCTCTAACAAGCTCAAGGTTCATGTCTTTTAGATTGCCTCTGCGGTGGACGGTGCTGGAAAGAGAAACAACCTTTGGCTTGGCGGCCTTTTCTAGGTTTTTCCAAAGCATTGAGGTCAGCACAAAGTGACCCAAGTGGTTGATTGCCATCTGTGATTCGATGCGGTCAACCGACAGACTGAAATCAGGTCCCATGACGCCGGCGTTATTCATCAGTGCATCGATGGGGAGTTTTTGGTTTTTAGCAAAGTCTCTGACCTCATCGAAATTTGAAACATCCAGCACCATTGGCGTGACTGTTACTTTGCTATTGAGGGTCGAAACCTCGTCGGCAGCTTTCTCAAGGCGATCTTTGCCTCTCGCGGTCATAACCAGGTCATAGCCAGCTTCAGCGAGTGCCTTTGCAGTATTGAGACCTAGGCCTGAACTTGCGCCTGTTATCAGTGCCTGCTTATTTCTTGCCATTTATTGCCAGCAACCTTTCGATGTCACCGAATACCTCCATGGCAGCGGCCTTCATTTTTCCTTCTTTGACTATTACGCCATCAATCTCATGACGAATATCAAATTCCGCATCCATAGTTTCCTCAACCCTTTGATGCATGGCGGTTTTTAAAGGCGCATGCAACAGGCCACCGCGTTTGCGCTCAGCCGAAATTGTTAGCGTGCCATCGGGGCCAGTGACTTGCCATTTGATATGACTGTCATCGATTGTGAGGAAGTCCTCTTTGGATTTGTTGTAGGTGGTCCATGAGTGCAGTTTGCCCGAGTGATGGAAGCCCATTATGAAACCGCGGAAAGACGCATTCAACCAGGGGATGATTGCCGCTGATGAAACCAGCGAAGCGTCAGGATCAGAGTCCAGGTGGTTGGAGTGCAGCCAAACATAGCCACTGGGGAAATTCTTGCCCCAGTCTTTTTCCATGTAACCCTTGCCCTTGAAGGACACTTTCTTGCCGGCTATTTCAAGGTCAGCAGAAATTGAGTGGTTGAAGGAAACCAGTCCATGAAAGCACTCCATCATCGGCACCATGCCATACCAGCCCATGATTCCTGGCTTGGCAAAAGTAACTGGCCAGGGAATTAGCGGGGTTTCAATCTTTATCTGGCCTTTGAGCGGGCCGGCATCCAGGGTGGCTCCCTGCGGGCTGAAACTGTTGGGCCCAACTTCAACTTCGAACCTGTTGCCGGCTGCTCTAAATTGCTCAACCGGATAGGGGATGTAGTAGCTTTCGCCAGTTGATCCGTTTAGGACCTGGACAAAAGCTTCGTGCGTATTTGAACCCTGTAGACCTCGGAACACCCCTGGGATAACAGCCCACTTTTGTTTGAGGTCATCTGAAACAAACTTGAAGTACCAGCCCTCAAAGTAGTTTTTGGTTTTGTTTTGGCCGTGGAAGGCCTCGGGGTGCATTACACCGGTGAGGTAGTTCCTTATTGAGAACACCTTTGAAATGGTAATCGACCAGGAGCCATAAACTGAAGCCCTATGCCAATAATGGGGTGCCGAAGTGAATAAGGGTCTTTCGATCACAGTTCGACTTGGCGTAACTCAAATTATTGGCTGGGGATCTTCTTTTTATCTGCCGGCGATTCTGGCTGTTCCAATTTCTTTGTCTCTTGGGATTTCAACGCAAGAATTCTTTTGGGCCTTCACTCTGTCGCTTTTGGTCTCAGGACTGCTCGGGCCGCAGGTTGGTAAAGCAATTGACCGTCTTGGCGGCAGGGCAGTGCTGCCCTTTGGCTCAATTGCCTTTGCGCTCGGGCTAACGCTGCTGTGTGTGAGCACAAACCAGATGATGCTGGTAACTGCTTGGTTGCTGATTGGCGTTGGTGGCTCGATGGGTAACTACGACTCGGCATTTGCAACAGCAGTCAATTTCTTCGGCAATAAGTCAAATAAGGTGATCGCCGGCATCACGGTTTTTGCAGGGTTTTCCTCCACTATTTCTTGGCCCCTTACCAGCTTTCTCGAGCAAACAATTGGTTGGCAGCAAGCGGTGTTTTTCTGGGCGCTTCTTCATTTGGTAATTGGTTTGCCGCTGAACCTCAGCATTCCGAAGGTTCCCAGGCGCGAGGTGCCGGACATGACCGGGCCAATCAAAAAGATCATCAAGAACAAGTTTCGATTCGACATGTTGGTTGTCATTTTTGCTTTGATGTTTGCGCTTGAGGGCTTCATTGTTTCTTCGGTAAACACCACGTTGCCGTTCTTGCTCTCCGAGCTTGGTGCATCAACCGGAGTTGCACTTCTAGCTGCCACAATCCTTGGACCCTCGCAGGTGTTGGCAAGAATCTTGATTTTGATACCGGGCAAAATCATGACGCCGATGAGAGTGGCAGCTCTATCGATTGCTGCTCACCCAATTGGAGTTGTGCTGATTTGGCTTTTCGGCGTGAACGCGCTCATTCCATTTGTAATTCTTCATGGAATAGGGGTTGGGCTGAACCCCTTTATTCGTGGGTCATTGCCACTTTTGTTTTTTGGGGCAGACAGGTTTGGTCAGCGTCAGGGTTACATAATGATGCTGAGCAAAATAGTTTCTGCGCTCTCGCCTACCGTCTTCACGATGCTGGTTTTGGTAAACGTACAGAACGCTATAGGGGCAACTTTTGCCATGGGCGTGCTGGCTATGGGGTTGCTTGTTTGGCTTAGCGCGATCCACCGGGTTAGAACAAAAGCAGCTCTAGACGCTAGCGCTGCATCAAGTCTTGAGGGTTAGCGCTTTCAATCCAATTAGAAAGCCCAGGCCATGGACCCCATCCTTGATCGAGAGAAAAATGCCCGGCGCCTTCAAAAATTAGCGGCCTCACTTTTAGCGCTGGTTCATAGATCCCCAAGCCTCTTGGGAGCCACTGATCGTTATCACTTGCAATCACAGTGAGGCTCTTGGCCCATTTATGAGCAGCAGTGGCAAGTTGGGGGTCTTGAAGATTCAACACCTCAGTTTGAATGCCATCTGATTTTGCCAAAACTTCTGGGTCCGGCGGAGCAACCAGTAGCACTCGATCAAATGGTTTTGTGAAAATGTCGTTCATCGCACCGATTAGCCAGTTGGTTGTGCCAAGAGAGTGACAGATTGCGATCTTCTCGCCGCCATCTAGTTCATCCATCATGTCTGACTCTTGTTCTAGCAGTGCCTGCCACTTCTGTGGATCAGGAGTGTCTGGATCTGGAAACTGCGGATACCAGACCTGGTGGCCATTAGATCTCAGGCTTGCAGCAGTAAGCCTTGCCCAGTGTCCCTGGGGCCTTATGTTGGTCCAACCGTGATGAATAAGAATCTTTTTCACTATAAAAGTTTTGCACAACTTCTGGCCGGTATTGCTTCCTGATGCAAGTCGAAACCGCATGGCGCTCGCACTGGTCTTTCCGGTCGATTAACTGATTCGCTTCAACCTCAACGAGTTCGCAACCACAGACACAGAAGAAAAGGCCATTGCAACCCCTGCGAGCATTGGGTTCAGAAGACCAAGCGCGGCTACCGGGATCAGAATGACGTTGTAACCGAAGGCCCACCCAAGATTTTGCAAGATATTTCTATATGTTCTTTTGCCTAGCTTCAGAGAGAAGGCAATAGCCCTTGGGTCATCGTCCAAAATAGTTATTGCGCTCGCCGCTTGCGCAGCGTGAGCTCCAGAGCCCATGGCAATTCCAACATCTGCCTTCGCAAGCGCTGCAACGTCGTTTATGCCATCGCCAACCATTACAACTGGCTCCTGGAATGAGCTGATAGTTTCTAGTTTCTGCTCCGGAGAAACATCGCCTAGATAATCGGCTATTCCCAATTGTGAAGCTATCTCTGATACTCGCTTCGGGTTGTCACCGGAGAGCAGCATTGGTGCAAAGCCTTGTGATATCAGTTCTGCCACAGCTTCCTGTGAGTGGAGTCTTGGCTGGTCTGAAAGTTCGATTAGGCCGTGCGCCCAGCCCTCCCATGCCACGACCACCAAAGTGTTAGGGCCAGCGTTGTCAAGTGCGGTGTTTAGTTCTTCTTGATTTTGATAATGCCCCGGTTTTTCAACTGAGACCAAAAGATCATCTATCTGACCATTCACACCTTTGCCAGCTATCTCGATGACGTTAGTTGCACTTGAGTCTGACCAGCCATCACTAATTGCCTTTGACACCGGGTGGTTGCTTCCTGATGAAACAGCAGCGGCTTTCTCAAGCATCGTGTTTTTCTCCACGCCGCCCAAGCCAATTGCGGAAACAATGGAAAGTTTGCCATCGGTCAAGGTGCCGGTTTTGTCAAAGAGAATGTGCTTAGCCTTTGCCAGGAGTCTCAACACATCCGGGTTTCTAATTACTACTGAGCGCTTTGTGCCAACGCCGGTTGCAACCACGAGGCTCATCGGCACAGCAATTCCAAGGGCACAGGGGCACGCAATGATCAGTACCGAGATTGCGGCCCGAAAAGCAGTTTCTTGATCACCAAGAAAGAGCCAAACTAGATATGTGGCTACTGAGATCAAAATCACTGCGGGGACAAACACTTTGGAAATTGAGTCTGTCAACGAGGCAAGCTTTGTCTTTTCTGCTGTTGCCTCACGAACCAGGTCTGCAATTTTGGCGAGCCTTGAAGAGCTTGAGGATTCCGTAACTTCGATGCGAATCTCACCCTGGAGGTTTGTGGTTCCGGCGCTCACTAGGTCACCGGTTTCAAGCTCCTGGGGGAGAGATTCTCCAGAGAGCGTAGAAGCGTCTATCGATGCGCTGGCTGATAAGAGCTTGCCATCGGCTGGAATTGCAGCGCCAGCCGAGACCAAAACAATCATTCCCTTTTTCAGCAGGCTGGATTGAATAGTGTCTCTGGCACCGTGAACCTCAATGGTTGCGGTGTCGGGGATGGCGCTTAGTAATGCCCTCACTGAATCCGTTGCGCTCTTCCTGGCCTTAACCTCGATGTATCGACCAAGAAGCACCACCGCTGGCACCACCGCTGCAGTTTCAAAGTAGTTGTGCATGCCACCCGTGAGAATCAGGTAGACGCTGTAGCCGTAGGCAACCAACGAGCCCAAAGAGACAAGCGTGTCCATAGTCGCATCGAGGTGCCTCAGGTTTTTGAACGCGGCCACGTGAAATGGGGTAGCCACATAAAAGATAACTAGCGTTGCGAAAAACCAAACCAGGTAGCCGCTGCCATCAAACTGAAAGCCAGGGACCATTGCAAACAGGACAGCAAAAAAGGAGGCGATGCCACCGGTGATTAGTCGTGGCCTCAGTTTTTGGAGTTCGGGCTTACCCGTGCCCACCCTGTAGCCGGCACCTTCGACAGCTTCGACCACTAGGTCTTTTGCGATTGATGAATTTGATTGGAGGTGAGCTTTCTCCGTTGCAAAATCAACGTAAGCGGTAACACCTTCTAGCTTGTTCAGATTCTTCTCAACGCGCCTGGCACAGGCCGTGCAGGTCATCCCCTCAATTTCAACCTCAAGCAGGTTTTGGTCAGGCATCTAGAGTCTGAAACCCAACTGCCTTGTAACCTGCTTCTTCGACTGCATCGGCTAGTTCCTGCTCGGAAACAGCGGTAGCTTCAACTGTCGCAGTTCCCGTTGCGTGATCGGCGCTCGCTGACACAACCCCACTCAAGCCGCTGAGTTCCTTGGCAACACTCTGCTCGCAGTGTGAGCAGGTCATTCCTGTTATTTCGATTACGGTTTTGGACATTTATTTCTCCTATCGTTGGCAAACGCCACCGGAGCAAAGCTCCGGCTTTTCTTTGGCAAATCTCATGTGTAACCAGCATCCGGCGCAAAATCCAAAAGCCGCTTCAGCGAAAAGGAACACCATGCAGGCCGCGCACAGTGCTAGCACCAGTGGCCCCTGAAGGTTTAGCCAGCCCATCATGAAGCAGGCCACCATAACCATTCCAAAGCCGATGCCCCATGCTGTTTGTTTCGGTTTGGTATCTAACCACTCAGGAGTTTGCTTTCTTACGAAAAAGTCAGAAACCCTCAGGGCCAAAGAAAAACGCTGACCCAAGAAAAGCCTGATGAACATGTCAATCATGAACGACACACCAAATGCACGCAGCAACGAGTAGTCATCGGTCATGAACGCAACCATCCAACCTGCAAAACCCAAGACAAAAAAGAGGCCAGCCGCTCCCCGGACCGAGCGCTCATTAAAAACAGGGTGGTCATGTTCGACTGTTATGACTCCAAAGGAAGTGTGAGTAATTGTCATTGGAACAGTCGCCCTAATTCTTGCCAGCGATCCTGGTTAATCGAGTACCAGATCCAAGTGCCCCTGCGTTGTTTTTCGACAAGACCCACCTCGGCAAGTTTTTTGAGGTGGTGGCTGATGGTTGGCTGGCTCAGCCCGAGCGGTTCGGTGAGGTTGCACGTGCAGTCTTCTTGCTGCTCAGCTTTTGCAAGGAGCGCGAGTATCTGCAGTCTGGTTGGGTCCGACACTGCCTTTAGAAGAGTTGCGATGTCCTCTGCTTTACTGCGGGCAAGAGGCGCGGAAGCTTTCGTGGGTGCACATTCACCTATTGCGAGACTCAAATTGGTCATTTGCTGTTCACCTTATACATAGACAATCATCTATAAACTAACTCTAACAATACTTCAAGAAAGCAGCGGCACTCAAATGAATTCCATTTTAAGTAAGTACTTCTCCGAGTACTTAGGAACGCTGTTGATTGTGGCAACTGTGGTTGGAGCCGGGCACATGACCGGCCAATTGAATTCTGACCCCACTGTCGGGTTGGTGATGATCGCACTTGCAGTCGGTTTTGTTTTATTTGGTGCCATTTCGATGCTGCGTCCGATAAGTGGTGCCCACTTCAATCCTGTGGTCACAATGGTGTTTGCCCTCCAAAAGCAAATCGATGTCAAAACAAGCTTCGTATTTGTGATTGCACAGTTTTTGGGTGCCTTTTCAGGTGCCGTAATCGCTAACACTATGTATGGGTTTGCGCCGGTTCTAGAAGGTCAGGCCGAGAGGCTCACTGCCGGTGCATTTTTGGGGGAAGTCATCGCGACATCCGGTTTGGTGCTCATAATCTTGCTGCTGGTTCATTTCAATAATGGAGCGCTTATCGCTGGCGCGGTTGGAATGTGGGTGGCAGCCGGTCACTTTTTCACCTCGTCAACCTCTTTTGCCAATCCTGCCGTCACTTTCGGCAGGGCCTTTACCGATGCCGTCAGCGGGATTCATATTGGCTCCGTTCCGGGTTTCATGGCAGCTCAAATACTTGGTGCTCTTTTGGCACTTTCGCTCTATTTCATTCTGACTAGAAAGCAGGTACAAAATGTCTAACAAAATCGCCTCAGTAATGTTCGTGTGCGTGCACAACGCCGGGAGGTCTCAAATGGCGGCCGGATACCTATCTGCATTGGCCGGCGATCGCATTGAAGTCCGGTCTTCTGGAACAATGCCGGCAGATCAGGTGAACCCTGCTGTTGTGACAGCAATGCTTGAGGAGGGCATTGATATTTCTGGAAACACACCAAAGGTGCTGACTGACCAGGATGTCAGGGATAGCGATTACGTCATCACAATGGGTTGCGGCGATGCTTGCCCCTTTTACCCAGGCAAGATCTATTTGGACTGGAAACTAACCGACCCTGCAGGCCAGGGCGTTGATGCGGTGAGACCAATTCGCGATGAAATAAGGGGTCTGATTGAAAACCTCATTGCCGAGATTGATCAAAAAAACTAGCCTCTTGACAAACTAGTTAGGTAAACCTAACCTATTCAAAGCGTCGGTGCTTTTCCGATGCTTTTTTTAGGTTTGGGCTTCTTGGCCCAGGTAGGGAAACATGTTCAAGAAAGTTCTTTCTGGCGCTTTGCTGGTTGCAACCGCTGTCGGACTTGCCGGCTGTGCAGTTGATGAAAGTGAAACTAGCCTGACGGTTTATTCAGGGCGGTCTGAGACTCTGGTGCAACCGCTGATTGACAAGTTCACCGAAGAAACCGGTATCGAAGTAGAGGTTCGTTACGCAGGCAGTGCTGAGCTTGCCGCTCAAATTTTGGAAGAGGGACAGAACTCTCCAGCCGATGTCTTTTTCTCCCAGGATGCCGGTGCGCTAGGAGCAGTCGGTAAAGCCGGCCTCTTGCAAACAATTCCTCAGGATCTGCTTGATCTTGTTGGCAGGAGTTATTCCGCTGCTGACGGCAGCTGGGTTGGTGTCTCCGGCAGAGTTCGAGTTTTGAATTACAACCCGGAAAAAGTAACCGATCTACCTAATTCTGTTTTTGATCTAGAGGACCCAATCTGGAAGGGGCGCATTGCCATTGCTCCAACCAACGCCTCTTTTCAAGCATTTGTGACTGCAATGCGCGTTGTTCACGGAGATGAAGAAACTTCTCGGTGGCTAGAAGCGATGGCCGTAAATGCAGTGATCTACGAGGAAAACTCCGCAATTCTGGAGGCCGTTGAACAAGGGCTCGTCGATGCCGGGCTAATCAATCACTACTACTGGTTTGCAATGGAAAAAGAGGTCGGTGCAGGGGCGATGAAGTCAAAGCTTGCGCAGTTTGCAGAAGGTGATGTTGGAAACCTCATCAATGCCGCAGGTGTTGGCTTGTTGAGTGATTCGGGAGCTGGGAAAAAGTTTGTCGAATTTCTCTTGAGCCCGGAATCACAGGAGTATTTCGCTAGCGAAACAAGCGAATACCCTTTGATCGCAGGAGTCCCGGTTGGAGCTGGATTGTCTCCACTTGGTGAAATTCCAGCACCCAAGATTGACCTGAGTGACCTGGACAGCCTTGAGCAAACACTTGCGCTGATTAGAGCAGCCGGATTGATCTAGTTCGATGCGTAGGCCGCCCGCGTTAGTCGCAGCACTGGGAATCAGTGCGGCGCTTTTGGCTGTCTTACCCATTGGTTATCTACTGCTGCGGTTGGTTGAGGGTTTCGATCGGGCGGTTGCAGAGTTACTGCGCTTCAGGACACTTGAACTTTTAGGCAACACAGCATTGCTGGTGGTTGCGGTGACATTGACAGCGCTGGTGCTTGGGTTTGCTCAAGCTTGGCTTACGACGCGTTCAAACATTAGGTTTGCTGCCCTGTTTGGAGTTCTGGCTGCGCTACCTCTGGCAATTCCCTCTTACGTTATCGCGCTGGGGTATGTCTCACTATTTCCGGGTTTTTCAGGGTTCTTTGGTTCTTGGTTAGTTCTTACTTTTTCTACGAGTCCTTATGTTTTCTTGGCAGTTACCGCGGCGATGGTCAGAACCGACACTGCTGCCGAGGAGGTCGCCAGAACTCTTGGGTATGGGCGCTGGCAGGTGCTGCTGAAGATTACCTGGCCGCAGGTTCGGCCGGCCGCTACCGCTTCGATGCTGCTGGTGGCGCTTTATACCTTGAGTGAATTTGGTGCCATTGCCATCTTGCGATACGACACCTTCACGCGTGCAATTTATAACGCCTATCGCGGCTCCTTTGATCGCACTTCTGCCGCCTCAATTGCGGTGGTATTACTTTTGATCACTCTGCTTGTGATTTGGTTTGAGCGAAAGTATCGAGGCAACTACCAGGCAAGCAGCG
This sequence comes from Aquiluna sp., assembly GCA_029241985.1. GTDB lineage: Bacteria > Actinomycetota > Actinomycetes > Actinomycetales > Microbacteriaceae > Aquiluna. The sequence continues at coordinate 4,927 of JAQWUU010000028.1, read as the reverse complement.
TTGCGCTCACCAAGAGGCTGAGGGTTGATTTGGCCGGCTATAAACCACTGGCAATATTCGGTCTAAGTGTTGCATCCCTGCTCAGCCTTGGCCTGCCACTGGCGAGTCTCGTGGTTTGGAGCATTCAGGGTGTATCGAGCGTGGATGCCGGGCTGCTGGTAGATGCGCTTTTGGGTTCAGTCAAGTTGGCAGTGTTGGCGGGCCTAGTAATTGGTGTCTTTGGAACAGCAATCGCGCTATGGAGCGTGAGGTATAGAAACCGACTAGGGCAGTTTGTGGAGACTATTAGTTGGGCAACACATGCCATGCCTGCAATTGTGGTTGGTCTTGCGCTGGTGTTTTTCGGAGCCAATGTCACCCCGTGGATCTACCAGACCACGGCCATGCTTTTGATTGCCTATCTCATTCTTTTTTTGCCAAATACCTTGGCTGCTATCGGAACTCCAATTGCGCAGGTTTCAAGGAGCCTCGAGGATGTTTCCAGATCGCTTGGAACTCCTGCCAACAAGACTCTCTATCGGGTGGTGTTACCGATCGCGTTTCCAGGAATCATTGCAGGAATCGGGCTTGCGGCTCTGACTGTCTTAAAGGAGCTACCGGCAACATTGCTTCTGCGGCCAACTGAAACCAACACTCTGGCAACCAGGTTGTGGAGCGCCACGGGTGACCTGGCTTACGCGCAGGCAGCACCATATGCTCTGCTGCTGGTTATTATTGCGGGGTTGCCTGCCCTGGCACTAAATGCCCAGGCAAGAAAAGCGCTATCGGAGGTTAGAAGCTAGTGGCTGGTTTGAACCTTCTCGCGCTCACCAAGCACTTTGGTGACCTAAAAGTCCTAACGGCGGTTGATCTTGAAGTTAAGGACCGCGAGTTTGTTGCGGTATTGGGGTCATCTGGCGCAGGCAAATCAACCTTGCTTAGGCTTATCGCTGGCTTTGAAAAACCAGATTCGGGCTCTATCCAGCTAGACGGTTTGGAGATATCGAACTCGGACACGGTGTTAGTCCCAGAAAAACGAAGTATCGGCATCGTCCCTCAAGATGCAGCCCTTTTCCCACACTTGACTGTTAGTCAGAACATTGGGTTTGGCCTCGCAGGCCTTACCGCCAAAGACAGGGCCGCAAGGGTTCTGGATCTGCTGAAACTAGTTGAACTTGAGGATTTTAGAGACACCAAGCCTGACAAACTCTCGGGGGGTCAGGCTCAGCGGGTGGCATTGGCAAGAGCGTTGGCTCCAAGGCCGAAGCTAGTGCTGATGGACGAACCCTTTAGCGCCCTCGATGCTGAGCTTCGAACCAGGTTGAGATTAGACGTCAAGGCAATTCTGAAAGCCGAGGGCGCCACCGCCATTCTGGTGACCCATGACCAAGAAGAGGCTTTGTCGCTGGCAGATCGTGTTGCTGTTTTGCGAAATGGGAAAATCGTTCAGGTCGGTTCGCCGACCGAAATCTATAACTCTCCAGCTGACATCGGAATTGCAACCTTTCTGGGTGACTCGGTGTTGATAGACGGCAAGGTAGTGGCAGGTAAATTAGTAACCGCTCTTGGGTCACTGACGCCACTGAACAGGGTTATCGATGGCGAGTCTGGGCTGGTGGCAATTAGGGGTGAGAATTTCTATCTGCAACCAAACCCAAATGGCGAGGGCGAGGTTGTCGGACAGGTTTTCTTTGGCCACGATGCCGTAGTTGAGGTCTTGACCCGCGGTATCAAGATTCGTGCCAGATCCAATGGCCCCTTTGCTCCTGAGGTTGGCATGAAAGTCACTGTGTGGGTGCGGGGAGCGGTCAACTTTTATCCCGCTTAGCTTTATGTTTTCCAAGAGTTTTGCGTAACTCCCAGTGGCCTGACAGGTCGTGACGCTAGGCTCGGACTAGTTATAGAGATGCAGCTCCTTCGCTGTGCCGACAGGAGCGCTGAGACATGAATTGGCTTGACGCCCAGGAAATCATCAACGCTTTTGGGGATTGGGCTGCTCTGGCCGTGGCATTCGTTATTTTCATTGAAACCGCCTTTATTTTTACCTCCTTCCTGCCTGGTGATTCGCTCTTGTTTCTCACTGGCCTGGCGCTAGCAACCTCCGATGCTTGGCTGCCAGATTGGGCGGGATTTATTTTGATTTGGATTACTGCTTTTGGCGGTACGCAGGTTGGCTATTGGATCGGGGCCAAGCTCGGCCCTCCGTTGATTGCCAAAGAGCGCAAGTTCATTTTGAACAAAAGAACTCTTGCCAGAACCAACACTTTTTTTGAGAACTATGGTGCAAGGGCAGTTGTTCTCGCCCGATTTGTTCCAGTGCTCAGGGCTTTGATTCCGATGCTCGCCGGAATCTCTCGGATGGATTACCGCAGATTCACCAAACTAAATCTGATTGGCGCCACGGCTTGGGTTGTGGTCTTTATGGCTCCTGGCTTTTGGCTCGGTCACATCGACGCTGTGAAAAACAACTTGGAAATGACTGTGTTGTTTATCATCATCGGAACCACCCTGTTGTTACCGCTGGAGATCTTGCGGGACAGGCTGGTAAAAAAATATAAGCTGTCGAAACAGCCGATCGCAAAATAACAATGAGTTAGTGGGCCTCTAACGGCCTCCCGCTTCTAAACTTATGCAAATGCGCGCAATAAAAATATCAAGTCTTTTTCTCATCGCTGCATTGACCGTGTCGGGCTGCACCGCCGCCGCAGATGAAGATCCAGTTGGCACAGCAACCCCCTCTCCTGTTGTGACGCAAGAGCCAGAGCCTGAACCGGTTTATGTGACAGCGGCATTGACGGGTGTCGAGTATCTAGAAGGTGAAAACCCATTTCTAGATATGCCGGCTATAAGCGCGAAGATCGATAACACCTTTGACGGTCGACCTCAGCTTGCACTCAACGACGCCGATATTGTTTATGTGACGAGGGTCGAGGTTGGCCTGACAAGGCTGCTTCCGGTTTGGCACTCGCGAGTGCCAATTGAGATTGGACCGGTTCGGTCTGTGCGCCCCGTCGACGCGTCAATAGTTGACCCGTTCAATGGTGTGTTCGTGTATTCCGGTGGGCAGGTTCCCTTCAAGTCGGCAGCCACCAGCACCGGCTTGGTGATAAGCGACGAAGACACCGAAATGAATAATGAAACCTACTTCCGAGAGAGCACCAGAAAAGCGCCGTGGAATCTATTCTTTAGAGCTCAAAAGCTTCAGGAGCTTTACCGCAACGACCAGCCGGCCCCAAATGTTGGGTTTCAATTTGACGCAATTCCGAGCGCAGTGAGCCAAGGAGTGGTTGTCGTTGGTCTCGATGTTGATTATCCGCAACTGACTTCGCGATGGGATCTGGGAACCGCCCAATTCCCTTGGGAAACCGTGCCTCAGGTGGCTTGGTCGAGGACCCAAAATGGCACTCCACACCTTCAGTTCGGTGGCGACCAGGTGGTGGCCAAGAACGTTGTGGTCATGGAGGTTGTTCATGACTTGAGCTTTGTAGATCCAAAATACGGAGCTATTCCAAAGGCAAAACTTGAAAATAATGAGGGTATCGCCCACGTCTTTTCGGACGGTTATTACATTCAAGGCACCTGGTCAAAAGGTTCCAGTGAAGATCCAATTAGGCTTGCAACCTCATCGGGTCAGGAGCTAAAGCTGGCGGTTGGAAATACTTGGGTTGAAATGATGGACATACCGAAATCTAAGCTGATTATCGAGTATCCAGAGGCTCAAACCGAGGGCTAGCATGCGGGGCGTGAAGAAGCAAAACTTACCTAGGAAGGATTGCTTACGCTGCGGCCGGGAAATGGTCTGGAGAAAATCTTGGGCCAAAAACTGGGACCAGGTGCTTTACTGCTCTGAAAAGTGCAAACGGACTAAATAGTTTCCACATATGTTTTGAGCCACTGTCTCAGCTCTGGCCCGATGTCTTCGCGGTCATTTGCGATTTTTATGGTGGCCTTTATGAAATCCAGCTTGTCACCGGTGTCATAACGTCTGCCTTCAAAAACTACTCCGCGCACACCACCTGCAAGCTCTGGGTTTTTTGCTGCTGTGAGAAGGGCATCGGTCAGCTGAATCTCTCCGCCTCTACCGGGCTGCGTTTTCTCGAGAATTTCAAACATTTCGTGCCTCAGAACATACCTTCCGATCACTGCAAGATTTGAAGGCGCACTTGCTTCAGCTGGCTTCTCAATCAGATCTGTCACCAGCACATGATTCCCAGTTCTTTCAGCAACCGACGCGCAGCCGTAGAGAGAAATCTGGTCAGAGGGAACTGCCATCAGAGCGATGACGTTGTCACCTGTCTCCTCGTGCAGCTTTAGCATTTCGACCAGCAGTAAATCTCGTTCATCGATAATGTCATCGCCCAGCAGGACTGCAAAGCTTTGCTCACCAACGTGGCTTTTCGCGCGCAGCACTGCGTGGCCCAACCCTCTTGGATCTCCCTGCCTCGTGTAATGAATGTCTGCCAGTTGCGAGCTCTGCTGGACCTTGAAAAGTCTTTGGTCATCACCCTTGCTGGCCAGGACATGCTCCAGTTCCGCAACGCGGTCAAAGTGATTCTCAAGCGTATTTTTGTTTCTTCCTGTGATCATTAGTAGATCGCTCAGTCCCGATGCCACGGCTTCTTCCACAACGTACTGGATGACCGGTTTGTCGACTATTGGAAGCATTTCTTTAGGCATGGCCTTTGTCGCTGGCAGAAACCTTGTTCCAAGGCCTGCCACCGGAATGACTGCCTTGGTGACTTTGAAGGCGGAGCCTAATGAATTCTCGTTCATGGGCTAAAGCCTAGGGTCTAGTGGCCGAGAACCCGAGACTAGGGAGCTAGTTTATTTGGGTTTGGAGGGGGAGACTAAATGCTTAGTGAGCCACCCCGTAGAGGCGGTCGCCGGCGTCACCGAGGCCGGGCACAATGTAGCCGAGCTCGTTAAGCCTCTCATCGAGTGCCCCGAG
>JAQWUU010000027.1 GCA_029241985.1 Aquiluna sp. | reverse complement strand
AAGCGTTGCCTGCATTCTGTCACCGCCGCCGAAGCCCTTGCTTCTGGCAGTTGCTGTTGAGATGGTGTGCAATCTAAAGCCTTTAGCTACCTGATTGTTAATTACTCCCTCAAGTTCACCGAGGTTATTTGAACCTGTTCCAATGAACGACTCTTTGAGTGTTACTTGTAAAACGACATACTTCACTTTTTACCTCCTAGTACTTAGATGACCCAAATCTAGGGCATTAATGGCTTTTTAGGCTAAGAGCCACAGTGACCTCGGGTCACAATCCCAACAAATGAGGATCCAACCGGAATCTAATTTAAAGGCTCTAAGGGTGCATTGGTGTCGCAAATTTCGCAATTCATCAATGCAAAGTAGCTCAATTCTTGAGCCTGGCAGTTCAGTTATCCAAAAGCAGCAATGTCTGTTTGCAGTTATCGTGAAAGTGCTTGGCAAGCCAGGTCTCGTTGAAAGGAAATTGATGAGCTATTTTCGTTCCGGCATTGGTACATTTTGTGGCTTCATACTGGCAGCCGTCGGTATCGGAGAGCGTTCGTTGGTTCTTGCCCTAATTGGTCTTTTGTCCTTCGCATACGGCTTGTTCTTCATCATTAGAAGGTAGCTACAGCACTGGCAAACGGAACAACCAGCCAAAACCAGTGGGCACGTATTGGGCACAGAAGCCGATTTACTTGTGCACTCCCCCGCTATTGCTGGGGTCTAGGGGTGGGCGATACTGGGTTCGAACCAGCGACCTCTTCCGTGTCAGGGAAGCGCGCTACCACTGCGCCAATCGCCCAGCTTTGTTGCTGGAGGTGAAGACGGGATTCGAACCCGTGTACACGGCTTTGCAGGCCGCTGCCTCGCCTCTCGGCCACTCCACCAGTACAGGGGCCTAAGCCTCTGAGAGCGGATGACGAGATTCGAACTCGCGACCCCAACCTTGGCAAGGTTGTGCGCTACCACTGCGCCACATCCGCACGTTCTTTTTCAAGAACTCCTAGATTATGGCACAAAACTCCTGCGCGTGAATGCAGAAAGGCGGGAGATTTCTCTCCCGCCTCAACTGTTTGCCGATATTTATTGCTATTTGACCGGTGCATCCTGACCGAAGCTGTATGCAGCTTCGCCATGCACAACGGAGTCCACTCCAGCGATCTCATCTTCACTCTTAACACGGAACCCAATCGTCTTCTCGATTGCGAAGCCAATGATCAGAGCCAGTGTGAAGCTGTATGCAAGGACACCGAAGGCTGCGATAGCCTGAACTATCAACTGTCCGCTGTTTCCACCGGTGAACATTCCAGTGTCTGTTGCAAAGAAGCCCAGGAAGAGAGTTCCTAGCATTCCAGACACTAGGTGGATTCCAACAACATCAAGTGAATCGTCGTAGCCGAACTTGAACTTCAAGTCCACTGCGAGTGCGGAAAGAATTCCTGCAAGAACTCCCAACACCAACGCGAACACTGGCGTTACATTGGCACAAGCCGGGGTAATCGCAACGAGGCCCGAAACTGCACCAGAGGCTGCACCGATGGATGTCGCCTTGCCCTCTTTCAACTTCTCGATGACCAGCCAACCTAAGATGGCAGCTGCGGTAGCGCCGAGTGTGTTCACAGTGATTAGACCAGCGTTAGCCATTCCATTAAGGAATTCAGCGCCAACGTTGAAGCCGAACCAGCCGAACCAAAGAAGACCTGCTCCCAGCAGAACCAATGGAACGTTGTGTGGCTGCATAATGCCCTTGGCAAAACCAAATCTCTTGCCCAAAACAATAGCTAGGGCCAAAGCTGCGGCACCTGCGTTGATGTGCACTGCTGTTCCACCTGCGTAGTCGATAACGGCAGGCATGTCTAGCCAAGCGCCAAGTTCCATGATCCAGCCGCCACCCCATACCCATGCTGCAACTGGGAAGTAGCCGAACGTTGCGAACACGCCAGCAAAAACGAGCCATGCGCCAAATTTGGCACGATCAGCGATTGCGCCTGAGATCAGAGCAACAGTGATAATCGCGAATGTTGCACCGAACGCCGCGCCGATGAGACCATCGTTGTCGAGGCCTTCAAGCCCGAATGCTGCAAATGGACTTCCGGCGAAGTCCGTCGGGTTTTCCACGGCAGACATGCTGTAGCCGTATAGCACCCATAAAACCCCAATAAGCGCGATTGAGCCGAAGCTCATCATCATCATGCTTACAACGCTCTTGGCTTTCACGAGTCCGCCATAGAAGAATGCAAGCCCTGGCGTCATAAGCAAGACCAAGGCCGTTGCTGTCACCGCCCAGCTGAGTGCTCCAGTATCTAACATTTTGTGTACCTCTTCCTAATTAGGCATGCGCTCAATCGCATTACATGGTCAGATACTCTCGGTCTTTGGTTTCGGTTAGAGACCTTGTTTGTTACAACCAAGTAACAAGTTTTAATCCAACATAGAATTGTCGAGACACTTCGGTGGACACATCGAGCCCATAATTACTGCATCGGAGACAAATGAAGAGCGATCGTTCAGCCGCCTTGCTGCTCATGGGAGCTGCAATCCTAGGACTCGTCATTGCCAATAGCCCCTTTGGCCCGTCATTTTTGGACTTCAAACATTCCTACATTGGTCCCGAGTCCATCGGGTTGAGTCTGAGTGTCGAGCACTGGGCCAGTGACCTATTACTAGCAACGTTCTTCTTAGTTGCAGGGCTCGAACTCAAATACGAACTGCGTTCGGGAATTCTTTCGAAGCCGGGCAGCGCTTTTGTTCCAGTTTTAGCTGGTTTAGGTGGTGTAGTTGTGCCAGCCCTGATCTACGTGTGGATAAATTGGGGTACCGACTATCTCAATGGCTGGCCAATCCCAACTGCAACCGACATTGCGTTCGCTCTTGGAGTCCTGGCGATATTCGGACGAGGACTCCCAAAGTCAGCAAGAGTCTTTCTCCTGGCGCTCGCCATATTTGATGACCTTATTGCGATCTTGATCATCGCCGTTTTCTTCACAGCAGACCTTCAGGCTCAATGGCTCGTGGCCGCCGCTGTGATTGCGGGCTTGCACATTGTCGCGGAGCGAACGAGCAAGCTTCCGATCAATTATGTGAGAGTGATCACCTTTCTCCTGCTTTGGTACACGGTCTATCAGTCCGGAGTCCATGCGACGGTTGCAGGGGTGATACTTGGAGTAATAATCCCCGCCAAGAAGACTCATGCATTGGTTGCAAAGATTCAGCCCTGGACAAACACGGTAGCGCTGCCGGTTTTCGCTTTCTTTGCCGTAGCGATTGCGCTACCGACATTCGACGGCGCATTTTCGAGTGTATTTGTTGGGATTGCTGTTGCATTGCCAGTCGGGAAAATAGTTGGCATTACGCTTCTGGCAATCCTGGCAAATAGGCTTGCCGCCAAAGCTGACCGGCTTGACCTAGAGGCCCTGGATTTCATGGCAATAAGCGCCCTTGCAGGTGTTGGATTCACAGTGTCGCTACTGATGACAAATTTGGCGTTCGTGGATACTCAGTACATAGTTGCCGAGGGAACTTTGGCCGTGATCCTTGGGTCGCTAATTTCAATGGGTATCGGTGCGTGGCTCGCTCAAACCCGAGGGCGCTATTACATGAGGAAGCACCGCGAAGAAAAGGCTAAATCAGACTAGTAAGAGCCCCGATCCTGGAAACTGTTCGTAGGTACTTCTTGCGATAAGCGCCGGCAATCATGGCTTCAGAAAACACACTGGTCAGTGGAACCTCGCCAGATGACCTGATTGGCACTTGGAATTCATATAGCCGGTCTATCAGCGCAACGAGCCTCAGCGCATCCACCTGATCATCAAGTTCCCGAACTCCACGGATTCCAATCGCGCTTACACCACTTACTAGGGCACGATATTTAGTGGGGTGCAAAGTCGCTAGATGCTTGAGGACATCCTCAAATTCATCGCTGAACGACTCTTCATGTGTAGCCCCCCAAATGTGCAGGTCCTCCAACGAGAGATTCGAAGACTCCCCTCTCACATCGCGGTGGCGATAGTCATCGCCGTCAACGGACACAATCTTGAATCGCGACCCTAACCCTTGAATTTCACGCTTGAAATCTGCCGCGGCAAAACGCCCAGATCCAAGGGCGTTCGGCGGAGTATTGCTGGTGGCGGCAAACTTCACTCCCCGCTGCTCGAGTTCCTTGAGCAACCTGGACATAATCATGGTGTCGCCTGGGTCATCAAGTTCAAACTCGTCGATACAGACCAGACCAAATTTTGACAAGGCCTCCACGCTATTTTGGAACCCCAAGTAGCCAACAAGGCTGGTGTACTCCAAGAAGCTACCGTAAGCCTTTTTCCCCACAAACCCATGCCAAATCGAAGCCAAAAGGTGAGTCTTCCCGACCCCAAAACCGCCATCTAGATAGATGCCTGGTTCAGCTGACACCTTTTGGAATAATTTCGGCTTCGCTCCTCGAATGAAGCCCTGCGCAGCCTTCAGTGCCTCCGACTGGCTTGCAAACAAGGGGTCCGGCTTGTAATTCTCAAACCGAGCTTCAGCGAATTCAGGTGGAGGAAGAAGCTGTCCAATAAGCTGTGACTTAGAAACCTCTGGATGCCTAGCTATCAAGGAATTCGCTCTAGGCATCTTTTGTTCTTCCAGTTAGGCCAATAATCATCACGCTAAGTGTAGATAAAGAATCGGAGACTCATGGACAACCAATCCAAAATAGCCCAATACAGTGATCCGGATGTTCTTGTCACAACAGATTGGTTGACATCAAACCTTTCTAAAGTCATTGCCGTCGAGTCAAATGAAGACATCCTGCTTTATGACACCGGTCACATCGAAGGTGCGGTCAAGCTTGACTGGCACACCGAACTAAACCACCCTCTGAGACGAGACTACTTAGAGGGAGCAGCGTTTGCCGCTCTGATGGATTCCAAGGGAATTGGTCGCGACGACACGGTCGTTTTGTACGGAGATCGTTCAAACTGGTGGGCCACCTATGCGTTCTGGGTCTTCAAGCTGTTCGGGCATGAAAATGTGCACCTTCTTGATGGAGGACGAGCCAAGTGGATTGCAGACGGTGGAGCTCTCACCACGGACAAGCCTCAAACTACAAGCTCCTCATATCCAGTCGTGGAAAGAAACGATACAGAGATCAGGGCGTTTCGCGATGAGGTACTTTCTCACATCGGACAACCGCTGGTAGACGTGCGTTCACCCGAGGAATACTCCGGAGAGCGACTTCACATGCCAGATTTCCCAAACGAGGGCGCAACAAGGGGTGGGCACATTCCAACCGCAGCCTCAATCCCTTGGTCTAGAGCCGTGCAGGCAGATGAGACATTTAGGCCCCTCAATGAGCTCGAAGAGCTTTATTTCTCCAACACAGGCTTCAATCGCGAATCAGACTTTATTGCGTATTGCCGAATCGGAGAGAGGTCGTCCCACTCCTGGTTTGTTTTGAAGTACCTATTGGGAGTAAAAAACGTTCGGAATTACGACGGCAGCTGGACCGAGTGGGGGAACTTGGTGGGTGCACCAATCGCCACTGGTTCAAATCCTGGATCAGCAGTGTGACAAGCGCAGCGCAGAACATTATCGAGGAGTTCAACTTCCTGGAGGGAAGCAACAAGCTAGAACTGTTGCTCGAGTTCAGCGAAGCGCTTCCCGAGCTGGAGGCTCGGTTTGGTGAACACCCTGAACTGCTTGAACGGGTCGAAGAGTGCCAGTCCCCCGTATTCATCGCGGTGGAGGGTAACGCAGACAGGGTGAGCTTGCATTTTTCAGCACCGAGAGAAGCCCCCACCACGAGAGGCTTTGCAAGCATTCTCAATAGCGCGCTCAACAACCACAGCGCTGAACAGATTCTGGGCCTCTCTGACGACTACCCCAGCATGCTCGGCTTAGACTCTCTGATTTCTCCGCTGAGGGTACGTGGGATGCGTGGGATGCTAGCGAGAATAAAGCGGAAAACGGCTGAGCTCATCGACCAAAAATGATTGACCTCGAGAGGCTTTTCGGCAAGCTAGCAATCACAGCTTCTCTAGTGGTCGATTCAGAAGGCAATCACATTGGTCCAGACGGCACTTCAAAGTCACTCGGTGGCCCCCTTGATCTTGAGCTGCTCCTGGCTTTTCGTAAAGCCGCTGGTGCCGTTCTCACAACGGGAAAGACCGCGAGGATGGAAAACTATAGAATGCCATCGAGCGCAGCTCTTTTTGTGCTCAGCAGGCAGGATAGAGACTCTCTGCCCCTGGCAATAAGAAGTGAATCGGCGAAGCTAATCGGTTCTGGAACCAGCTCGGGCCTGGAAAGCGCATTCAAGGACATCGAGCAGCAAGGTTATTCGAAGATTCATGTCGAGTTTGGCCCAACAACTCTGGTCGAAATGGCAAAAAGCCAACAAAAAGTCCGAATTTTTGTGTCCAGTGACAGCGAATCCGGGGCACAGCATTTCGCTGACAAGCACAACCTGCGAACACTGCATGCCATAAAGGTTGACTACCTCTATGTAACTGAAGTTAGTGGGCGAGCCTGAGAGAAAGTTTGCTCTGAGGTCGATAGTTTCGTCCTTGTGAAACTTGACCTAACAGGTATAACTGAGCCCTTTGCAAGCATGCTGGCAGAGATGAACAATGTTCAGGTACGCAAGGAAATCTCGATTGTTCAAATTCCTTCACCGAAGGGTATTGCTCCAGAGGCAATAGCCATCTCGGCGGAGATCGTGCATGAGACAGCATCTGATCATGGAGTCTCAAGATTGGTGTTTTGCCGAGACCCTGGAATGCCAGAGGGTTGGCACTCGGAGCTCAGAGTCATTGGTTATGCAAAATCGCCCATTGAACTTGAGATGGCCAAGGACGATTACAGTGCTGCTTTACCCTGGGAATGGCTAAAGGACACGCTTCAGGCAAATAGGGCTGGGTTTGCTCACGCAGCAGGAACAACGACCACGGTGATTTCCACCGGGCACGGCGAGCTGATCTCGCAACCGCAACATGCAGAATTGGAAATTAGAGCAAGCTGGGCACCGCTGTCATTCGACTTGGCCGCCCATCTTCAGGGGTGGCTAGAGCTATTGGCCCTCATTTCCGGACTACCACCAAAAGAAACCGACGTTACGAGAATTAGTTGAAACTTGATACTCCCCGCTCAAGCGTCCAGTACGTCGACAGCCCCGAGACATTCCAATTAGCCATACAGGCATTAAAAACCAATGCCGACACTCTTGCGATTGACACTGAACGGGCAAGTGGTTTTCGCTATTCACAGCGCGCATTCTTGTTGCAAATAGGCCTCAGCAGCAAGGAAATCTTCTTGCTGGACCCACCCGCATTGGACGAGGTTGTCCCAAATTGGCAGACCCAGGTCTCTCAAGAAATCAACGACAAGCCCTGGTTGCTCCATGCCGCAACTCAAGATATCCCCTGCCTCAGTGAACTAGGTTTTTCATCGCCAAAAATCATTGACACTGAACTGGCAGCCAGGCTCGCAGGCTTCGCCCGTGTGGGCTTAGGGTCGATGGTTGAAGAGCTGCTCGACCTGGAGCTTGCGAAGGAGCATTCGGCTTCTGACTGGTCGCTTCGACCATTAAGTCAAAGCCTGCTGTCCTATGCCGCGCTAGATGTGGATGTGCTGCATGAGCTTTGGGATGCAATAAGGGCCAGTCTTGAAGAGCAGGACAAAATGGAGTGGGTGCAACAAGAATTCCAAGCTCTGCTGTCCTTCAAACCAAAACCAGTTCCAGACGAGCCATGGAGAAACCTTCCCGGCCTTGGTCGAATAAAGGATGAAAATCGGATCAAGGCTGCTGCCGCGCTTTGGCTTGCGAGGGAAGAGATTGCAGTTGCCAGTGATCTAGCGCCGGGGCGCCTAATACCTGATCGCTCAATTATGGCCGCCATCGAAAAGCTTCCACGTTCAAAAAATGAACTCGCTCAGAATAAGCTTTTTCAAGGACGAGCTTCTAGAAACAAGCTCAACGTATGGTGGGATGCGATTGCCTCCTCAGCTAATCTCATCATCAAGCCAAGTGAGATAAATGCTGATTCGATCCCAAACCACAAGGGTTGGCAGAAGAGATTTCCAGAGGCTCACATTCGACTCAGTGAGACCAGGCCACTAATGCTTGCATTGGCAGAGGAATTGAAGCTTCCCGTGGAGAATTTGCTGACGCCCGACTATCTGCGAAGAGTTTGTTTTGCGCCACAGGCAGATGTGTCCCTCCAACTCAAAGACTTGGGAGCAAGACAGTGGCAGATTGAACTTTCAGTGCCCGTTATTGAAGTGGGTCTTGAAGCAGCTCAGGCGCAGATAAATTCTCTTCCAGCGACTTAGCATGAGGGAGCTTCGAGCCTAATACTTGAGCCACGATGTCCCTCGCAATGTCCTTTGCAGTTAGCCCGAGGCGTTCAAGAATTTCTCCGCGTTCGGCGTGCTCAAGAAATTCTGCGGGCACTCCTACTTCGCTTAATGCCGTATCAACACCATTGGATCTGAGCTCTTGGCGCAGCCGTGAACCGAAGCCACCGGTCTTCAGGCCATCCTCAATGGTCACCACTAATCGATGATCCCCAGACATTGTCACGAGGTCTTCATTGATTGGAAGTATCCACCTTGGGTCCACGACCGTGGCGCCTATCCCCTGGCTGGCAAGCATGTCAGCTACCTGAACAGCGGTCTCTGCAAAGCTGCCGACTCCAACGATGAGCACATCCTTACTTGCCGAGGCAGCCAGCACATCAACACCGTTTGCCGATCGTCTGACAGAGTCCAGTGTTTTTGAAACGGACCCTTTTGGAAAGCGAATAACGGTCGGTGCATCGGAGATAGACACAGCCTCGCTGAGCAGCTCAACAAGGCGCTCCTTATCTCGAGGCGCTGAAATATGGATACCCGGCACCATCTGTAGAAGCGGAATGTCCCAAACACCGTGGTGGCTGGCGCCGTCTGGGCCTGTGATTCCGGACCTGTCCAGAATGAAAGTCACTCCAGCCTTGTGCAGGGCAACATCCATCAACACCTGGTCAAACGCCCTATTTATAAAAGTAGAGTAAATGGCAACAACTGGATGTAAGCCACCGAAGGCCATACCCGCAGCAGCGGCGACGCCGTGCTGCTCGGCAATGCCGACGTCGAAAACCCGGTCTGGGAATGCGTCTGCGAACCTATCAAGCCCCACTGGAATTTTCATCGCGCCAGTTATGCCGATGACGTTTTCATTCTCCTGGGCAATCCGAAGCATCTGTTCTGCAAACACGTCTGTCCAGCTCTGGCTGGTACTGGCGCTAACTGCCATCCCAGTCTCAGGGTTAATCTTGCCAACTGCGTGGAACTGGTCTGCTTGATCCTTTACCGCAGGGTCGTAACCTCTACCCTTTTGGGTGATGGCGTGAACCACTGCGGGGCCTGGAAAAGCCTTGGCTCGGGTCAGCGCTAGCTCCAAAGCCTTGATGTCGTGCCCGTCAACTGGGCCAAAATACTTTATGTCAAGATTGGGGAAAATTCCCCCAAAGTTTCCCGGTCCCAGGATCGAATGGATGCTCGAGTGCACAGAATCAAAAACCAGTCTTCCTGGGGCACCGAACCTGTAGAAAATCTTTTTGGAAATGGAGTAACTGGCACGGTAGACGGAGTTTGCACGGATTGCGTCCAACCTGTGGGCAAGGCCACCCATAGTGGGCGCGTAACTTCTACCGTTGTCGTTAACGATGATCACTAGGTTTCTATCGTTGTCGTCCGTGATGTTATTGAGAGCTTCCCAAGACATTCCTCCGGTAAGCGCCCCGTCACCAATGACGGCGACTGCGAACCTGTCTAATTGACCGGTTGCCTTATAGGCTCTTGAAATGCCATCTGCCCAGCTAAGAGACGATGATGCATGGGAGGACTCGACAATGTCATGTTGGCTCTCAGATCGCTGCGGGTAGCCTGCGATACCACCTTTCTGACGCAGTGTCGAGAGGTCTTTTCGCCCAGTGAGAAGCTTGTGCACGTAGCTCTGGTGGCCTGTGTCAAAGACCACTGAGTCGCGTGGTGAATCGAAGACCCTGTGCAAGGCAATTGTTATCTCCACGACTCCAAGGTTCGGCCCCAAGTGGCCACCTGTTTTCGATACGGAATGTATCAAAGAGGACCTAATGTCTTGAGCCAACTCGACTAGCTCGACCTCACTCAAACCGCTCAGGTCATCTGGCCCACTAATTCTTTCAAGGATGCTCATCTAATCCTCAACCATCGATTCAGGCTTCTATTCCTAGGCCACCAGTGAACGCAGTACGTACTGAAGAATTCCACCGTTCCGGTAATAATCCGCCTCGCCTGGCGTATCAATCCTGACAACAGCATCAAACTCAATCGTCGCCCTACCAGGCTCGGAATGAGCAGTAGGCCTAGCAACGACATTCACTGTCTTTGGTGTTGTCCCGTCATTGAGAGCGTCAATTCGAGTGAAGTCGAACTCCTCAGTGCCATCCAAACCTAGGCTTGAAGCGTTCTGACCGGCAGGGAATTGCAGCGGCAACACTCCCATGCCAATAAGGTTGCTGCGGTGGATTCGCTCAAAGCTTTCCGCGATTACCACCTTGATTCCAAGCAGGCTAGTTCCTTTTGCTGCCCAGTCCCTTGATGAACCCGAGCCGTATTCTTTACCTGCCAGCGCCACCAGCGGAATGGATGCTTGAGCATAATTCTCGGCCGCGTCGAATATGAAGCTTTGCACTCCACCTTCATCGGTGAAATCTCTCGTGTAGCTACCCTCGACGTCAGTTAGCAACTGGTTGCGAAGCCTAATGTTCGCGAATGTGCCACGAATCATGATCTCGTGGTTACCACGCCTCGAACCATAAGAGTTGAAGTCCACACGGCTCACACCTTTGTCCATCAAATAAATGCCCGCCGGTGAGTCTGCTTTGATCGCGCCTGCAGGCGAGATGTGATCTGTGGTTACCGAGTCACCAAGCAGGACCAGAACTCTTGCACCAAGGACATTGGAAACAGGTGATGGAGTTAGGGACATACCCTCGAAGTAGGGAGGTTTACGAACATAAGTTGAAGAATCATCCCATTCAAAGGTTGAACCCTGCGGTGTTGGCAGTGACTTCCATCTCTCGTCGCCCTCAAACACGGAAGCGTACTGCGTGGTGAACATCTCAGAGTTGATTGAGCTCTCGATGGTGCTCTGAACCTCTTCAGGTGTTGGCCAGATGTCTTTCAAAAAGACATCCTTGCCGTCGTGATCTTGACCCAGAGGTTGCACCTCAAAGTCAAAATCCATGGTTCCGGCAAGAGCGTAAGCAATTACCAACGGAGGTGAAGCCAAATAGTTCATCTTGACGTCTGGGTTAATTCGACCCTCAAAGTTTCTGTTACCACTCAGGACTGCAGTTACTGCGAGGTCACCCTCATTCACTGCGGCAGATATTTCTTCATCCAGTGGTCCTGAATTACCAATGCATGTGGTGCAGCCATAGCCGACCAAGTTGAATCCAAGTGCATCTAGTGACTCAGTTAGACCTGCCTTCTTGTAATACTCAGTGACGACTTTCGACCCTGGAGCAAGACTTGTCTTTACCCAAGGCTTTGTGTGCAGACCGAGATCGTTCGCCTTTTGGGCCAACAGGCCTGCAGCCAACATCACTGATGGGTTGGAGGTATTGGTGCAGGACGTAATCGATGCAATGGTGACTGCCCCGTGATCTATCGAGTAATCCTTGCCCTTTACTGGCACCGGTGCACTCAAACTTGGTGCGTAGTTTTTTAGCTCAAGCTCGAAAGCCCCCTTGCTGGCAGAAAGTTCAACGCGATCCTGAGGTCGCTTTGGCCCAGCAATTGAAGGAACAACTGTTGACAAATCCAGTTCCAAATATTCACTGAAGGAAGGCTCAACGCTTGGATCGTGCCACAAACCCTGCGCCTTGCAGTAACTCTCGACGAGGCTAATCTCGGACTCGTCCCTACCTGTAACCCGCAGGTAATCAAGTGTGACCTGGTCAATTGGGAAGATTGCAACGGTTGAGCCAAACTCCGGTGACATGTTGCCGATAGTCGCTCTATTTGCAAGCGGAACCCGTGCAACACCTTCACCGTAAAACTCAACAAATTTACCTACAACACCGTGTTGGCGAAGCTTTTCAGTGATTGTAAGCACCACGTCAGTAGCCGTTGCACCGACAGGTATGTTTCCAATCAGCTTGAAACCAACGACCTTAGGAATCAGCATCGATACAGGCTGCCCCAGCATGGCGGCCTCCGCCTCGATTCCGCCGACACCCCAACCCAGTACGCCGAGTCCGTTGACCATCGTCGTGTGGGAATCTGTGCCCACGCAGCTATCTGGATACGCAACCAGTTCGCCATTCTCCTCACGAGTCATGACCGTTCTAGCTAGGTACTCAATATTGACCTGGTGAACAATGCCAGTTCCTGGAGGCACTACCCGAAAATTGTCAAAAGCTGTTTGACCCCAGCGCAAAAACTGATAGCGCTCACCGTTGCGCTTGTACTCAAACTCTACGTTTCGCTCTGCTGCGTCTGGACTACCTGAAACATCTATGACGACGCTGTGATCAATAACCATCTCGGCAGGAGTAAGTGGGTTTATGCTGTCCGGGTCTCCCCCGAGGTCGCGAACCGCTTCCCTCATGGTGGCAAGGTCGACAATGCATGGAACTCCGGTGAAATCCTGCATGATCACTCGAGCAGGGCTGAATTGAATCTCTGTATCCGGCTCAGCTTTTGGGTCCCAGTTCACAAGCGCGTCGATGTGGCTCTGTGTGACGTTCTGGTCATCCCTTGTTCGCAGCATGTTCTCCAGCAGAATCTTCAGGCTGTAGGGCAGTTTTTCAACGCCGAGTCCCTCCATGCTGAAAAAGCGGTAGGTCTTGCTTCCTACCTGAAGATTGCTTGCGTTTGCTGTGCCATGAGACATATGAGTGAGCTCCTAGAAGATTTACCCCTCTAATCTACCCTCATTTGCAGCTGCGATGCGACGCAGCAGGAGCCAGGTTAGGGCCAATAGGCCCGCATAAGCTGGAGCGCCCATCACCACGCGTGTTAGCGCCAGGGCCTCCACTTGCTGCGTGAAGTAAAGCGGTAATTGGACTGCTAATCGGCTTGCAAAGAACCCCACCCAGATCAAAGTGACAGTATTCGAACGCCGGAAAATTTTCTTATCCAGTCTCCACTTTGGTTGATTGAACAAAAACTGAACTGCATAGCCCATCACAGGCCTTCTGACGAGTATTGAGATAAGCAGAACGCTTCCGTACGCTGCGTTGGTGAAAAATCCAGGCACGAAGTAGTCCGCCGCCTGCCCACCGCTTCGCAATGCGAGAAATGCGGCAATGGCGATGGCTGCTGCACCAACAAGAGCCTGAGTGAGTGGTTTGCGCTGACCGAGTCTGATCGCGATGAACAAAGCCGACGTAGCTGCGGCGACCGCTACTGCAGCTATCGCTTCCTGAGAAAATGCGAAGACAATCGAGAAGAGGGTCGCTGGAAGAATCGCCTCCGCAACTCCAAGTGGCCCGCCAATTCCCTGAAGCAGTGACTCTTTGTTGAAGTCGAAGCCGGACTCGCCTTTTTGGAGTCCTAAACGCTTCGCGACATCATCTTGATTCGTCATTGTTCAACAGCCACCGGCAACTTGAGTGGCAATAATTCGCCCGGTGGCATAGCAATGTCGCCACGGCTGACCGCAGTTGAGCGAAATACTTCGACCAATTGGTCAAAGACGGCCTCGTCGATCTTGTTGCTGGAGACCACAGCCCTCAGAAACCAGCGCGGTCCGTCCACACCCAAGAACCTTGTAGGCCTCGAAATTTGATTGTCTCCAGATTTAGCAAGCACAGTACCCCGTAGTTCGGGACCCATCGAACCTTCAACCACTGAAACGTTGCCACCCTGCGCAATAATGCCTTCTTCAAGAGCCTTGAGTGTTTGCGTCCAAAGCCCCTCGGATTTCGTGGCAGCAAAGGCCTGCAGTTGAAGCCGGTGGCCTTGAATTTCAATCGTTAGCGCGACAACTTTTTTTGTGGCTTCATCCATGTCAGCTCGAATTTGCATCCCCTGCCTGGGTGCGAGTCTTATGGATCCAAAATCAAGATAAGGAGTCAGCACCCCAATCTCGGCAACGTCGTATGGTCCATTTTCTCCACGGTCTTCCGGCGCGATTTTTTCCACTTAGGACCTCCCGCTCGAGCCGAAGCCAGTATCGCCACGACTTGACTCAGGAAGCTCGCTGACTGGAATAAATCGAGCACGCGATACCTGCTGGAAAAGTAGTTGAGCGATGCGATCACCCTTTGAAATCTCAAAATCTTCGGAAGACGTGTTGAGAAGGGTTACGAATATCTCCCCTCGATAACCGGCGTCAACAGTCCCGGGAGCATTCAAAACGGTTATGCCATGCTTCGCTGCCAATCCAGATCTAGGGTGAACTAATCCAACAAAACCATCTGGCATCGCGAGGCGCACACCGGTACCTACAAGTACCCTGCCCCCCGGTGGCAATGTGACAGACTCTGTTGCTCGGAGATCTGCTCCTGCGTCGCCAGGCTTCGCATAAGTAGGCTCAAACCCGTCCTGGGCAATGATCAAAACTTCTAGTTGCATTCGAAGAGCGTAATCTATAGCAGTGCCCATTACATACATTGAAAGACTTCGGCCCTCTATCGGCTTCATGGTCGCGATGACTCTGAGCGGTCCACTCGTGCTCTTGTCACTGCTTCCCATTTCGCAAACATGGGCTGTCGTTGCAGCTGTTCTGGTGCCAATCGCTTTGATTTTGGTTTCAATTGCGGCGGCCCCTGTCATAAGGGTTACAGACAATTTAGATGTAGCTCAAATCAAGGTTCCGCTGACCGCACTCGGTGAGGCGATCGTGGTAGAACCAGAGAAAGTTAGCTATGAGCGAGGTCCGGGGCTTAGCCCAGGTTCAAAGTTCATCATTCGAGGCGATGTCAAACATCTTGTTAAGGTTCCCGTAACAGACGCCCTCGATCCCACGTCTTACCTACTTTTGAGCACTAGGCGCCCAAATGAGCTAGCTAGCGCACTCAATGCACACGGGGCCTGACCTCGGCTTAGCTGCCAACTGGGCCCTTGGTTTTACCAGGAAGCAATTCACACAGGTGAACTCATTTTCTTGAATGGGAACAACCACAACTTCTAGCTCTTCATTCACAACATCGGGAATAGAAAACCCGTCCGCATTGTCCACATCGTCATCGCCTGCTGAAGGCTTTGTCGGAATTCTGTCCTTCAGGGCATCGAGTGATTCGGTGTCATCATCTGTTTTTCTCGTTGCATCGTAATCAGTCGCCATCTAAATGCCTCTCTGTGCTCCTCGGCGTGAACTATGCCCTAGGTGAAGAGTTTTTGCAAGTGTGGCTCGCCAGAAGAAAAAAGAGAATTCGATAACTCTCCGCCTTCAATCACGCTTGGAATCCGAAGCACTGCCAAACTTTCGCCAAGGAGGTCGGAATGGACATACGTTTTGTCAGCAGGGATGGCGAGGATTTGATCTTTGAATCAGATGCTGGCGACCGCTTTATTGCCCCTATTGATGATGCCCTTAGGGCATCTCTGAAAAATAATCCAAGGGTTATCACCGCTGACTTCAGCCCCAAGTTCGTTCAAGACCAGCTGCGACAAGGTCGCTCCGTCGAGCAGATAGCTACAGACCTTGGAGTAGAGACTTCATCCCTAGAACCATTCGCTGCTCCGATTCTTGACGAACTTAGGTTCGTGCTTCAGGCGGCGCTGGACACACAGGTCACCGATGGCAATGTAATGAGACGCTTCGAAGACCTCGTATCAGAAGAGTTCCCGAATGCAGAATTCAGGGTTCACAAACATGATGGTTCTTGGACCGTGGAAGTCGATTCCGATCAGCTGTTGAGCTGGCGCTTTGACCCAAAACTGAGACACATCGAACCGACGAGCCCAGCCTCCACAAAGCTTGCAAAAGCTCAGTCAAGTCGGGATGTTATCTCGAGTGCTAATCCTAAGGTCCGTCCAACTCCGGAGACGCAAGCAACCCCTGAGCACGCACAGGAGCTGGTTGATGCATCCTCCACAACATCAGCGTCAGTCCACAGCCTTGTAGAGGAGCTCCGCTCGCGAAGAAGCCAGGAAGAAATAAAGCCTGCCACCGCTAAGGGGCGAGCTTCACTGCCGAGCTGGGACGAAATAGTGCTTGGAACAACAAACTCAGAAACCGATGCGGAGTAGCGGCACTCTCGTCTCTGCACTTGATATTGATCCGTGATGCGCAATCATCTGGAAACTTCGAGCCTTGAAGTATTTGGAGTGATACAGCGTGAAATCCGACTTAGCCACAAGCATCAGCTCTGGCAACCTGTCAAGAGCTGGCTGCAGCACCTTTCCAAACCAACCCGCGGCTATGGCGTCATTTGTTGATACAGAGTCAAATGCGTAGCTGAATGGCTGCAAGTCGGCCACCACCTGCTCTAAGGATGTGGGGTCATCCAAATACACGTAGTTAACTCGCGTGTCTCCCCCGACATAATTCACTGACCCTGATTTCTCGAAAGCCTCATCCAGAACAAGCTGCCTGCTTTGGCTGGTTTCCATCATTCCGTGGTCAGCCGTTATTATCACGCCAGTGTCCGCGGGCAGCTTGGTGCAAAAACTTCGCAACGCAGCATCTAACTCCTCCAGCATGACTGCCCAACCGGGTGAAGTCCAACCATTCTTGTGACCGTATTTGTCCAGTTCTGGAATGTACAAATAGGTCAGCGAGCTCTCTTTTGACGAGGAGACTATTCGAGCTTGCTCGAATCGTTCTTCCCAGCTGTCAGCAGGGATGAAGTTCGCCCCCCTCATGGTCGCCTGTGTGTATGGCGTGTTTTGGTACTCACCAGCAGCAATTACGTTGCACTGTATTCCCAACGAAGCAGACCTCTCCGAGACAGTCGGAATCGGTTGCCAAACGGAAGGATCAGTTCGCTCATTCCAGCCGATTAGAAGATTGATTTGCTCGTCGAAATTGCGATCCCAAACTCTGTGTCCAACTAACCCGTGTTCGCCAGGAGTTACACCCGTTGCGAAGGAGGCTATGTTGGCGCTGGTTGTTGCAGGGAAACCACAGTGAGTGATGTTTGATTTCGACAGCTGACCATTTAGCCATGGAGCGTGCCCGGAACGTTCCATGATTTGCTCGGCGCCCAACCCATCAACCAAGATCGCTATTACCTTGTTCTTTCGTTTAAGGTTCAAGGGGTTCTCCATTCCTTGAACGGATAACAGCCCAGACGAGAACACGTTGCGAATGTTCCCTGAGGATTTGGGTAGAGCAGGTAAAGTCAAAGTCACCCCACAAGTTTTGCACAGCTAGGACCCATGACCGATTCATCAGAGCGAATAGTCGACATCGACGTCTCCGAGGAGATGCAGGAAAGCTTCCTTGAGTACTCCTATTCGGTTATATATTCGCGCGCGCTGCCAGACGCAAGAGACGGACTAAAGCCGGTGCAGCGACGGATTATCTACCAAATGGGCGAAATGGGTCTCAGGTCCGATAAAGGTCATGTCAAATGTGCCAGAGTCACGGGCGAGGTAATGGGAAAACTTCACCCTCACGGAGATGGGGCGATTTATGACGCCCTGGTGAGGATGTCTCAGAACTTCTCCCTGAGGCTGCCACTGATTGACGGACATGGAAACTTTGGGAGCCTAGACGACGGCCCTGCAGCAGCGAGATACACCGAAGCGAAACTTGCGGCCGCGGCCGAAGCCCTAAACCAAAGCCTCGACGAAGACGTTGTGGACTTCACTCCCAATTACGATGCCCAACTAATGGAACCGTCAGTATTGCCAGCAGCCTTTCCGAATTTACTGGTAAACGGTGCCAGCGGGATTGCCGTTGGCATGGCAACCAACATGCCGCCCCACAACCTAAACGAGGTCGTCTCCGCGCTGCACCTGATTATCGATAAACCAGACGCAACGCTTCAACAGATTATGGAAGTTCTCCCAGGCCCAGACTTACCATCGGGCGCAACAGCACTCGTTGGCGAAGGTCTTCGTGACGCCTATGAGACTGGGCGCGGGACTTTTCGGACGAGAGCCAAGATCGAAGTCGAAACCGTCGCACCTCGACGAACCGGACTGGTGGTAACTGAACTTCCATACCTTGTTGGCCCAGAACGCGTTATCGACAAGATACGTGATGCGGTGGGCGCGAAGAAGCTTGAGGGAATACATAACGTCGTCGACCTAACCGACCGAGAGAACGGCCTCAGGCTGGTGATTGAACTCAAGACCGGCTTTGACCCCCAATCAGTAATCGAGGCTCTATACCGCCTCACTCCCCTTGAGGAAAGCTTCGGAGTGAATAATGTCGCGCTCGTAGATGGTCGTCCGCAGCAAATGCCACTGAAGGCGTTACTGGAGGTCTACTTAGAGCATCGAATTTCGGTCACGAAAAGGCGCAGCAAAAACCGTCTAGACCGAAGGCTTGCCAGGTTGCACCTGCTTGACGGCCTTGCAAAAGCAGTTGTCAACATCGATGAGGTCATTGAGGTCATTAGATCATCTGACACCGCCGAGGCTGCACGCTCAAAACTTGAGCAAGTCTTTGATCTAAGCCAGCTCCAGTCGGAGTACATCCTTGAACTTCGACTGCGAAGGCTCACTAGATTCAGCATTATCGAGCTAGAAACAGAGGCTGACACACTCAGAAAAGAAATTGAAGAACTCTCTACGCTGCTTGAGAGTGAAAAGCTGGTTCGAAAGCTAGTAGCGACCGAGCTTTCAAAAGTGGCCGAAGAATTCGGAACTCCGAGGCGCACCGTACTTATCGACTCCGAAGGTATGCAGATTTCCCGGAAGCCCGTGCAGGTTGCACAGATAGAAGACGAACCAGTTTTGGTCGCACTTAATGGCATCGGTGGCATTTACCGGACCGGTAGTCAGATTGAAGCCCAACCACCGCTGGCAATAGAAACAACCATGCGCAGCGACATAGCACTATTTACCACGAAGGGCAGGGCGATAAGAATCCATGTGTCTGACCTCCCCGGTGGCTCCGCCAAAACCCCATTTGCAGCCGTTGAAGCAGACAAGTTTTTGGGCCTAGTTGGCGAGGAAGTAATCGGTGTAGCGAACTGGCTCACGACCGACACATTCGCCGTTGGCACACAAAACGGCACTGTAAAGAGATTCCAAGGCCCGCTACCAGACCGGGACGACGTGTTTTTCATGAGCCTCAAAGATGATGACCGTTGCCTTGCTGTCACCTCCAGCCACGATGGCTCTGAGCTTTTCTTCGTGACTAACTCCGGCAACATTCTAATTTTTTCCGCAGACGCCGTTCGTCCACAAGGTCTGCCAGCGGCTGGCATGCAAGGAATTTCAACCAACAGCTCACGCGCTATTGCTTTCGGTGCAGTACTCGATTCAGGACTACTTGTCACAGCTTCAAACTCGTCGCAGTCGCTAGGCTCAACCGACCCAGGATCGATAAAGCTAACCCCGCTAATTGAATACCCGCGAAAAGGCCGCGCTACTCAGGGAGTTCGGTGTCACAGATTCCTGAAGAGCGAAGACCAGCTCTACTTCGCAGGAGTGGCATCTGAAATACCGACTGTGGTGAACTTTGATGGAACCCCAATTTCGTTACCAGAAATAGATCAACGTAGGGACAGTAGCGGGACTGCAGCGCCAGATTACATCGCGTTCAGTTTCTGAGGTCCCCGCCGGGGTCCTCAGGTCTACTAGGCGTCTATTTTTTCTCGGTCGAAGTCGTCAGCGGAACCGACGATGAAATCGCGTCTTGGGGCAACTTCATTTCCCATCAATAGCTCAAAAGTTCTTTCACCGCGCTCGGCATCTGTGGCAGTGATTCTGCGTAGCATTCGGTTTGATGGCTGCATGGTTGTTTCAGCCAATTGGTCGGCGTCCATCTCCCCAAGGCCCTTATAGCGCTGTATCGGTTGCTTAAAACTTTTTCCTTGACCTTCAAGGGACTTCAGGAGTGTCGTTAACTCTTGCTGCGAGTACGTGTAGATGATTTCCCTGTTTCGACCCGTAGTTTCGACACGGTGCAACGGAGGCACAGCCGCGTAAACTCGTCCTGCCTCGACCAAGGGGCGCATGTACCTGAAGAACAGAGTCAACAAAAGAGTCCGGATGTGAGCACCGTCTACATCTGCATCACTCATGAGGACGATTTTCTCGTACCGCACCGAATCGAGATCAAAGTTTCTACCCGAGCCGGCCCCGAGCACTTGAATAATCGCTGCACACTCGGCGTTAGAAAGCATGTCAGAAAGAGAGGCCTTCTGGACGTTGAGAATTTTCCCTCTAATTGGAAGCAGTGCCTGAAATGCGGAGTCGCGCGCGAGCTTCGCGGTGCCAAGTGCACTGTCGCCTTCAACGATAAAGAGTTCAGAACCGGCTGTAGAACTTCCACGACAATCAACGAGCTTGCTAGGTAGTGAGGAGGACTCGAGGGCATTTTTTCTGCGCTGAGTATCTTTGAGGCTTCGAGCGCTAATCCTGGTTTTTGCCTCGCTAACCACTTTGTCTAGAAGTAGATCAACTTCTGCTTTGGTGCCTCTGATTTTTCCACTGAGCAGTTCGTCAGCCCAATGTGTTATGGCATTGTTCACAATGGATTTGATTGCCGGGGTTCCTAGGGTTTCCTTGGTCTGACCCTCAAATTGTGGTTCGGGGAAGCTAACCGACACCACTGCCGTCAATCCCGCCATGACGTCATCGCGTTCTATCTTCAAACCAGTTGCCTTGAGCTTACGAGCGGACGCCTCGATAGCGCCGCGAAATGCCTTGAGAAGACCCTGCTCGAACCCCGTCAAATGAGTTCCACCCTTGGGTGTTGAAATAATGTTCACAAACGAACGTACTTTGGTGTCGTAACCAGTCCCCCACCGTAGAGCTATGTCGACAAGACACTCGCGCTCCACTTCCTTACTCACCATTGTGCCTGTTTTTTCATCCAGCACCGGCACTGTCTCTTTAAACTTTGAGGCCTTCTGAACTCTTCTAGTTGCCAACACTGCCCCGTCAGTGCTGAGATGCTCTACGTACTCCTCAATGCCACCTTCGAAGCAAAAGACTTGCGACAACCCAGAGGATTCATCTTTGACATGGAGCGCGAGCCCCGGCACAAGAAAAGCAGTCTGACGCAGTCTTCCCTCTAGCTCAGCAAATACAAACTCAGCCCCTTTTTCGAAAATTTGCCGATCGGGCCAATATCTAACCCGAGTTCCAGACTTGGCTTTGGCAACCTTGGCCACTTTCCTGAGTTCACTGCTGTCTGAAAAGGGAGAGAATTTCGCTTCCGGCCCGAAGCCGGCAAAAACCCCAGGTTCACCCCGATGAAATGACATGGCCCAAGTGTGACCACTCCTGTCCACTTCAACGTCTAAGCGTTCGCTAAGTGCGTTAACCACAGAGGCCCCCACACCATGTAGCCCACCCGAAGCGCCGTAAGAACCGCCACCAAATTTGCCGCCGGCATGCAACTTCGTGAAGACGACCTCTACCCCGGTTAGTCCAGTTCTTGGCTCAATGTCTACTGGCACGCCTCGGCCATCATCGGCGACGGAGATTGAACCATCTTGATGAATCTCCACATCAATCTTCTTGCCGAAGCCTGCCAGTGCTTCATCAACCGAGTTGTCGATAATTTCCCAAAGACAGTGCATCAGACCTCTGCCATCGGTTGAACCGATGTACATGCCAGGCCTTTTACGAACAGCCTCGAGTCCTTCTAGAACTGATAGGTGTCTTGCTGAATAGTTATCCACTCGCAAAACAATAGCTTTGGATTACCCCGAAGCGGCAACGCCACTTCGCCCTTGGCGAAACAGGACTGAGATTGGAATGAAACAACGCCAAAGCATGGTTGAATTGCACTAATGGAAAACATGACGGAAGTTACGAAGTTACTGGTTAGCGATCGATGCGACGTTTGCGGCGCTCAGGCATACATGCGTGTTCAGCTTGCCGGTGGAGAGCTGCTGTTTTGCGCCCACCATGGAAATGCCAATAAAGCGAAGCTTGAGCCAATCACTATCGACTGGCACGATCAGAGTGCAGACCTCAACCGTCAGTAAAGTCGCTCCGAACTCTCTCTACTAGAGCTTGTTCTTGACCTGTCCACCGCGCAGGTTCTAACTTCATCTCTAGCAGAATGCGATTTAGAAGTTCTGGGTTTATAGACAGCACCGGTCCGAAGAATGTTGTTCCTACGAACCCACGATTGATAATGAAATCGTCATTACTCACAGTTGAATTGCGATAGCCCAGGATTACGCCCGCCTCTGAAGATACTGACCTAAACTCACTGACCCTGGCTGACCTTTCAAAACCCACCCCAGTCAAAAGCGGCCAGAAAAGCTCGAAACACGATCCAACCAATAACGTCGGCAACCCATTTTCGAGTCTCAGCTTCAAAGACTCCACGAAATCACCTAGATCGTCCTCGTAGTGTTTCATCGCTGCCTGACTCGCATCGCCAAACAGAACGAAATCTGCGTTCTCCAAAACATCAGTTTTCACGAGGTCCACATTTTGAAGATCAGCAAAGTGCCCAATAACGTCGATGTTCCCCTGATCTCCGTTGTTGTTGAAGTGCTCCGGCTTGAAACTGAAATAGCTTTTCACTTGGCTAACCCCCAGTGTCGTCTAACTCTTCGCATCGCATCTGCACTAAACAAGATGGTGTGGTTGCTCCCGGGTAAGTTCAAAAACGCATCCGCTGCCTTGAGGGGGTCTGCCTCGATCCTCTGGACTTCGATGCCAGCAAACATCAGTCGCAAAGCTAGCGCTGCTGCATTTCTACCGCCGACAACTTCGACCTTCTCGAGCTTCGAAAAGTCAACAGTCCAGAGCCAGCTTGGGTCGTGAATATCGCTCCCAGCCATGAGCATTAGGGGTGTATTCGAAGGCTGGATATCTCCTAAATTCAACTGAAAGCTAGACGGGTTCTGTACGAGCTTCAACTGCACTGGGACGCCTTTGACCACAACGGGTTCATTTCTAGCAAAAACCGGTTTGAGATTGGAAAGTACTTGCTGCACCAATGCCTCATCCGGGGAAATGATTTCATACAGAGCAGCAACCGCGCCGGCTACGTTTATGCGCTGGTAAGCAGGCAGGTCCGGGAAGTCGAAGCTCAGGCCTTGCGCCGTAATTCTTACTTCCTGAGGCGTGGCGATGACCGACATATTGACAGCCCCATGTTCGCCAAAGTTCAGCGCATACTCGAACAATCCAGACCGCTCGTTTTCGTCTAGGATTCCAAACCCAACCGCATTTTTTGCGCAGTTGAGCTGAGTCAGGTTCTTGTCATCAGCGTTTAGGACAACCTTTGAGGCAACTGAACCGATTTTTTCAAGCATCAAAATCACGTCAGCTGGATCATTGAACCTATCCAGCTGGTCGGAAAGGACATTCGTCAAAAGCGCCAGAGAAACGTCCAGTTCATCGGCCATTTTTGCGCCGTGGCCCTCGTCCAATTCAAGCACTGCAATGTCGTAGTCGAGCCTGCCTAAAAGCGACGCCTCCTTCAACACAGATGCGACAAGTCCTCTGCGAATGTTGGCAGTGGAATTGTTTGTGAAGACCCTTAGGCCATGTACCTGAAGTAGTGACACCAAATAGTGTGTGGTTGAAGATTTCCCAGCAGAACCAGAGACGACGACCAGTCCCATCGGAAGAGAGTGGAGTGCGCTGCCTAGGAGACCTGGAGCAATTCTGTTAGCTACCAATCCGGGAAGTGCGGACCCGCCACCGGGCCTAATGATTCGAACGGCAAACCTAAGCAGTTTCCCGATCAATACCGCCAAAACGGCGCGCAACTAACCGTCCAGGTAATCGCGAAGTAGCTGAGATCTCGACGGGTGTCGAAGCTTCGACATGGTCTTTGACTCGATTTGCCTGATTCTCTCGCGAGTCACACCGAACTTCTCGCCGATCTGATCAAGCGTCATTTGAACGCCATCACCCAGACCGAACCTCGACCGGATAACGCCAGCCTCGCGCGGATGAAGGCTATCGAGAACTCGCTCTAGCTCCTGTTGAAGCATTGTAAATCCAACTGCATCGGCTGGAACCACCGCTTCAGTGTCCTCGATGAGGTCTCCGAACTCACTATCGCCATCCTCGCCAAGCGGGGTGGAAAGTGAGATTGGCTCGCGCCCATACTTCTGAACTTCGACGACCTTCTCGGGGGTCATGTCCAATTCAGCTGCGAGCTCCTCTGGGGTTGGCTCGCGACCTAGATCCTGCAATAGCTGTCGCTGAACGCGAGCAAGTTTGTTGATGACCTCGACCATGTGAACAGGGATACGAATAGTTCGAGCCTGGTCTGCCATGGCGCGAGTGATGGCCTGGCGAATCCACCAGGTAGCGTAGGTGGAGAATTTGAAGCCCTTGGTGTAGTCGAATTTCTCTACAGCGCGAATCAAGCCGAGGTTTCCCTCTTGAATCAAATCTAGAAATTGCATGCCTCGACCGGTGTAACGCTTTGCGAGTGAAACCACGAGACGGAGGTTCGCTTCCAAAAGATGAGATTTAGACCGCTTTCCGTCCTTCACCACCCAGTTCAAGTCCCTACGGTCCGCTGGGGCCAATTTTGTATCTGTGGCCAATTTCTCCTCGGCAAATAATCCAGCCTCGATGCGCTTGGCAAGCTCTACTTCGAGCTCAGCATTCAGCAACGCAACTTTTCCGATTTGCTTTAGGTAGTCCTTGACTGGATCCGCAGTCGCACCTGTGATGGTTAGGTTCTGAACAGGGATGTCATCGTCATCGTCATTGATGACGAGAGCATCTTTAGGAAGCACAAGAGAAATCGTCGTGGTGTCTGTGTCATCGTGCGATTCGTCTGAGCCCATCTCTAGCTCTAGCTCTTCGGCAACTGCCTTAGCTGTCTTTGCTTTGGCAGTTCTCGCGGCCGCAGGCTTTTTTGCCTCTGGCTTCACGGCTGCTTTATCTTTTGCTTTCGAAACGGTTGCGATGATAATCCTCAGTTTTTGGGCACGCTTTAAACCCTTGTCAAGTCGAAGAACCTGAAAGGGCTTTAGGACCTATATTATGCCAGCTTTTCTACCTATTTGTTGAGTTTCAAGGAAAATTCCCCTGGATTATTCCGACTGATCGGTATTTTTTTGCATGGCCGAAAGGTAACTCTCCAAATCGTCCGCTAATTCGTCAACGCTTGGTGGCTGCCCAGAAGGTTTTCCTATTGGGGACTTGGCGATGCCGTTGGTGCCGTTTGCATACCCCTGCTCAAGAGTTTGCACCAGCTTCGCGAGCTCTTGGTTCTCTGAAATTTGCTTCTCGACTTTGACTGCAAATTTGGCCGCTTCCTCTCGCAGTCCATCCGACGGAAACACTAGGCCCGTTGCAGCACTCAACAACTCAAGGCCGGTAATCGCAGCGCTGGGCACTTCATTATCGGCAAGATAGTGCGGCACCAGAAGCACGAAACCTGAAGTTGAGACTTCCTGCTTGCTGAGCGTGTATTCGAGCAGATGCGTCACGTTCCCTGGAACTTGAGTTTGAGGTTTCCACTCCGAGAACCTTGCAATCATGTCAGCGCGATTCCCTGACACAGTGACACCAGCTTGACGGGTGTGAGGAATAGGGAAAGGAATCGAGTGCACCCAGGTGAAACTAGGAATCGCATAGCTGTCGACTATTTCAGAAATCGCACGCGAGAAGCCCTCCCATTTCAAGTCGGGCTCGTAGCCGGCTAAAAGCAAGAATTGCTGCTGAGCCTCGTCGCTCACCAAATAGATGGCCAACGAAGGAGCCTCATATGACTGAATGTGGTCCTTCTCAAAAAAGAGAGTCGGTCGCCTTGACCGGTAGTCAAGTAGTTCGTCATTGCTAAACCTAAGGACGAGCTCGTAATTGAGCTCAGAAAACAGATGATCTGAAAGCTGCGAGACAGTCGCCCCGGAATCACTAAAACCGGTAATCAGCGCAACCATTGGGAGCCCGCTGGGCAAATCCGCATCCGCTGACAATTCGTATAGGTCACTCACTCTCTAGATACTAATCGACCTAAGATTTGTAACATGAGAAAAGTCACCCTAGTGTCAATCGCTTCTGACAACATCAAACACATTGCTATGCCCATGACAGACGATGGGCTTGTAGCCGCTAGCACTTTCGCGGGCCAGTCTGAGCTGCTCCAAAATTATGGCGCAAGCAGCAAGCCTGATACGGCAGTTCAGGTGCCACTTCTTGAAAAAGTACTCCTTGCAATAGGAGCGGGAAAGCACATCGACTACCGAGAGTTCGCAGCTTCTGCCACTCGGTTTGGCAAGAAAAAGCCCGCTCTTTCGATCGACATAACCTCTGCCACAGAACTAGAGGTCCAGCAAGCAGCGGAGGGTTGTCTTCTTGGACTGGACACCCCAAGTTCCTATAAGACTTCAGAGGTTTCGCTGCAAGAAATTGAATTGGTGGTCGATGCCAGCCTCACAGGTCTTGACATCACTGCGGCACTAAACCTAGCCAGTCGAATCTGTGCGGCCCGTGAAATCATAAACACTCCTGCGAATGATCTCTGGCCTGCAAAACTGGCCGAATTGGTCACTGCGCAGAGCGCAGGTTTGCCAGTCACCGTAGAAATCTGGGACGAAGCGAAGCTAGAGCAGGAAGGATGCGGCGGAATCCTTGGGGTTGGCTTGGGGTCAGATCGTGGCCCAAGACTCATTAAGATCAGCTACAACGGCGGTGGTCAGCACCTTGGTCTTGTCGGTAAAGGAATCACCTTCGACACTGGAGGCCTTTCTCTAAAGCCTGCTGAGTCAATGGTTGGGATGAAATACGACATGGCTGGCGCTGCTACCGTGATGGCCGCCGTCCTTGCGATCGCCGAGAGAAACTTGGCCGTAACCGTAACGGCGCTCCTATGCGTCGCCGAAAACATGCCCTCAGGCAGGGCCATGCGACCAGGCGATGTTCTAAAAATGAGAAATGGTAAGACCGTTGAAGTTCTCAATACTGATGCTGAAGGTCGACTAGTGATGGCAGATGGGCTGTCTATTTTGACGGAGATGAAAGTGGATCACATAGTTGACGTGGCCACCCTTACAGGTGCCGCGACCATAGCCCTTGGAACACGCTACGCAGGCATTATGGGACATGGAGCCGCGCCGGACTTGGTTTCTTCAGCCGCAGCAACTTCATCGGAGGCAATGTGGCAAATGCCATTGCCGGCCGAGCTAAGGCCGCTATTGGATTCGGATATCGCCGATCTTACGAATGTAAAGATTGGCAACCGCGCCGGAGGAATGCTGATTGCGGGCTGGTTCCTGAGTGAATTCGTCGAAAAGGATTCATCCTGGGCACACATCGACATTGCAGGGCCCGCAAACAACGACGGCGCGCCCTATGGATCTACTTCCAAAGGTGCGTCCGGCGTCGCGATAAGGACCCTTGTTCAATTGGCCGAGAACTTGGCAAAGAACTAAGTAGTAGAGTTATAAAACACACCACTTTTTTTGGAGCAGATTTGTCAGAGAATACTTTCGACCTTGTCATTTTAGGTAGCGGGAGCGGTGGATACGCCGCCGCTTTGCGCGCATCACAACTAGGCCTATCCGTAGCACTAATCGAAAGAGACAAACTCGGCGGCACTTGTTTGCACCGAGGCTGCATCCCAACTAAAGCCCTGCTTCATTCTGCTGAAGTTGCAGACACCACTAAAGACGCAGCTCACTATGGAGTCAACGCGACCTTCCAGAGCATCGACATGGTCCAAGTCAATAAGTACCGTGACTCCATCGTTGACAAGCTATACAAGGGTTTGACTGGCCTCGTGGGGTCGAAGAATATAACCTCCGTAGCTGGTGAGGGTCACATGTCTGGTCCACTCTCAGTCACCGTCGGAAATGATGTTTACACCGGCAAGAACCTGCTGCTAGCCACCGGTTCAAACACGAAAACCCTTGGCATTGAAATCGGCGGAAGAGTAATCACCAGTGATCAGGCGTTGCAGATGGACACCGTCCCGGCTCACGTTGCGATTCTCGGTGGTGGCGTAATTGGAGTGGAGTTTGCATCTATCTGGAGATCATTCGGAGCGGAAGTAACGATTGTCGAAGGTCTCGACAGACTCGTGCCAAACGAAGATCCTTCTATGAGCAAAGGCCTAGAGCGGGCCTATAAAAAGCGTGGAATTGGTCTAAAACTAGGTAATAAGTTCAGCCAGGTTGTCCAGTCTGACACCGGCGTTACTGTGACTCTAGAGAACGGAGAAGCAGTAAACGCTGACCTCTTGCTAGTCGCCGTTGGAAGGGGGCCGAATGCTACTGGGTTCGGCTTCGAAGAGAACGGCGTGAAGATGGACAGGGGCTTCGTGCTTACCGATGACCGTCTTAGAACTAATCTCCCCAATGTTTATGCCGCAGGCGACATCGTGCCAGGTCTTCAACTTGCTCACAGGGGCTTCATGCAGGGAATTTTCGTTGCGGAAGAAATTGCAGGTCTAAAACCAGTCGTTGTTGATGAGATGGGCATTCCACGCGTTACTTACTGCGAGCCCGAGATCGCGTCTGTTGGCCTCACTGAGGCGCAGGCCAAGGATAAATATGGAGCAGAAAAAGTAGCAATCTATGAGTACAACCTCGCCGGCAATGGCAAGAGCAACATTCTGGGCACCGCCGGCGTAATCAAGCTAATTCGCGAGGTGGATGGTCCAGTAATTGGCTTCCACATGATTGGCTCGAGAGCCGGAGAACAGGTTGGCGAAGCTCAGCTCATAGTCAACTGGGAAGCGTACCCAGAGGACGTCGCGCCACTGATTCACGCACACCCAACAATGAATGAAGCAATTGGTGAGGCGCATCTTGCCCTTGCCGGTAAGCCTCTCCACGCACACGCTTAGAGTCAAAAACAGATCAGTTAGGTAGCCAAGATGAGCGAAGTAACCCTCCCAGCACTCGGAGAATCCGTCACCGAAGGGACAATCACGCGTTGGCTCAAGAACGTTGGTGACTCAGTCGCCATTGACGAACCTCTTGTTGAAGTCTCAACTGACAAAGTCGACACCGAGATACCGTCCCCTTTTGCGGGAACGCTGCAGCAAATATTGGTCCAAGAGGACGAGACAGTCGAAGTCGGTGCAGTATTGGCGGTCATTGGCGAAGGCGCATCTTCGGCACCAGCTCCTGTTGCTGCAGCTCCGGCCGCACCCGAGGCTCCTGTTGCAGAACCCGTTGCCGCAACGGCAGCCGCTCCGGTTGCCGCTCCTGTAGCTCCCCCAATCGCGGCGCCAGTCATGGCAACACCCCCAGCAGCACCAGTCGCCACAGCACCAGTCGCCGCAGCACCAGTGGCACCAACACCTCCGGTTGCTCCAGCTCCCCCAGCACCTTTAGCGCACAGTTCGGAGCCAGCAGCCTCCAGCGATACTGACTCAAGCTATGTGACACCTATTGTCAGAAAATTGGCAGCCGAGATGGGTGTGGATTTGCAAACCGTAAGAGGCACTGGAGTTGGTGGGCGAATC
This sequence comes from Aquiluna sp., assembly GCA_029241985.1. Taxonomy (GTDB): domain Bacteria; phylum Actinomycetota; class Actinomycetes; order Actinomycetales; family Microbacteriaceae; genus Aquiluna. The sequence continues at coordinate 31,070 of JAQWUU010000027.1, read as the reverse complement.
CGCAAGGAAGACCTACTGAGCCCAGGTACTCAAGCCGCTACCACTTCCGTTGTCGCACCTTCTCCGCTCAGGGGAACAACTGTTCCGATGTCCAGACTAAGAAAAGTCCTTGCAGAGCGAGCCGTCGCTTCGATGCAGGTCAGTGCGCAATTGACGTCAGTTGTCGAAGTCGATGTCACCAAAGTTGCGAACCTGAGACAGAAGATTCAAGCGGACTTTATGAAGGCCGCGGGCACCAAGCTATCGTTCATGCCGTTCTTCACGCTTGCGGCTGCGGAAGCACTTGCTGCCAACCCTGTTATTAATGCAACCGTCGATGATACAAACATCGTCTACCACGGGTCAGACAACATTTCTTTCGCAGTTGACACCGAGCGAGGCTTGTTGACACCCGTCATAAAGGCGGCCTCGACAATGACCATCGCAGAAATGGCCAAAGTCATTGCCGACATGGCGGAGCGCACTCGCAGCAACCAACTCAAGCCCGACGAACTATCTGGCGGCACTTTCACGCTGACAAACACTGGAAGTCGCGGTGCTCTATTTGACACACCCGTGGTGTTTATGCCGCAGTCAGCAATCCTTGGAACCGGTGTTGTAACCAAGCGAGCAGCCGTAGTCAAGGACTCCGATGGCCAAGACTCTATATCCATTCGCTCCATGGTCTACCTAGCACTCAGCTACGACCACAGAATCATCGATGGTGCAGATGCCTCCGCTTACTTGATGCAGGTCAAGCAGCGCCTTGAGGCTGGCGAATTCGAAGCAAACCTCGGAATCTAAACATCCACCAACGAATTACTAGGATTACGGATGCCCGCATTTCAAAGAGTTGGCTTCAATCCTGACTTTGTTGATTACAGAACGGGCTTCGCACTCCAGCAGGATGTTCACGCCGCAGTAGTATCTGGAGCGACGCCAAACACGGTGCTATTACTAGAGCACTCCTCTGTTTACACTGCCGGGAAAAGAACCGAAGAGCACGAGCTTCCCGATGACGGATCAGAGTTCATAGAAACCAATAGGGGTGGGAAAATAACCTGGCACGGTCCTGGCCAGCTCATCGGTTACCCAATCATGCACCTACCGCAACCGATCGATGTGGTCGGATATGTCAGATGGTTGGAAGGTCTCCTTATCGACGTTGCTAAGCAATTCCAGGTCGAAGCTCAACGCGTTGAGGGCAGGACGGGAGTATGGGTTCAAACCAACTTCGGATTAGAGAAATTGGCCTCAATCGGAATTCGAGTGAGTGAAAAAGTCACCATGCATGGCTTTGCACTCAATTGCAACAACTCTCTAGAGCCCTTTGAACACATTGTCGCCTGCGGAATTGATGATGCAAGGGCCACAACTTTGTCCAAGCTGACAGGAATGGATATTTCACCCAATCAAGCAGCTACGCTTATAGAGCAGCAGATGGGAGAAATACCAAGTGTCCGAAGCTAAACCAGAGCGCAAACTACTTCGATTAGAGGTCAGAAATAGCGCAGTTCCCATCGAGCGCAAGCCCGAGTGGATAAGAACCACCGCCAAAATGGGTCCCGAGTATCAAAAATTGCAGGGTCTTGTCAAGGAGAAGGAACTTCACACGGTATGCCAGGAGGCAGGCTGCCCCAACATATTCGAGTGTTGGGAAGACAAAGAAGCCACATTCCTGATCGGTGGGAGCCAGTGCACCCGAAGATGTGACTTTTGCCAGATCGACACCGGTAAACCAGCGGCCTTTGATGCGGATGAGCCCCGCAGAGTCGGTGACTCTGTAAAGCAGATGGACTTACGCTATTCAACGGTAACTGGCGTTGCTAGAGATGATCTCCCTGATGAAGGGGCTTGGCTTTACGCGGAGACAATTCGTCAGATTCATAAGCAGTCCCCCGGCACCGGAGTGGAAATTCTTATTCCAGATTTCTCGGGGCGACCTGAGCTGCTGCAGAAAATCTTCGAGGCAAAGCCGGAAGTTTTTGCACACAACGTTGAAACAGTTCCGCGAATATTCAAGCGAATCAGACCAGCCTTCACCTATGAGCGCTCACTCGATGTCCTAACGCAAGGACGTAATGCCGGCATGGTGACGAAATCGAACCTAATCCTGGGCATGGGTGAAGAGATCTCCGAGGTACTGCAAGCCCTTCAAGATCTGCACGACGCTGGCACCGACATCATCACAATAACGCAGTATCTCCGCCCATCCCCTCGGCACCACCCTGTTGAGCGATGGGTCAAACCACAAGAATTCGTGGAGCTAGCTCAAGCAGCTGAGGAGATCGGCTACCTGGGTGTGCTCGCCGGGCCATTGGTGCGTTCGAGCTACCGAGCCGGCAGGCTCTGGGCCAAGTCAATGATGGCCAAGGGTAGAGACATTCCACCCCAATTGCAGCACTTGGCAGACAAACTGGAGTTTGCCCAAGCAAGCGCCGTTGCTTGAGTAAGCTAGGAAAATGGCAAAGAAAAATAAACCTGAAGGACGATTTCGCCAACTTTGGCGCGTCTATAAACTGACCGCGAAATCTGACCCCTCGTCTGTATGGCTCTCCATCTTGGTGTTCCTGCTATCAATTGGAGCTGGGCTCGGAGTCGGCTACTTCACTGGCGGAGGCAGCGTCTTCACGCTTGTGCTCTGGATCGTGTCTGGAGTTATAACCGGTGTCCTGCTTGCAATGATTGTTATGAGCAAGAGAGCCGAGAAGAACGCCTACATGCAGATCGAAGGCCAAGCCGGGGCAGTTGGTGCAGTGTTGGATAGCCAGATTCGAAGAGGCTGGCGGACATCTTCAATGCCAGTGGCAGTCAACCCTAGATCTCGCGAAGCTGTCTACCGAATGATTGGCAAACCAGGTGTGGTTTTGATTGCCGAGGGATCATCGACCAGAGTTCAGCAAATGCTAGATGACGAAGCGAAAAAGGCACTACGTGCTGCACCTGGAGCTGCTGTCCACAAGGTCAAGGTCACAGTCGATGATTCGGGCGTGCGGTTATATAAATTGCTAAAGCACGTGTACAAGCTCCCGAAGTCCCTCAAGCGCGGAGAGGTGGCAGCTGTTTCAAACCGACTCGATGCACTCGGGGCCCACGCATCTGCTCCAATTCCAAAGGGCATTGACCCGAATAAAGTGCGAGCACCAAAGCGTAAGTTTTAACATTCCCGAAACAATTCCAGCGTAAGTTGTAGTTCGATTAATCAAATAAACCCGTAGAGAGGTCTTCAATGTTCAAAACAGCTTCGGAGGCACTGCAGTACATCAAAGACAACGACATCAAGTTCGTTGACGTTCGATTCACTGACATGCCAGGCGTGCAGCAACACTTCAACCTTCCGATATCTCAAATTGACGAGGACTTCTTCGCAAACGGTCAGTTGTTTGATGCCTCCTCAATTAGAGGGTTCGCTTCAATCCATGAGTCGGACATGCAGCTAATACCTGATGTCACAACAGCTTGGGAAGATCCATTTAGAGTCGAAAAGACTCTGATCATGAACTTTGACATTTACAACCCAAGGAACGGTGAGCTCTACCACCGTGATCCTCGTCAAGTCGCCCACAAGGCAGAGCGCTACCTCCAGTCAACTGGCATTGCTGACACTGCGTTTTTTGCCCCAGAGGCCGAGTTTTTCATCTTTGATGACGTCAGGTACGAGACCAAGTCGAACACCGCATTCCACATTGTCGACTCGATCGAAGGTGCTTGGAACACGGCTCGTAAAGAAGAAGGTGGAAACCTCGGTAACAAGACCGCCTATAAGGGCGGGTATTTTCCAGTTTCACCGGTTGACCACCTAGCTGACATCCGGGATGCAATCGTTCTAGAGCTTGAGGACGCTGGCCTGAACGTTGAGAGAAGCCACCACGAAGTGGGCACAGCAGGACAGTGTGAAATCAACTACCGCTTTGACACGCTAGTCAAGTCTGCTGATGACCTTCTCAAATTCAAGTACATCGTCAAGAACGTAGCTCACCAATACGGTAAGACAGCAACCTTCATGCCCAAGCCGCTGTTCAATGACAACGGCTCCGGAATGCATGTCCACCAGTCACTTTGGAAAGACGGAAAGCCACTGTTCTACGACGAGTCTGGATATGGATCGCTTTCAGATTTGGCACGCTGGTACATTGGTGGACTGCTAAAGCACGCTCCGAGCTTGCTCGCATTCACTAACCCATCGATCAACTCGTACCACCGGTTGGTACCTGGATTCGAAGCGCCAGTCAACTTGGTTTACTCAGCAGGAAACAGGTCGGCGGCTATCAGAATTCCGATGACAGGATCAAACCCGAAGGCAAAGCGCATTGAGTTCAGGGCTCCTGATGCTTCAGGAAACCCTTACCTAGCTTTCGCTGCGATGATGATGGCTGGTCTTGATGGAATCAAGAATCGAATCGAGCCGCATGAGCCAGTGGATAAGGATCTTTACGAACTTCCACCCGAGGAAGCAAAGTCAATTCCGCAAGTTCCTGGCGATCTCGAGTCAGTACTAAAGGCACTCGAGGCCGACCATGACTACCTAATGGAGGGCGACGTCTTTACTAAAGACTTCATCGAGAACTGGATTGACTATAAGAGGGAAAAGGAGCTCAAGCCTATGGCTCAGAGGCCTCACCCATACGAGTTTGAACTCTATTACGGAGTCTAAGGACAACAAGGTTAAAACCGGGTGGTGCTACTTGCCACCCGGTTTTTTCATGCCGTGAAAAGTCGTTCGAAAACTACTCGTGCCCTTCTTGTGGAAAGAAGATAATCCTGTTCCAGCGTGGTTGCTGAGCCCGGCCCGTATTCGAGAATTCGAGCCACAGCCTCAAGCTCGGATCTGTCAATTGGCAATACGTCCGAAGACTTATCGTTGGCCAGTACCAGCGCGCTTCTTACTCTGCTGGCAATAAGCCAAGCCTGCCTAAGAATGTCCCCGTCAGTCTTGTCGACAAGCCCCAACGCGATTAGTTGAGATAACGGTTCAGTTGTCCCCACGGATTTTAGTTTTTCATTTTCAAACGCGTGGCGGAGCTGCCAAATCTGAACTAGCCATTCAATATCACTTAGCCCACCAGGTCCAAGCTTGAGATGTCGAGAAGGCGCAATACCAGTCGGGATGCGTTCGTTTTCAACTCGAGCCTTCACCAGCCGGATGTCCGTTAACTGCTTGGGTGATACTTTCGCAGGATACCTATAAGGACCGATAAGCTCTGAGAATTCTTGCTGCAATCGATCGCTACCTGAAATCACTCTGGCCCTCAAGAGTGCTTGAAACTCCCAAGTATCAGCCCATTTTTGGTAATAACCACGATAAGCCTCCAGTGATTTAACTCTTGGGCCGCTCTTACCTTCTGGACGAAGATCCAAATCCAATTCGAAGTTGAGAATCGGGTCCTTGACTAGGGCCAAAAGGGATGCAGCAAGTTTTTCAGCTGCTTGTTGGCTGTCCTCATTTTCAGATCTGTAAGTAAACATGACATCTGCGTCAGATCCGAAACCTATTTCCTTACCCCCGTAGCGCCCCATTGCGACTATCCCAAAATCGAGCTGAATCTTAGATGTGCGCTTGGCAACCTCAACCATAGCGACAAGGTAAGCGTCAGTGATCTCGGTCAGTGCGTCAGATATCTGCGCAAGGGTCAGCGTTCCCAGAACCGCGCCAATTGCTACGCGTAGCGTCTCTCGCCTTCGAACATCCCGTAGCAATTCACCCAACTGTTCTGGATTGTCTGTTCGCTTGAGAAGTGCAGCGATCTCTAGTCCTAGCTGCTCAGGTGATGGTGGCATGAGACTCGCTTCGTCCGCAAACCATGAAGTCGATTCAGGCGTATATTCCAAAAGCCTGGCAATGTACTTTGATGAAGATAATGCCTTCATCAACCTTTCAGCTGCACCCGAAGAATCACGAAGCATCTTGAGGAACCAGTGGCTCTCCCCCAATAATTCGCTTAGTCTCCTGAACGTCAGTAGCGCCGCATCGGGATTAGTGCCGTCTGCCATCCATCGGATAAGCACTGGCAAGAGAGTCTTCTGAATCACCGATCTTCTGGAGACGCCTCCGGTCAAGGCATCAAGATGCCTTTTTGCGCCGGCCGGATCTCTGAACCCTAGGGAACCCAACCTATTGAGCAGTTCGGCCTCCGACAGTTTTACTTCCCCGGGGGTCAGCTCAGCGGCAACCACGAGCAGGGGGCGATAGAAGATAGCGTCATGCAACATGGAGACTTCGAGTCTGGTCTGCTGCCACTTGGAGTTCAAAGTTTCCGCGTCGGCAATACCAAGGCCGCGCGAGACTCGCCTAAGGCTGATCTGACCATCAAGCAGGACATGACTGCGCCGCAGCTTGGTCAGCTGAATGCGGTGCTCAATTGTTCTAAGGGTTCGATAGTGCTTCGCTAGGTTTGATGCGTCCTCACGCCCCAGCAGCCCAGCTACCATAAGCCGCTCGATGGCCTGGAATGTTCCAGCGACCCTAAGGCTTTCGTCTGCGACACCGTGCACGAGTTGTAGTAGCTGAACAGTGAACTCGACGTCCCTTAGTCCGCCCCTAGCCAGCTTCACGTTGTGCTCGCGCTCAGATTGGGCAAGATTGGAAATCACCCGCTTACGCATTGCTCTAGCGTCCTGAACCATGGTCGACCGGTTGCGTGGTTGCCAAATCAAGTCCTGCACTTGGTTCAGGTATTCCTCCCCAAGACTTCTATCTCCCGCTGAGACCCGCGCCTTCAGTAGGGCTTGAAACTCCCAGGGCTCCGCCCACTTCTCGAAATGGGTCCGATGGGCCTGGACAGTCCTGACAAGTGCTCCTGACTTACCCTCGGGCCGAAGATTCGGGTCCACTTCCCACAACCCAGGCTCGGAATCAGACTCATTTATGACAAGTGCGAGGCGTTGAGCCAGCTTGGTGGCAACATCCAGAAAATTTTCTGTCTGCCCCGCGGCCACATAGATAACATCCACGTCGCTGACATAATTTAGTTCTTTCGCGCCTGTTTTACCCATTGATACAACGCACAACTTTGTTGACTCAGTGTCCTGGTCAGACACTCTGCCCTCCGAGACGAGCTCCTTCTTGGCCACACTTAGCCCAGCCTCTAATGCAGCATCAGCAAGGCTGGAAAGTGATGCCATCACCAGTTCGACAATGGACGATGCTGAATCCGCTGACAAGTCCATGTCAGCTAGCTGCAGCAGATGTCGCCGGTAAGACAGGCGAAGGTCCACCCGATTCTTGTCACTTACAGCCATCTGAACTGGGAACGAGGATTCATTGTCAAAAACCGAAAGCGAACCCACGTCGCGCAACACAAACTCTGCTAGTCCATCAGAAGCCCCGTAAACCATGCACAATCGACCAAGCTTGGAAGAGTCTTTGAGAATTCGCTTAGTTTCCTTTGGATGCCGTTCCACTAGGTTCAATAGATGAATCAAGACTTTGTCGGGTGAGGCGGTGCGAGGTAAAACTGTCAAAAGATCGTCAAACTTCAGGCCATCAATTGCCCGCAATGACTCAAGGTTTGACCGTGCTTGAGATAGTTCCTCGAACCCAAGCTTCGCCACCTGGCTGAGTGAAAGCTCGATTGAACCTGACATCTATAGGGTTTTTAGGTTTTGTTCAATCTCATAGGGCGTGACCTGAGAGCGATAATCGGCCCACTCGTTTCGCTTATTCGCCAATACGAAATTGAAAACCGACTCCCCCAGCACTTCGGCCGCCAGTTCAGAGTCTTCAAGCTTTCGAATTGCGTGGTCGAGAGATTGCGGCAAAGCTTCGATGTCCAGCGCCTTGCGCTCCATGTTCGACAGTGCCCAGACGTCTTGCTCAGTCTCCTCCGGAAGCTGGTATTCCTCTTCGATTCCCTTGAGCCCTGCGGCCAACAGCAATGAATAAGCAAGATATGGGTTCGCAGCGGCGTCCATCGCCCGGTACTCAATTCGTGTGCTCTGCGATTTCTCAGGCTTGTGCAGCGGAACCCTAACGAGAGCACTCCGATTATTGTGGCCCCAACTTACGTAACTCGGCGCCTCTCCGCCGCCCCAGAGTCGCTTATAGCTATTTACGTACTGATTTGTAACCAGAGTGATTTCAGGCGCGTGCTTGAGCACTCCAGCCATAAACTGCCGCGCAGTATTCGACAGGTGATACTTTGCCGCTGGATCAAAAAAAGCATTCTTATCTCCCTGGAAAAGCGAGAAATGAGTGTGCATTCCTGAACCAGGGTGATTGGTGAAGGGCTTTGGCATGAACGTCGCGTAGACACCTTGCTCAATTGCGACTTCCTTCACAACGGTTTTGAATGTCATGATGTTGTCGGCCATCGACAATGCATCTGCGTAACGCAAATCAATCTCGTTCTGGCCTGGACCACCCTCATGGTGCGAAAATTCCACAGAGATTCCCAATTGCTCGAGCATGGTCACGGCCCTGCGGCGAAAGTCGTGTGCGGTGCCTCCCGGGACGTTGTCGAAGTACCCGGCGTTGTCCACTGGAACAGGATCACCCTTTTCATCTACTGAGCTGGATTTCAGCAGGTAAAACTCAATCTCCGGGTGAACGTAAAAGCTGAAGCCCATTCCTGCGGCTTTTGCCAAAGTTTTTCGCAGCACGTTTCTTGGGTCAGCGGCAGCTGGCTGGCCATCCGGTGTGGCGATGTCGCAGAACATACGAGCTGCCGGATCAACGGTGCCTCGCCAAGGAAGTATTTGAAACGTCGCAGGGTCGGGAATAGCCAGCATGTCCGCTTCGGAATTTCTAGCAAGGCCCTCTATGGAAGAGCCGTCGAATCCGATGCCCTCAGCGAAGGCGCCCTCGATTTCGGCGGGCGCAACAGCGACCGATTTAAGCGTCCCTGCTACATCCGTAAACCAAAGCCGAACGAACTTAACTCCTCGTTCCTCAATGGTTCTTAAAACAAACTCTTGCTGCTTGTCCATAAAGCCTCCTGACGCTTCTAATAGGCTATCGGTTGTGACCGAAATAAATGTTGCTTTTGCTCAGACAAACCCAGTGGTTGGGGATGTCCAGCACAACCTTGCACTAATCCTCGAGGCTGCAGAATCTGTAGCCGACACAGCAGACATTCTCATAACTGGAGAACTTGCACTATCCGGCTACCCAATGGGTGACCTCAGTTACCGCGCAGATGTCATTGACGCCACTTTGAGTGCGCTAGACCAACTCGTCGCCGCTTCGACTCAAGAAATGTTTAGCTCGCTGTATTTTGTTGTGGGCCACATAAGTTTTGCCACAGATGCTCGTCCCACAGCACAGTCTTCGCTTGCGATTGCTCACAATTCAGCGAGCGTTATTCAAAATGGAACGATAATCGGAACTTATAACAAGCAGATTCTCCCAAACTACGACGTGTTTGATGATTGGCGAAATTTCATTCCAGGTAATAACGAACTCGTCTTTAGCGTCAGCGGTAAAAAGTGCGCAGTGGCAATCTGTGAAGACATATGGGACGCCAATTCATCAAGACCGCAAAAATTGAACGAACTTGGCATTGATCTCCTGCTGGTTCTAAACGGCTCTCCCTACACCCGGAAAAAAGCTGCTGAGAGACAAGTTGCTGCGAGGTCTTTTCAACGCGGCTTTGATCTGGCCTACTCAAATCTCTGTGGTGCCCAGGACGAGCTCGTATTTGACGGTGGCAGCTTCCTGCTCAATTCCAGTGGAACCACACTGTTCAAAGCGCCGTTCGAGCGAGGCTGCTTTTTAGCGCTCCCAAATAGCCAATCGAGTTTCGTCGAGGATGAACTTTCGACTCTCTGGATGGCGCTTGTCGAAGGGTTGAAGCAATACTGCCAGAAGACTGGCCAGCATTCAATCGTGCTGGGGCTCAGCGGTGGAATTGATTCTGCCGTTTGCGCCGCTCTAGCGTGCGACGCAATGGGTGCATCGAATGTAATTGGCGTTGCACTCCCCTCTAGGTACTCTTCGGATCACTCCCTTTCGGATGCTGCCGAGCTCGCACATAACCTCGGGATCCAGTACCGAATAACGCCTATTGACCAAGTGCATCAGGCATTCGAGCAGACTATGGACTTCAGCGCTCTGGCAGCAGAAAACCTTCAGGCTCGAATAAGAGCAGTGTTGCTGATGGGTATATCCAATACGGATGGAGCGCTCTTACTTTCCACAGGAAATAAGTCCGAAATCGCAGTTGGCTACTCCACGATGTATGGCGATGCCGCAGGCGGTTTTGCTCCTATCAAGGATGTTCTAAAAACCGACGTGTGGCGATTGGCTAAATGGTTCAACAGCAGTCGCGGTAGTGCCTTGATTCCGGTCGGATCCATAGAAAAGCCCCCGAGCGCTGAGCTCAGGCCAGGGCAGGTCGACTCCGACTCGCTACCGGACTATGAGCTCTTGGACCAAATATTGACACTTCTCATCGAACACAGCGCCACGATAGAAGAGGTTGTAGCTAATGGCTTCCAGCTGAAAGATGTGGTCAAAATCGAAGCGATGATCAGAGCCTCCGAATGGAAAAGATCGCAGGGAGCAATTGGCACCAAAACTACAGCGGTATCCTTTGGAACAGGCAGGCGCATTCCTTTGACAACGAAATTTAGAAAACTATGAAAATTCGAACTGGCACTCTGCAACAGCTGAAGCAGGACGGCAAGAAGTTTGCATCCCTCACTAGCTATGACATGCATACGGCAACAATTTTTGATGAAGCAGGTATTGAAGTATTGCTAGTCGGAGACTCGGCAAGCGACAACGTTCTAGGCAATGTCGGCACGAGCCCGATCACGCTAGACGAGATGATTCCCTTTGGAAAAGCCGTGGCAAGAGCGGCAAAGCGTGCACTTGTTATTGTCGATCTTCCCTTCGGAACCTATGAACTGGGGCCCGACCAAGCTCTTGCGAGCTCCATCCGAGTCATGAAGGAAACCGGTGCGGCAGGTGTAAAGCTTGAAGGTGCAAAGTTGCCGCAAATAGCAAACCTTGTGGAAAACGGCATTCCAGTTATGGGTCACGTTGGATTCACCCCACAAACAGTGCATGCACTGTCTGGCTTCAAGGTTCAAGGGCGCAATGACGAGGATGCGAAAAGAATCATGGCGGAATGCCTCGCGATTGAGCAGGCTGGGGCCTTTGCGATAGTGCTGGAAATGGTTCCTGCCTATTTGGCAAGCGAGATCTCTCTGGCGCTAAAGATTCCCACGATAGGAATCGGGGCGGGCAACGAGTGTGATGGTCAGATCTTGGTCTGGCAAGATTTTGCCGGTCTGAGCGGAAAAACTCCGTCCTTTGCGAAAAACTACCTCAGGCTGCGAGACCAACTTTCAAGCGCTGCCGCAGAGTATCGAGCGGAAGTTATTGCAGGAGAATTCCCGAAGCCGGAGCAGAGCTTTTAGTTATCCCACTCTTTTTGATCTTCTTCTCTGAGTTGCCTGGCTCTCTGAGCAACAATTTCTAAACCCTTTTTTGCCTCTTCTGAGCTTTCAAAGGGGCCAATTCGATCAAGTGAAAGTGACTGCGGTCCTATTTCAACCTGATTTGATTTTGTATTGAACCAAAATTCTGGCTTATCGGTCAATCTGCTCACCTGATTCTTGAATGGAAAATAGACTCCTAGTATGCCCAAGTCTGCCGAATCAATTCTTACTCCCGGAACAATCTCCAGCTCCAGACCGGTCCCACCCTCAATTGTCCGACCGGAGTATGTCGGGAAACCAGCTCCGGCAAAGCATGTCGGAGGAGATAGATATGACGAAGACCAAATATCTCGAATCCGAGCCGCAAGCAAGTTGGCCTCTCAGGCGCTGCAATTGGTCCTCTCAAGTGCAAAAGTTGGCATGACCACCGATGACCTCGACATTATTGGGCACGACTTCCTCGTTTCAGCCGGTGCATACCCATCTACCTTGGGCTACCGCGGCTTTCCAAAGTCGCTGTGCTCATCACTAAACGAAGTGATCTGTCACGGCATTCCGGATAATACGGCGTTGGAGGAGGGCGACCTACTCAACATCGACATCAGTGCCTATCTGGACGGAGTGCACGGCGACACAAACGGAACAGTCTTGATAGGCGAAGCATCTGAAGAGCTAGGTCTGCTGGTGGAGCGAACCCACGAAGCCATGATGCGTGGGATCAAGGCTGCTTTACCTGGCCGAGAGGTGAACATTATTGGGCGTGCCATTGAGACTTATGCGAAGCGTTTCGGTTATGGAGTTGTTCGAGACTTCACTGGGCATGGAGTTGGGACCAGTTTTCACACTGGGTTGATTATTCCCCATTACGATGAGCCGCTTTACCGCGATGTCATTGAAGTGGGGATGGTCTTCACCGTGGAGCCAATGTTGACCCTCGGTTCTCAGGATTGGGAAATGTGGGATGATGAATGGACTGTGACAACAAAAGATAAGCGCCACTCAGCTCAATTTGAACACACAATTTTGATTACTGAGACCGGCCCAGAAATATTGACGGTGGCCTAGATGACAAAACTGGCCATAGGCATTGACATAGGCGGCAGCGGCATTAAAGCTGCAGTCGTGGACCTGGAAAACGGGGAACTTTACTCCGAGAGAGTCAAACTTGCCACACCAGAGGGAGGCAAACCGGCCGACATTGTGGCGGTCTGTAAGACACTCCTGGACACCCTGGATGAGGACAAAGTCTTGTCAGTGGGTATTTGCTTTCCGGCAGTTGTGCGCAATGGGGTAACCATGTCAGCCGCAAACGTGAGCGATGCTTGGATCGGGCTAGACGCGGCTGGTCTTTTCTCAGAAGCCTTGGGTACTCAGATAATCGTCCTAAACGATGCCGACGCGGCCGGTGTTGCAGAAATGGCATTCGGATCAGGGCAGAGCAAATCGGGGCTTGTAATAATGACGACGCTTGGGACGGGTATTGGGTCTGCAATTTTCTACAACCAAGTACTAATCCCGAATTCGGAACTAGGCCACTTGGACATCGGCAAAGTTGAAAACATCGAAACGTATGCATCGAGTGCCGCAATGGAGCGCGAGAACCTAACATTCGGACAGTGGGCGAATAGGTTGAGCATCTTCTTCGAGCACCTCGAGAAAATATTCAACCCAGATTTGTTCATTGTTGGAGGTGGCATCAGCAAGGACCATGAAGAATTCTTACCGCTTATGAATCTCCACACGCCCATCGTGCCTGCCGTCACCAAAAATGCGGCCGGCATCATCGGGGCCGCGCTGCTGGCAGGGAATCAATCTGTAGGTGAGATGGGTCGGCCGATACGCCGGGTTCTGTAGCGCCTAAGCACTGACGGCCATCTATCTCGGCCACAAATTGCTCGGTGGCTCTAGCAACCTACCCAAAGGCTTGAACTAGCCGCTCTCAAAACGCCTTCTGCTTGGTCTTGCTCCCAGTGAGGTTTACATAGCCGACTCAGTCACCTGAATCGCTGGTGGTCTCTTACACCACCGTTTCACCCTTACCTTCCACAAGGAAGGCGGTTTACTTTCTGTTGCACTGTTCTCTTGAGTTACCTCAGGTGGGCGTTACCCACCACTGTGCTATTTGGAGCCCGGACGTTCCTCGGCAATGCCGCGACCGTCTAGCCGACCCATCTCAGTTACTAAGACTAACGATGAATTAGGTGGCCGCAAGAATTGATGCAGAATGACTCTGCAAAATCCGTCCCATAGAACCTGTAAATACTGATGCCGCAGGGTGCAAAATTTATGTTCCAGTTCGTCTGATCGTTTGACCTCTGGGCCATTCTCGCGATTGCCCTGGTTGGCATCATGTGTGTCACTATTGCGACCGTCTTACCCTGAGAGCTGGCAACCAACTCTGTTACAGCCCTTGCCACTCGTGCCTCGAGCTCTTCGATTGATTCACCCCGAGGAGGCTTGGAGGTAGCTGAATTTCTCCAAGCTGCGACTGCCGCATTCGAATCAACCTCCAGTTCGGTCATTGAGATACCTTCCCAATCACCAAATCCAATCTCCTTCAACCGAGAATCGCTTTCGGTTTCTATTCGAAGAGTTGCTGCAATGGCATTGGCGGTTTGGGTGGTCCGAGTCATTGGAGAGTGAACAATCCGGCTTACGCCGGGAAGTTGATAAAAATCTAGTAAGTCTGGAATTGCTGCGGCAGCTAGGGAGGCTTCAGTTTCACCCAAGCTACTTAGCACCGGATCATCGCCGTCTCCCCCGGAGATCAAATTAGCCTCGGTGCTGGCGGTGCTGCCATGGCGGATAACCACCACTGTTGTCGGTTCGACCAGTTGCCGCGGTGCTCTAATGCTTCTTGGCTGAATCGTGGCAAGGGGCAGGGATGCCTCTCGAGTTTGGAAATCACCCTCGTCTAGAGCCCGATTTGCCAGGGAGTCTGCAATGGTGTTCTTTTCCCTGGGGATCCACTCAAGCTTTACATCGAACGCCCCCAATAGCTGACTGGCTTCTGCCACAAGTTCTCGAATATCTGGGCTCTTAACTTTCCATCTGCCACTGAGCTGCTCGACTACTAATTTCGAATCGAGGCGTATTGTCAGGTTTCGGAATTCGGTCGCAGTGAGGAATCGCAGCGCTGCTATTACGCCCTGATACTCCGCGAAATTATTTGTTTGGTCCCCTAAGCCTTCCCCAAAATCTGCAATGGTTCTGCCATTGGAATCTTCTATGTGCACCCCGTAAGAGGCCGGCCCCGGATTTCCCCTTGATGCACCATCGCAATAAACAAAGATCATTATCTAACCAGAATCGCGCTGCACTCCGGGCACCTGGCCAGTTCATCTTGAGACAGGGCGCTGAGCTGACCAACTGCGGTAGAAGTGAGGTTCATGTTGCATGCGCCACACGTCGAATCTTTTAGGCGACCAATAGCTGTTCCCCGCACTCGAATCTTGTCAAAGAGTTCCAACAACTCGTCATCCAGGACTTTTCTAATGCCTACCATGTCCCCATTCACGCTACCCAGCTCACTTGTCAGAGCGCTGAGCTCAGCAGCTGCGTTTTCAGTGGCGGCAGTAAGTTCAGTTTGAAGTTGCTTACGGTGCAACTGAACGGCTTCCTGGCCAAGGTTTGACTGGTCCGCCGCCTCCATCAACACTAATTGCGCCTCTTCAAGTTCACCCTTGCGCTTCGCAAGAGTTTCAAGTTCGTGCTGTATTCCAGTAATCACTTTGGCATCGGAGGAAGAGGCGAGGCGCTGATTATCCTGAGCAATCCGCTTTTCCACTAACTCCAGATCAACCTCAGCCCGCCTCACATCACGCTCAACCTGATCATGGTCAGATAAGAGCTGGCTGGCCATGGCACTCTGTGCTAGCAACGAAACCCTTATCGCTTCAGCTTGCTCCCCTGACTCAACCTGTCGGATCCGCTTCTCCAGCTTCGCCGCTTCAGCTAGAAGCTGCTGCAACCTCATTAGTTCGGGAAGTTGATTACTGTCTATTTTCATTGCATCACCACGAAGTCCCAGGGGTCGGTTGAAATATCACTTACTTCAAACTTTACGGATGGAAACGCACCGGCTAAGTCCGATTGCACTCGCTCCAACCAAAGCCACTCAGCAGCCCAGTGCGAAATATCCATTAGTGCCGGTCCGTCGTTTAGATTCGAAGACTCAATAAAATCTAGGGATTTGTGGTGACGCAGGTCTGAAGTAATGAACAGATCCAAGTTCTGATCAAGTGCTCTTTCCAGAAAGCTGTCACCAGCTCCTGCAACCAGACCAATTCTTGAGATTACTTTGTCAGGATCACCCGACACCTTGACGCCCTGCGCAACTGGTGGCAGGACTTTTGCTACTGACCTTGAAAAACCAATCAGCGAGGTCGGCTCCTTGAGCGTCCCGATTACCCCCTGTTTGGAAAAATCGTCCGACTTTCCTTGGATGTCCACGCCGATTCTCGTTGCAAGTGTTTCTGAAACGCCACCAGCAACGAAATCAGCGTTGGTGTGAGCTGCGTACACCGCCACGCCTTTCCTGGCGGCAAGGGCAGCTATGGCACCCTTAGGGTTGATTTCCGAAAGCTCGTGTGCACCGTGCAAAAAAAGCGGGTGATGAGCAATGATCAGTTGAGCCCCATTATTCGACGCCTCTTCAATGGTTGCAAGGGTCACATCCACAGTCAGCATGCAACTGGAAATCTCTTGGTTGGGATTTCCAAGCATCAAGCCAGGAAAATCCCAAGACTCAGTGCCAGTGTCTGGCCAGATTTCCTCGAAGTGCTTGATTAGCGTGGAGAGTATTTCCATAGCAATAGCCAATCAGATTATGGCTAGAAATGCCGGTTTCATGGCAACTAAGCCGTTCGAGTGGGCCCTACCGGGCTCGAACCGATGACATCCACGGTGTAAACGTGGCGCTCTACCAACTGAGCTAAAGGCCCCTCGCGAAATCATACTACTTTTTGACTACTAGAGAAGTTCCAGTGCCTTTTTATATGAATTTAGATCTCTGGCTTCACCCGGTGAGGTGATGAACTTAGCTACCAGCACACCTGCAGCATTGATTACAAAGGTGCCGCGTGTTCCGTGACCCTTATCCTCAAGAAAAACATCATATAGTTCCGATACAGCGCCATGGGGCCAGAAATCCGCTAGAAGACTGAAGCTATATCCTTGGTCCTCCGCAAATTTGGCCTGTGTGAACTTGGAATCCACCGAGATTGCCAAAAGTTCAACATCAGCCGACTGAAACATTGAAATGTTGTCGCGAATCTCACACAACTCGCCAGTGCAGGTCCCTGAGAATGAGAGAGGGTAAAACACCAGGACAACTGGTTTCTTACCCTCAAAGCTCGCAAGAGACACTTCCTCCCCGTGCTGGTTGGTTAGAGTGAATTTTGGCGCCTTTTCACCGACTGCAACTGACATTTGTCTCCCTAGGTCTTATTGGACTGGTGTCCACCAAAAAAATGTTACCGATGGGTAGACTTTAGACGCTCACACAAGAGCACGCCATAAGCAAGCCACGAAAAGAGGCTCAGTTGTCTATCAACAATCAAGATGCATTCACTCCCCCGATGCCAGACCAGGACCCGCAAGAAACCTCAGAGTGGCTTGAGTCGCTCGACGCCCTTGCTAAGAATCAAGGCAGAGGTCGTGCACGGGAAATCATGCAATCACTTCTTAGGCGTTCACACGATTTGCAACTCAATGTTCCACTGGTTCCAACAACGGACTACATAAACACCATCTCCCCTGAGGACGAACCAGAATTCCCTGGGGACGAGCAGCTCGAGCGCACCTATCGCGCTTGGATGCGCTGGAACGCAGCAATCATGGTCCACCGTGCACAAAGGCCCGGGATCGCCGTCGGTGGACACATCTCATCCTTCGCGTCTAGCGCGTCGCTCTATGAGGTTGGATTCAACCATTTTTTCAAGGGCCACGATCATGAGGCAGGCGCAGACCAGATTTTTATTCAGGGGCATGCCTCCCCGGGAGCTTACGCCAGAGGTTTTCTAGAAGACAGACTAAGCACTCAGCAAATGGATGCCTTTAGGCAGGAAAAGTCGGTACCAACCGGTGGTCTACCGTCCTACCCGCATCCTCGACTCTTGCCTGAGTTTTGGCAGTTCCCGACAGTTTCAATGGGACTAGGTCCGATCAACGCAATTTACCAGGCTCAATTCAATCGCTACCTTCAGGGGCGTGGCTTTAAAGACACCAGCCAGCAGCATGTTTGGGCATTCCTGGGTGATGGAGAGTTGGATGAAGTTGAGAGCCGTGGAGCGTTGCAACTAGCAGCCAACGACGGCCTAGACAATTTGACATTTGTCGTAAATGCAAACCTCCAGCGCCTTGATGGCCCAGTCCGAGGTAACGGGAAGATAATCCAGGAACTCGAGAGCTTCTTCAGAGGTGCGGGTTGGAATGTCATCAAAGTTATTTGGGGCCGTGAATGGGATGAACTTCTCAATAAAGATCATGATGGAGCCCTTGTTGACCTCATGAACAAGACGCCAGACGGCGACTACCAGACCTATAAAGCTGAATCCGGTGCGTTCGTGCGGGAGAACTTCTTCGGTCGCGATCCAAGGACATCTGCCCTTGTGGACGGTATGACAGACGACCAAATTTGGGGACTCAAGCGTGGTGGCCATGACTACAACAAAATCTATGCAGCTTATAACGCAGCGGTCAACCACAAGGGTCAGCCTACGGTCATCATTACCAAGACCGTAAAGGGTTATGGCCTCGGCAAGAGCTTCGAGGGCAGAAACGCGACTCATCAGATGAAGAAGCTTACGCTCGACAATCTGAAGGGTTTTAGAGACGAAATGCGGGTGCCAATTACGGACGCCCAACTTGAGGCCGATCCTTACCAGCCTCCCTATTTCCACCCCGGAAGCGATGCCCCTGAAATTCAGTACATGCATGAGCGTCGTCGCGAATTGGGCGGTTACCTTCCAGAGCGCCGAAGCAAGTTCGTTGATTTCAAGCTTCCAGAAGACAAGGCCTACGACGCGCCAAGAAAAGGCTCTGGCAATCAAGAAATAGCCACAACCATGGCATTCGTCAGGATGCTCAAGGACCTGCTCAGATCTGAGGGCACTGGCCCAAGGATTTCCATGATCATCCCGGATGAAGCACGTACTTTTGGTATGGATGCGTTCTTCCCAACAGCCAAGATCTACAACCCACGTGGCCAGCACTACATGTCAGTAGACCGTGAACTGCTTCTAAGCTATAAAGAAGCAACTGACGGACAGATTCTTCACACTGGGATCAACGAAGCTGGTTCATTGGCTGCGTTCACAGCCGCTGGCTCGAGCTACTCAACCCACGGTGAGCCGATCATTCCCTTTTACGTTTTCTATTCAATGTTTGGATTCCAAAGAACGGCAGATGCAATCTGGCTAGCCGGAGACCAAATGGTGCGTGGTTTCATGATCGGCGCCACGGCGGGCAGGACAACGCTGACAGGTGAAGGTCTCCAGCACGCTGATGGGCACTCCCCGGTGTTGGCGAGCACAAACCCTGCTGTTGTCAGCTATGACCCGGCATACGGTTACGAAGTCGCTCACATTGTGAGAAGCGGTATCGAGCGAATGTATGGCGGCCAGCACCAAGACCCAAACGTGATGTACTACATAACTGTCTACAACGAACCCATGTTGCAACCGGTAGAGCCAGAGAATGTAGACGTCGATGGCATCATCCGCGGAATACATCAGATCAGTCAGAGTCAAAAGCCGGGTCATAAGGCCAAGATT
Source organism: Aquiluna sp. (assembly GCA_029241985.1). Lineage (GTDB taxonomy): Bacteria > Actinomycetota > Actinomycetes > Actinomycetales > Microbacteriaceae > Aquiluna. The sequence continues at coordinate 11,934 of JAQWUU010000027.1, read as the reverse complement.
TTGGCATCGGGCGTCGGCTTGCCCTGGGCCAACGAAGCACAGATGTTACTCGAGGAGTGGGGAGTCTCAGCTGACGTTTGGTCGGTTACAAGCTGGACAGAACTGCGCCGCGACGGACTAAGAGTTGACGAGCACAGGTTCCTTTATCCGAATGAAGCCGGAGAGACTGCTTATGTAGCTCAGAAACTAGCTTCTTCTGAAGGCCCAACAGTAGGTGTCAGCGACTACATGCACGCAGTCCCTGACATGATCAGACCTTGGGTTCCCGGGCCTTATGCAACGCTCGGTGCAGATGGCTTCGGTTTCTCAGACACTAGACCAGCAGCACGGAGATTCTTCAAGATAGACGGACCTTCAATCGCAGTTCGAGTACTCGAGCAATTGGTTGATGAGGGCAAGATTGACCCAAGCGTCCCGCAGCAAGCCATTGACAAGTATCGCCTGCACGATGTTGCAGCTGGAACAAGTGGATCGGCCGGTGGCGAAGCCTAAGCACCTTGCGTGGTTGAACTCCATCGCCGGGGAGCTCGCCACTGCAACGCTTATTCGGCTGGACGAAACTCTGCCTTGGTATAGGCAAATGCCGCCAGCGAGACGAGCTGCTGTTGGCTCCGTGGCGCAGGCTGGAATTACGAGTTTCATAAACTGGTACGAAAACCCACAGGCGCAGCCCTGGGTTGCGGCTGACGTCTTCGGAAACGCCCCCCGTGAATTACTGAGGTCTATATCTCTCCAGGAAACTTTGCAGCTCATTCAGGTTGTCGTGGAAATGGTTGAGGAAGCGGTAGTCCGAGACCACCCTGATCTTCAGTCGGCCATCCTGAAATATTCCAGAGACATGGCTTTTAGCGCAGCTGATGTTTATGCAAAAGCTGCTGAAGCAAGAGGGCTGTGGGATGCGCGTCTGGAAGCATTAGTGGTTGATTCGATCGTCAGCGGGGAAAGATCCCAAGAGATTAGCTCTCGAGTCGCAGCCCTTGGATGGCAAGCCGATGGTGAAGTCGCTGTGCTACTGGGAGGAACCCCAGTAATCGATGACTCCGATGCTGTCAGGAAGATTGCACGCAAACTTGGTGCAGATGTCCTGATTGGGATTCAGGGACGAAGACAGGTAATTGTGATCGGTCTAATCGAGCACGACTCCAACGCATCAGACAAGATGCAAGCAATCGCGACCGGGCTTGAAGGCTACTTTTCAGGCGGGCCCTTGGTTTTGGGTCCTACCGTACTGAGCGTGTCAGACGCATCTCGGTCCGCCAATGCCGCTTTGTCTGCATTTTCTGTGGCGGGCGTTGTGAGCCGAATGGCTCGTCCAACGCAGGCCGATCAGTTGCTGCCTGAAAGAGCTCTTGCAGGAGACCCAACGGCCAAAAACCTAATCCTCGAAACTCTCTATACCCCGCTAGCGGACACGCAAACCGACCTATTGCAAACCCTAAAGACCTATTTAGACCTTGGTAGCTCGCTTGAGGCGACTTCCAAGGAGTTATTTGTGCACGCAAACACCGTGCGTTACCGCCTGAAGAAGATCGAAGAACTAATTGGGGCCGACCCCACAGACCCAAGAACCGCGTTTCTGCTCCAAATTGCAATAGTTTTAGGCTCCATCAACGATTCCGAATCCGGTCTTAGAAGGTAGCAAGATGATAATTTTAGGATGCCCAGGTCAAGGCTCACAGGTCCAGGGTTTTTTGAGCCCGTGGCTGGAAGGTGTGCCGCAGTTCGAGACTGAGCTCACGAAGCTCGCGAACGCATCTGGGCTGGATTTAGTTCGACTCGGAACAGTCGCCCAAGAGGATGAAATCAAGGACACCGCGATAGCTCAGCCATTGATTGTTGCAGCTTCCATAGCAGCGTTCAGGTCCTCGTTTGAGGACATCAAGGTTGATGGAGTGGTTGGGCACTCCGTGGGTGAATTTGCAGCCGCCGCAATCTCAGGTGTTCTAAGTGACCAAGATGCCATGAGCCTCGTAAAAACCAGGGGTGAGGCGATGGCCAGAGCGGCTGCGGCTGCGGATACTTCAATGGCAGCCATCCTCGGGGGCGATAGAACTGAAATCGAAGCCCAGCTCGATGAATTGGGTCTTTCCGTTGCCAACTTCAACGGTGCTGGGCAGGTGGTAGCTGCAGGCTTGATGAGTTCGATCAAGCTTCTCTTGGAGAATCCACCCGAACGAGCACGCATCATCGGATTGAAAGTTGCAGGCGCTTTTCACACGGCATTCATGGACAGTGCTCAACAAGAGTTGTCAGAAGCATGCAAAGGCATTCAAACAAACGACCCAGAAATAATGCTTTGGAGCAATTCCAACGGAGATTTGGTGACCTCAGGCACGGCGTACTTGGATTCATTGGTGAAACAAGTGTCGAACCCCGTGAGGTGGGATCTCTGCATGGAGTCGATGCCGCAAGAAGAGTTCATTTTTGCTGAACTTCCGCCAGCAGGCGCTCTTGCAGGTTTGGTTAAACGTGGAGTTGGGCAGTCATCACCAGTAACCTTGAAACTTCCGTCAGACATTGAAAAGGTGCTCGCTTGAAAACACTTAAGCAATCTCAGCCAATTCAGCACAGTCGCATCTATTCTCTCGGTGCCGCAAGAGGTGACCTACTTGTCACGAATGACGAGATTGCAGGACCAATAGATTCTTCGGACGAATGGATTCAGCAGAGAACGGGTGTTATAACAAGAACCCGCTCATCCGAAAATCAAAGCTTGATGGACTTAGCTACCGTCGCCGCCAAAGAGGCTATTGAGAAATCAGGAATTGAAGCCGATCAAATTGGTGCAGTAATTCTTGCAACCATTTCTTTTCCTTATCAGACGCCGTCAGGAGCATCACTGCTTTCAGAATTAGTCGGCGCCCATAAGGCTGCCGCGTATGACATCTCGGCGGCCTGTGCAGGCTACTGCTATGGAATTGCCCAGGCGGATGCCATGGTTCGGTCAGGCTTGAGTGAATATGTCCTTGTAGTTGGGGCCGAAAGACTCTCTGACTTCATCTCCCCCACAGACAGATCGATAAGTTTTTTGCTTGGAGACGGTGCAGGAGCGGCAATTATTGGCCCAAGCGACCACCCCGGTATTTCAACAACGGTATGGGGAGCAGACGGAAGTAGCTGGGACAAAGTCGGCATGACCGACTCAATCTTGGACTTCCGTGACGGAAAGGTTCCTTGGCCCACACTCGTCCAAGAGGGGCAATCCGTGTTTAGGTGGGCAGTTTGGGAAATGGCCAAAGTGGCCAATGAGGCCTTAGAAGCCGCTGGCATCGAGGCTGGGGATCTGAGCGCCCTAGTGACACACCAGGCCAACATGCGGATAATTGACGAGCTCGCGAAGCAGCTGAAGCTGCCGGATTCGGTTGTGGTAGCTAGGGACATTGCCCAAACAGGTAATACCTCTGCCGCGTCGATACCACTAGCAATGCATAGGCTCTTGCAGGAGGGGCAGGTGAGCTCCGGTGGCTATGCTTTAGAAATTGGTTTCGGGGCTGGCCTTGCCTATGCGGCCCAGGTTGTAGAACTCCCATAAAATACTAGCTGTCACATTAACAATAAGGAGAAACCCAAATGGCACATACACAGCAAGAAGTACTGGCTGGACTAGCTGAACTCGTAAACGACGAGACCGGCATTGCGACCGACGCTGTACAGATGGAAAAGTCCTTTACAGATGACCTAGACATTGACTCAATCTCAATGATGACCATTGTCGTAAACGCTGAAGACAAATTCAGCGTAAAAATTCCTGATGAGGAAGTGAAGAACCTGATTACCGTTGCAGACGCCGTCAACTTCATCACGGAGAACCAGGACTAACATGCGCCGCGTAGTTGTTACCGGCATAGGGGCAACAACCCCTCTTGCCGGTGACGCACACGGAAGCTGGGATTCGCTCCTTAGAGGTGAAAGTGGCATTTCCACCCTTGAACAAGACTGGGTCGCGAAATATGAAATTCCAGTTACCTTCGCCGGGCAAGCAAAAGTGCTCGCAAGCAGTGTTCTAACACCCCAAGAGGCGAAGCGTCTTGACCCATCGAGCCAATTTGCCCTCATTGCTGCAAGGGAAGCCTGGGCGGATGCTGGTGAGCCAGAATTAGAACCTGATCGGCTGGCAGTTGACTTTGCGACTGGCATAGGCGGGGTCTGGACTCTTTTAGATGCTTTTGACGCGCTAAAGGAACGCGGGCCTCGCAGAGTGCTCCCGATGACAGTACCAATGCTTATGCCAAACGGACCTGCGGCTGCCATAGGTATGGCTCTAGGAGCTCGAGGTGGTGTAAGGACAGCTGTCAGTGCCTGTGCCTCCGGTAACGAAGCGATTGCGAATGCATTTCACAGGATTCAACGAGGTGAAGCGGATGTCGTCGTTGCTGGCGGAGCCGAAGCGGCGATTCATCCGCTACCAATATCCGCTTTTGCGGCTATGCACGCTCTAAGCAAAAGAAATGATTCACCGGAACAAGCTTCTAGGCCATATGACAGCGGTCGCGACGGTTTTGTCATGGGCGAAGGTGCAGGGGCTCTGGTGTTGGAGTCACTTGACGGTGCGAAAGCCAGAGGCGCGAAAATTTACTGTGAAATTGTAGGTGGGTCCGTGACGAGCGACTCCTACCACATCACGGCCCCGGATCCTGAGGGAGCCGGCGCGGCCAGGGCAATGCTAGATGCACTTGCACAAGCCGGGGCTGGTATAGAAGATGTTGAGCACGTAAATGCTCATGCCACTTCCACGCCAGTCGGCGACATAGCTGAATACACGGCCATCAAGCGAGTGTTTGGAAAACACACTGACAATCTGGTGATTGCCGCTACCAAGGCCTCTACCGGGCACTTGTTAGGTGGAGCGGGTGCGATAGAAGCTGTCTTCACAATTCTTGCTCTCAAGAATCAGACTGTCGCCCCGACAATCAATCTTGACGACCAGGACCCGGATATCCCTCTTAATGTGCCTAGGGTGAAGACTCAACTGGTCCGACCAGACGCGATCGCAATTTCAAATAGTTTCGGTTTCGGTGGCCACAATGCTGTGCTTGCCTTCAGGTCCGTCTAAACAGCCCTCGGAAGATACACGACACCCTCGATAGGGGCCCGAAGTGGATCTATTAGGTCCAGCCACGCCTGACCCGACACGAGGCGAAGTTCTCTTTGAAATTCTGCCAAGCTGCTTTTTGACTTTTTCAATAATGCATCTACCTGCGCGTGCCTGATGACGGGCTCCCCCATTGAATCAAGTGCTTGGCGATGAATGCCAAGCCCTGGATGAATCAGGTAGCGCTCGGCCTCAACGCCTGAAGATTCAATCTCGGCAATGACACGTACCTTTGCAAGCGCAGATGCCAACTCCGAGGCAAGTCTTTGTTTGAGCTCGCATTGAATTTTGACTTGACAAGAGTGAGAAGTAGCCGGTTGGCTTGTCCAGTCTCCAGACAGCCCAAACCCTGCAAGAATGCCTTTGACATCCTCACAGAAATTTTGTGGGCAAGATAAAACCCACACTGTGCAATAGCCCAGTTCAACCTCCGCCCGAGATAAACATCTTCCCCAATGCTCTAGGGCGGTGTCTTCAAGATAATCCAGAAGCGCTGATTAAGTCAAAGCCTTATCTTTAAACGTGGAGGTGTTCGCTCCGCTTTTTTATTGCAGGCGCTAGCATTTAGAAAATAATGAGCAAACTATATTTTCGCTACGGAGCAATGAATTCAGGTAAGTCCACCGCGTTATTGCAGGCTGCCTTCAACTATGAGGAAAGATCACAGCACGTCCTGTTGGCTAAGCCCGCTATCGATTCCAAGGGGGAAAAGGCGATTGTTAGCAGGCTTGGAGTAACCAGAGACGTTGATTTTTTAATACCTCCGGAAGTAAACCTGCGGGATCTATTTTCGGATCAGGCACAAAAGGCCAAGGATGATTCCAACGTCTCGATAGCCTGCCTCCTCTTGGACGAGGCGCAGTTCCTAACTCCACTTCAAGTTGACCAATGTTTGGAAATTGCAGTCCTTGATGGCGTGCCAGTCTTGGCCTATGGAATCCGGACGGATTTTAAGACTCTGAGCTTTCCTGGCTCGAGAAGGCTCCTTGAAATCGCACACAGCCTTGAAGAACTAAAAACCATTTGTCGCTGCGGTAGAAAGGCCATGTTTAATGGTCGGTTACTTAATGGGGTATTTACATTTAGCGGTGAGCAGGTAGCCATTGACGGTGACCAGGTTACCTACGAGTCGCTTTGCGCAAATTGCTATTTATCGAAGCTCTAGATCGAAGCAATAGGACTGGCTTTGAGCCATCACGCTTGGATAACGATTGAGGACTTCTAGTTATCTCACTGGCTGCTCACAATAGATTGTCTTTGTGCGTTCAGCTTGGACGCGTTGGACTCAACGATGAGTTCAGATTTACCAAGTGAAAGGGGTCCCGTGAAAAGGAGATCACTACAAATTGTGGCAGTCGCATCAGCAACTGCCCTTTTTCTGGCAGGTTGTGCCACAGCAGAAGAGGAAACGACCACAGCAACTACCGATCAGGCAACTACAACCGAGACAGTTGTCGAGGCTGCTGTTTCCATTCTTGATTCCGTGAAGGAAGCAGGATCTGTGCGATGCGGAACCCGCGACGCCCTTCCTGGATTCGCCGTTCTGAACGATGCCGGGGAGCACGTTGGTTTTGACTCTGACTTCTGTCGCGTAATAGCTGCAGCGGTTCTGGGTGATGCATCCGCTGTTGAGATGGTGGACCTAGAGACTGCAGATCGCTTTACCGCTCTGCAATCAGGTGCAATTGACGTACTAGTCAGGAACACAACCTGGACCGCAACCAGAGATGGTAGCGAAGCAGCAACATTCCTGCAGCCAACTTTCTATGACGGCCAGGGAATGATGGTAGCCAGCAACAGCGGTATCAGCAGTCTCAGCGACATGAATGGCGCAATCGTTTGCGTTGCCAAGGGAACTACCACTGAAGGTAACGCGGCTCTTGAGTCCTCAAGGCTCGGTTTGAACTGGGAAGTTAGATCATTCGACGAGACTGACCTAATTCTTGAGGCATTCTTGGCTGGACAGTGCGACGGCTGGTCTTCAGACGTTAGCCAGCTGACCGGCCTCCGTTCTTCATACCCGAATGGCGCAGCAGAGCTAGTTATTCTTGGTGAAGTATTCTCCAAGGAACCACTAGCTCCAGCCGTGCTCGATGGTGACACAGCTTGGGCACAGGCAGTGAACTGGGCAGTACTAGCAACAATCCAGGCTGAAGAATTCGGCATTACCAGCGCCAACGTTGACAGCATTCGCTCGTCAACCACGGATGTTGGAATCCTGCGATTCCTCGGAGCTGAAGTTCCTGGTAGCGATGGGGCAGCGGTTCTAGACCCAAGCCTTTCACTGCCAACTGACTTCGCGTACCAGATCGTCAAGCAGGTCGGTAACTACGGTGAGATTTTCGCCAAGCACCTCACTCCACTTGGGTTAGACCGTGGTCTAAACTCACTATGGAATGACGGCGGAATTCTTTACGCACCGCCTTACCGCTAAACACTAAAGTTAAAGCAATGTTGCTTGGAAGGGAGCTCTGAAGCATGAGCTCTCTTCCAAGCACACCTGCCAAAGTCCCGTTTTACAGGAATCTGACGGCACTAAAGTGGGCTTTCCAAATTGCCGCGGTGCTGCTTGTTTTCGCGCTGCTTTATTGGCTTTACAGCAATTACCAAGAGAACATTTCTAAATCAAATATCCAAACAGACCTTCGGTTTTTAGATAACCCGGCAAACTTCACTATTCCCGGCAATGATTTCGATCAGTCACAGCCAGTTAGAGACGCATTTGTCCAAGGATTCCTGAACACAATTCGAGTTTCGTTTGTGGGCATCATTCTTGCGACTATCCTCGGCACGCTAGTTGGTATCGCAAGACTTTCAAAGAATTTCATGGTGAGAACGCTTGGTGCCGTTTACGTTGAACTAATCCGAAACTTGCCCTTGCTTCTTCTCATCACCTTCATGAATCTGGGCGTTGTACTTCAGGCATTCCCACGCATTGAAGATGCCTGGGTGCCTCTAGATCTTTTCGTAGTTTCCAATAGGGGTATAGCTATCCCTTGGTATTTAGGTCCATCGGGACAACTCGCACTCATAATTCTCGCCGCTGTAGTAATCGCGTTTGTGGTTGGGAAGATTAGAGTTCGGCAGGCCGACAAGTCTGGCAAGCAGGACAGGGCTTGGCTCTATGGAATTCTGACCTTTGCACTCATCCTAATTAGCTCCTGGATGATCTTCGGCTATAGCTTTGAAACGCCATTAGTGGATGGGCGAGGCACAACTGGCGGGCTTAGAATCGACCCGTCTCTCTTTGCCCTGCTGGCCTCACTGGTGATCTACACGAGCAGCCACATCGCAGAAATCGTTCGAGGTTCGATCCTCGCGGTCAATAAAGGTCAGGGCGAGGCGGCTGATGCCATCGCACTCAGCGGGTCGCAAAAGATGCGGCTCATCATTCTCCCGCAGGCATTCCGCATCGCAATGCCAGCAATTGGAAATCAGTACCTAAACCTGATCAAAAACACCTCACTTGGGGCAACAATTAGCTACTTCGAGCTCACTCAAGTGGCACAAATTACAGTCGGTAATGGATCACCCGCCGTGCCAGCATTTACCCTAACTTTGCTCGTATATCTTGGGATATCACTCATAACTAGCCTCGTGGTGAACTACTTCAACAGGAGATTGGCTCTGGTGGAGCGATGATTACCTGGATGCGCCGAAACCTGTTTAGGTCGATAACCGATAGCTTTTTGACAATTTTGTCCGGGTCATTGCTGCTTTACGTCGTCTGGCAGGCGCTTCAGTTTATTTTTGTGACCGGTCGCTGGGAAATTATTCAGGTGAATCTCAAGATTCTCCTTGTTGGTCGCTTCCCCGACGAGCTGATTTACCTACTTGGGCTTTCAATCCTCGCTATCGTGTTCGGAATTTCCGCTCTCGCGGCCGGAGGACGAGGCACAAGGGAGCACAAAAGTTTGACTTTGTTGCTCTGGGGACTTCTCCAAAGATTTGGACTTCTGATAGCTACAGGTGTTTTGCTCATAGCACTGGGAGGTGACCAGGAGTCGTTGCTCTTTGGCTTTTATGTCATCGCAGCCGTGGCGGCAGGAAGGATATTCGGGGCCATTCGAAAAAGGACCGCTCTTTCCAAGCTGCCAGGTTGGGCGTGGGTTCTGATAAATGTCTTGCCGGCACTATCACTGGTCTTCATCTCCATAAGCCAAGCCGCACTCGAGGAATGGGGAGGATTCCTAATCAACTTTTACCTGGCCATCGTTAGCATTGCACTCTGCTTCCCTCTCGGAGTCATGCTGGCACTCGGTAGAAGATCGGCCTTGCCGTTACTGCGATGGCTTTCCACGGCCTATATCGAACTTATAAGAGGTGCTCCCCTATTCGTGCTGCTCCTGCTGGCAGGAGTCGCTCTCGAGTTCTTCATACCTGATTCGATTACGCCTGACCCAATCTTTCGCTCGGTAACAGTTTTCACCCTATTCACGGCTGCTTATCTTGCTGAAATCGTTCGGGGTGGGTTGCAATCGATTCCGAAGGGTCAAGCCGAAGCGGGAAAGGCTCTTGGCATGAGCGCGACCAAGATCACGTTCCTAATCACACTGCCTCAGGCGCTGAGAAACGTTATTCCAGCACAAATTGGACAGTTTATTTCGCTATTCAAAGACACAACCCTCGCTGGTGTGGCGCTTAGCGTTTTCGAACTCTTGAACGTCGGTTCTGCAATTACGAAGCAGGACGCATTCTTGGGTCAAGGTTTGGTCTACGAGTCACTGGCATTTGTTGGACTTTTGTTCTGGGTTGGTTCTTACTTTATGAGCCGAGAGAGCCAAAGAATTGAAAAGAAACTAGGAGTTGGTATCCGATGAGCAATGAAGTATTTAACGACGCATCGAAAATGTCGTCCAAGCACGGATCTGATGAGGCGATCATCGTGATCGACGGTGTCTACAAGCGGTTCAAAGACTTTGAAGCGTTGAAAAACATCAATGTTAAGGTGGGAAAACAAGAGGTTGTTGTTGTAATTGGGCCTTCTGGGTCTGGTAAGTCAACGCTAATAAGGTGCATCAACCGACTTGAAGTGCACGACCAAGGAAACATCTCCGTCGATGGAACGGATCTAACTTCTGACATCAAGAATATTCAAGAAATCCGACGCGAGACGGGAATGGTGTTCCAGGGCTTTAATCTGTTCCCACACCTCACCGTCTTGACAAATGTTGCAATCGGGCCGAGGCGCGTTAGGGGCCTGCCGAAGTCAGAAGCGGAGAAACTGGCTATGGAGCTGCTGACTCGAGTAAAGATACCTGAGCAGGCGGACAAGTTTCCTGCTCAACTATCAGGTGGACAACAGCAGCGAGTCGCGATTGCTCGCGCTCTAGCCATGACGCCAAAAGTAATGCTATTCGATGAGCCGACTTCAGCTCTGGACCCAGAGATGATCAACGAAGTTCTTGATGCAATGAAGGAGTTAGCCAAAGAAGGTATGACGATGGTCGTTGTGACACACGAGATGGGGTTCGCTAGAGAAGTTGCAGACCGCGTTATCTTCATGGATGCGGGCGAAATCGTTGAAGTTGGAACTCCCTCAGAGATCTTTGACAACCCCAAGGAAGCGCGCACTCAGAAGTTTCTCTCTCAGATCCTCTAGCGCCTGTTTTCTACTTGCAATGAGAACCTAAACTTTCGCACTATTTCAGCGGATTTTGAGCATGTTGCAGGTGCTGGCAATATTGACGCGGAGGTGGCAATGACCACAATTTCTTTTCGGGAGAGGCTTGAAGCCAAGCAGCCCGTAATTCTGGCCGGAGGTTATCTCTTCGAAGTTGAGCGCAGGGGATATTTGAAGGCGGGAGAATTTGTCCCAAAGGTGGCGCTAGACCACCCAGAGGTGCTTGAGCAAGTCACTACCGACTTCGTTAGAGCCGGTAGCGACGTAGCAATTGCCTTCACCTATAACGGTCACCGCGAGAAGATGCGCATCATTGGTCAAGAGCACCTTCTTGAACCGTTGAATCGATCTGCACTAAGGATCGCCAGGAGAGTTGCTGACGAGCAGACGAGCCTGCTTGGCCGTCAAGTATTCATGGCGGGCAACATTTCCAATTCCAACATATTCGATCCGGCCCAGCCTGAAACGGCCGACACTGTCCGACTCATGTACCGAGAGATGATTTCGTGGGCCAAGCAGGAGGGTGCAGATCTGATTCTGGCTGAAACGATGTATTTTCTGGCGGAGGCTGAAATCGCTCTCGAAGAGATACAAGCTGCCGGCTTGGCCTCGATTGTCAATGTGGCGGTTTTTGACTCTGGACTTCTCATGGATGGTCTATCCCCCGCTGATGCCTGTGTAGCGCTGTCTGAACTTGGCGCAGACGTTGTGGGCACGAACTGCTTTCAAGGGCCGAACACGATTAGACCAATCTTCGAGTCGATAGCCAGCAGTGCATCAGGGCACACCTGCGCTATGCCATCGGCATACCGGACAACTGAGCAACACACCACGCTTTTCAATCTGCCCGATGAGGGCAATACAGCTGTTTTACCGACCAGTCGAACCTTCCCAGACGCACTCGAGTCTCAGGTCTCAAATCGCTTTGAGGTTGCCGAATTCGCAGCCTTCGCTGTCTCTGCGGGAGCAAAGGTGGTTGGGCTTTGTTGCGGCGCAGGTGTCATTCACCACCGAGCGGTTGCAGAGGAGTTGGGCAGTAGCTCCTACTTGACCAAATACTCGACTGATATGTCCAAGCATTTTCTTTATGGTTCAGACGGTTCGCTGTCTGAGAACACTAAGAAGTTTGGGGAAAAAGCCTAGCCTCGCAGCCGGCTTACAGTGGGGCGTGCGGGACTTGAACCCGCGACCGAACGATTATGAGTCGTTTGCTCTAACC
>JAQWUU010000026.1 GCA_029241985.1 Aquiluna sp. | reverse complement strand
CGGTTCAACCTCAATGGGTTCTGTTTGTGCTTCTACTCTTGCTCTTCTAAATGCTGGTGTGCCACTGCGCGCACCGGTTGCTGGAATTGCGATGGGTCTAATCTCTGACACCGTTGACGGCAAGACTCAGTATGCAGCTCTTACCGACATTCTTGGTGCTGAGGATGCTCTAGGCGACATGGACTTCAAGGTTGCTGGAACTCGTAACTTTGTGACCGCTATTCAGCTGGACACCAAGTTGGACGGAATTCCTTCCTCTGAGCTAGCTAAGGCGCTAACCCAGGCCAAGGAAGCTCGACTGTTCATTCTGGACGTCATGGCAGAAGCCATCGATGAGCCAGATGAGCTATCGAAGTACTCACCTCGTGTGATTGCGGTCAAGATTCCTCTCGACAAAATCGGTGAGGTTATCGGACCAAAGGGCAAGATGATCAACCAGATTCAGGATGACACCGGAGCCGACATCTCAATTGAAGATGACGGAACCGTATACATCGGTGCGGTTGATGGTCCAAGCGCCGATGCAGCCAAGGCTGCAATCAACGCGATTGCCAACCCACACATCCCTGAAATTGGAGAGCGCTTCCTAGGAACAGTTGTGAAGCTTGCAACCTTCGGTGCGTTTATTTCATTGATGCCAGGCAAGGATGGACTGCTTCACGTTTCCGAGCTGAAGAAGATCTCCGGCGGCAAGCGAGTTGAGAATGTCGAAGACATTTTGTCGGTTGGACAGAAGATCCTGGTTGAAATTACCAAGACTGACGACCGTGGAAAGCTATCGCTTTCCCCAGTTGTTGAGGACGAAGCGGCAAGCGAGTAATCATTGAAGCTAAGTCTTTTAGACTCATGTGATTTCACCGCTGAGGCATCACGGATTTGCAGGACCGTGCTGCCCAGCGGTGTTCGCATTTTAAGTGAGGAGATCCCAGGCGCACCTTCGGTTGCGATTGCCGCCTCGGTTGCAGTTGGATCAAGGGATGAATCTGAGGGCACCTTTGGTGCCACTCACTTCTTAGAGCACTTGCTGTTCAAGGGAACCCCCACCCGTTCGGCAAGGGATATCTCTGTGGCCTTTGATTCTGTTGGTGGCTCTTCTAATGCTGCAACGGCCAAGGAATACACCAGCTATTACGCAAGGGTCATGAACTCAGCGTTGCCATTGGCGCTCGATGTGATTCTGGACATGTTTACTTCGGCCAAGATCGAGCAGCATGATTTTGATCTTGAAAAGACAGTCATCCTAGAAGAGCTTGCAATGGGTGAGGATGATCCAGAGGATTTGGCTCACGAGGCGCTTGCAAGCGCTCTGCTGCCTGATCACGAGCTTGGAAGGCCCATTGGTGGCACCAAGGAAACAATCCTGGCGGTCACCCGTGAACAGGTCGTAGAGCACTATCAGAAGCACTATGTGCCGGAGAATTTAGTAGTAACTGCAGCCGGGGGAGTGAGCCACGAGAAGCTCGTTCAACTTGTAGAACAAGAACTTGCAAAGGTTGGCTGGCTGGAATCAAAGAGCGACCCAAACCCTAGGCGCTCACAAGAAGAGTTTCTGCTTCCAGAGACAACAAAGTTTTCAAATTTAAATCATGACTTTGCTCAGGCAAACCTTCTGCTTGGCTATCAAAGCATTCGGGGCATGGATCCTGACCGTTATGCACTTGGGCTCATGACTACCATCCTCGGTGGTGGAATGTCTTCTAGGCTCTACCAGGAAATCCGTGAGGAACGCGGACTTGCCTATTCGACTTACTCTTATCAGCAGGGTTATTCGGACGCAGGTTACTTCGGTCTTTACGCCGGAACCAACCCGGAGAACTCCGAGCTCGTTATCCAGCTCATGAAATCAGGCCTCGAGTCGATAGCCGAACACGGTGTTTCAAAAGACGAGTTTGATCTGGCTCTTGGCTCTTTGACCGGTGGCTTAGCGTTGCGCTATGAAAGCTCTTTGGCTCGGATGAACAGGCTCCTTGCTGCCGAAATCGGCAGCGGTGAGTTCTTATCTACCGAGCAAATTCTCGGTCGGTTCAACGAAGTTGACATTTCCAGCATCCAAGCCGTTGCCGCAAGGGTTGCCGCTGGCAGGTCTTCGCTGGTTGTTGTTGGTCCTGATTTGCAAGCGCTCGAACACTTGGCTTGATAGGTTTTGACAATGATTCTTGTTTCTATTCTTGGTGCCACCGGACGCATGGGTGCTCTGACTAAGTCTTTGGTTGATGCCGATGCGAACTTCAAACTGCATTCTGAGCTGGATTCAAAATCCAGCCCAGAACAAATGCTTGGAGCTGATGTTGTGATTGATTTCACAAACCCGAACGTTACTGAAGGTTTGGTGAAGTTTGCAATTCAGAACCAGATGAAGGTGGTTGTCGGGACCTCCGGTTGGTCTGAGCAAAAGCTAGCCGGCTTGAAGAAGGCTTTGGATGCGAACCCGACGTCGGCCGTTGTCGTTGTTCCAAACTTCTCGGTCGGTTCCATGCTTGCACAGCGTTTTGCTTCCGAGGCGGCAAGGTTTTTCGATTCCATTGAGATTATTGAACAGCATCACGAGCACAAGGTTGATTCGCCCTCCGGCACTGCCATTCGTACAGCAGAGCTAATTGCTGAAGCAAGAAAAGATTTGCCTCAGCACCTCATTCCAGGAGTTGGTCAGCCAGCGCGGGGCGAAGTTCACGCCGGCATAACGATTCACTCGATCCGACAAAAGGGAGTCTCTGCCAAGCAGGACACCATTTTTGGCTCCCTCGGTGAGCAGCTGGTTATCTCTCATGATGTCTCCTCTTCGGGCGCATATTCACTCGGGATCTTGAAGTCACTTGAATTTGCCAAGACTGCCACTGGATTGTCTATTGGGCTTGAGAGCGTAATTCCAGCATGATGACCAGGGTTTGGGTGGGCTTGATGCTTGCCCTAACGCTCTTCTATGTCTTTACTCTTTTGAGTCGCGGGCTGATTTTGCTAGCCGAACCTAATCCCTTGGCCGTTGCCATGGGTGTTGGAATAATCATTTTTCCACTTTTTGCCTTCTGGGCGCTCTATGCCGAGATTCGTTTTGGGCTTTCATCACAAAAGCTCCAAAAGCGCGTTGTTGCGATGAATATCCCTGGGCTTGATTTGGAACTTCGTGCAAGCGGCAGGGCGACCAAGGAGTCGGCTGAGGCTGAGTTATTGCGAGTTCAAGGGCTTGCTGAGGGATCTGAGGACTTCGCAGCCTGGTTCTTGCTAGCTGAGGCTTATGAAGCTGCCGGTGACAGAAAGCGAGCCCGTAGTGCCATGCGAAAGGCTATTCTGCTAGCGAAAAACGCCAACTCTTCTGAGAACTAGGTAGAACTGGCAGCCTAGGCACAGACCAAAAAACGCATTCAGGAATGCCGCTATCAATATGAACGCTGCCGAAATCGTCACGAATACTGGCGCAAATAGGCCACCAACTATTCCAAAGAGAGCAAAGGTAAGGCCAACCTGCTGGGCAAATTTTGGTGGCCTTGCATCCTCTAGCTCTTTTGGCGGTGCAATTCTTGGTTTGATGAAGCGCTTGAATGCCAATCCAGCTGGATGTGTCCGCGGGGAAAGCACAGACCATAGAAAGAGCACACCGATCGCTACCACGGTTGAGTAGGCAAGCTGAGAATCAGAGAGGCTCAGGTAGAAAGCAATCAATGACAGCAAGGTGGTAATGGCTGCACCAAATCTGGGGCCTCGTGGGTCGATCATTTGCGGTGTTGTCATTTCACTCCTAGTTTTTCTAACTCTGCTTCGATTGTACGTGGCTTTGGCACTCCGCCAACGCGGTATTTGATTACACCTTCACTGTTTAGCACCAGCACAGTTGGTGTTTGCGTGATGTTGAAGTGGGCTGCAAGATTTAGTCGTTCGGTGATGTCCGCTTCGATAAAGAGCACATCTCCGTGACGGTATTCCAATTTTGCTAGCGCCCTTCTAACTCCTGGGCACTGTCCGCAATACTGAGTCGAAAACTGAACCAGGGTCGCAGTCTTACCGAAGCTAGTCACCGGGAGTTCGTTTTTTAAAAGGCCAAGTTTTTCAAGGTTTATGCACTCGTTACCCACGACTTTGTGGCCACGACCGTGAAAAAATCGGTAGGTCAGCCCTGCTATTAGGCCGAAGCCTAGAAGCGCAAGAGTCAATAAGAGCGTGGAATCCATTTGTCCAAGCGTAGGTGATTGCTAGCGCCAATAGCGGAGTGTTGCGCTTTTTTACTTTTCACCTGGAATAGGGTTGTGAGGTGACCGAAATTGAATTCCGCAGTGATGTAACAGTTGAGCTAGTTCGCTCTAGTGCCCAAGATGCCGATGTATTGTTTGCGGCCAGAGTTTCGACTCAGGGCGAGCAAACTTTAGAGGGAGCGATGCAGGAGACTGCAGAGGTCGAGAAGCGCGATAAAGGGCTTATCAACTACCTGATGCGCGACCGTCACGGATCTCCTTTTGAGCACAACTCAATGACCTTTTATGTTCAGGCACCAATCTTTGTTTTTAGAGAATTCATGCGTCACCGGATTGCCAGTTACAACGAAGAGTCCGGTCGCTACCGTGAACTAAGGCCAGTTTTTTATGTTCCAGGGCCTGATCGCAAGTTGATTCAGGTGGGAAAGCCTGGAGCATACGATTTTGAAGACGGAACAGTTGAGCAAACTGCGCTTGTAACTCAAGAAACAATGGCCGTCACTCGCACCGCTTACGAGTCATATAAGCGCATGCTGGAAGCTGGCGTTGCCAGAGAGGTGGCCAGAATTGTACTGCCGGTAAATATCTACTCGAGTATGTACGTGACTATGAATTCCAGGTCCTTAATGAACTTCCTGTCATTGCGCACAAAGCGCGAGGGCACTCACTTTCCATCTTTTCCCCAGCGTGAAATTGAAATGTGCGCGGAGAAGATGGAAGATGCTTGGGCAAAGCTAATGCCGCTTAGCTATGAGTCATTCAACGAAAATGGTCGTGTAGCTCCATAGCGGAAGTGGCCACGGGTGGCGGTAGGCTATCGAGATGGCTATAGAACAAAGAGACGTGTTTGGGCAAGTACTTGTTGCACTTGTCACTCCAATGACCCCGGATGGCGAAGTCGATTGGGCTGCAACCGAAAAGCACATTGACTATGTAATTTCAAACGGTGCTGATGGTGTTGTCGTGACCGGCACCACCGGTGAAACTTCTACGTTGACAGATGCTGAGAAAATCAAGCTCGTCCAGGTTGGTAAGTCAGTAGCTGCCGGCCGAGCAAAGATCATCACCGGTGGTGGCTCCAACGAAACCGCTCACGCAATTCAGCTCTATAAGGCCAGCGAAAAAGCTGGAGCAGACGGTGTCATGATCGTCACTCCCTATTACAACAAGCCCACTCAGGCTGGAATCCTGACGCACTTCAGGATGATTGCAGATGCAACGGATTTGCCAGTAATTCTTTACGACATCCCTGGGCGCACCGGTGTTGCCATCGGCTATGACACATTTCACCGAGCAGCCAAGCACCCAAATATTGTTGCGATCAAGGATGCCAAGGGCGACCTTGCACAGGTCTCGAGGTTGCTTCTCGAAACCGGGCTGATGTACTTCTCGGGGGATGACCCATACGTATTGCCGCACCTTTCTATTGGTGCCACAGGACTGATTGGTGTGACAGCAAACATCGCACCACATGCCTACAGAGCAATCGTGGATGCAACCAATGCGAATGACTTCCACAGCGCCCAAAAGGTTCACAACGCACTCGAGCCATTGCAGAGAGCTGTGATGACCCATGTTCCAGGAACGGTTGCCGCCAAGTACGTTCTTCACGGACTGGGCTTGATCTCTTCTCCAAGGGTTAGGTTGCCACTTGTCGGACCAGAAGACAGCGAGGCAGCGGCGATTGAGGCTGGAATTGACCAAGTGCTGGCTGTTCCAGGCTTGAGCTTTGACAATTTCCGTCCTGACAGAAATGCTGCTGCCGGTGGCGCGCTGCCCAAGGTTGCAGGGACAACCAGATAGTGGAGCTACTCGAGCCTCCGGCACTAAAGCCCGGCACCCTTAGAATCATTCCGCTCGGCGGCCTTGGTGAAATCGGTCGAAACATGACTGTGTTTGAGCTCAATGAGCAGATCATGATCGTGGACTGCGGAGTGCTGTTTCCAGAGGAAACGCAGCCGGGTGTAGACCTGATCCTGCCAGATTTCAGTTACCTGGAAGACAAGCTTGACCGCATTGTCGGCATGGTTTTGACCCATGGACACGAAGACCACATCGGTGGTGTTCCATTCTTACTCCGTCACAAAAAAGACATTCCAATTCTTGGTTCTAATTTGACCCTGGCCTTCTTGGAGGCAAAGCTCAAAGAGCACCGCATGGTGCCACTTTCCCACACTGTGAAAGAAGGGCAAGTCGAGAGGTTGGGCCCCTTTGAACTTGAATTCGTAGCGGTCAATCACTCGATTCCCGATTCTTTGGCCGTCATTATTAGGAGCTCTGCCGGAACCATTCTGGCAACAGGAGACTTCAAGATGGATCAGCTGCCGCTGGATGGCAGGCTGACTGACCTTCGAGCTTTTGCAAAGATTGGTGAGGAAGGCTTAGACCTTTTCATGGTCGACAGCACAAACGCCGATGTTCCTGGTTTCACACCGCTGGAGCGGGACATAGGACCGGTGATTGAAAACGTCATCGCTAAGACGCCTGGCAAAGTTGTCGTGGCCTCCTTTAGCTCGCATGTCCATAGGATCCAGCAGGTTATCGATGCTGCAGTGGCAAATGGTCGCAAGGTTGTGTTTGTAGGCCGCAGCATGGTGAGGAATATGACCATCGCGGAAGATTTAGGCTACCTAAGAGTTCCTTCCGGTCAGGTTGTGGATTTGAAAAAGGCAGGGGACATTCCAGACAGCAAGGTCGTCTACATGTCCACCGGTAGCCAGGGAGAGCCTATGGCTGTTTTGTCAAGAATTGCCAGGCAGGACCACCAAATTGAAATCGGCAAGGGTGACACAGTCTTGCTTGCAAGCTCACTGATTCCAGGCAATGAAAATGCTGTCTACAGGGTGATTGATGGCCTCACTAAAATCGGCGCGAATGTTGTTCATAAGGGCAATGCCAAGGTCCATGTTTCAGGCCACGCTGCAGCCGGTGAGCTGCTCTATTGCTACAACATCTTGAAGCCCAAAAACGTACTCCCGATACACGGTGAATTTAGGCACCTGCAAGCCAATGCCGATCTTGCAATCAAGACAGGTGTCCCAGTTGAGCGAACGCTGTTGGCAGAAGACGGCGCTGTTATTGACATGGTTGATGGCCTTTGCAGCATCGTTGGTCGAGTCAGTTGCGACATGCTTTACGTCGATGGCAAGACTGTTGGCAAGATTACCGAAGATGACCTAAAAGACCGACGAATTCTGTCTGAAGAGGGCTTCATTTCAATCTTTGTGGTCGTAGACAGGGCAACCGGGGACATCGTCGAAGGCCCAGAAATAAAGGCCAGAGCATACGCCGAAGATGATCACGTCTTTGACGACATCCTTCCTCAGATTCGAACTGCCCTTGTGGCGGCAGCCGGACAAGGCACCAGGGATACTCACGCATTCCAGCAAGTCATTAGACGAACCATCGGAACCTGGGTGTCAAGAGCACACCGTAGACGCCCAATGATCATTCCTATCGTTGTTTACTCAACCCGCTCTGCCTAACGGGATTTTTATCAATAGATTGCTAGTTTTTAGCCATGGCTACGAAGACTCCACCACCTCGCCGTTCGGCCTCTAGGACCCGGCCTAAAAAGCCTGCACCTGCCAGTTCAAGGGCGGCGACTCAAAGGCCCAAATCGTCAGTGGGGACCGGTGCGAGAATTACCGCTGGTTATCTAGCAGTCGCACACTTTTTTGGTGGAATTATCCGGGCTTTCAGCACGGAAAAGCTAGCCAAGGAAGACCGCCGAGACGGCGCTCCATTTTTCTTGCTGTTGCTAAGTACTATCGGTGGCCTGAACGCATGGTTCTTGATTCAAGAACCATGGGCGCAGATTGCACACAACTACAGCTTCGGCATGCTGTTTGGTCTGGTGTCTTATGCTCTGCCAGTGGTCTTTTTCGGCTATGCGCTGTATCTGTTTCGGCACCCCGCTTCGGTTCGCGATAGCTCTAGATTTGCCTTAGGTTTCTGGTTACTCCTATCTGTAACTTCCGGGTTTTTTCACGCGTTTTCAAATCTGCCATCACCGCAGGATGGTGTGGATGCTATCGCCGAGGCCGGTGGGCTATTTGGTTGGTTGATCGGTGGGCCCCTGGTGAGCGTGCTGACTGTTTATGGGGCAGTTCCAGCTCTAGTGTTGCTCTCCATAGTTGCCGCACTCGTAATGACAGGAACGGCACCCAATAAGGTGCTGGCCAATCTCAAGAAGCTTTATGGATATCTCTTTGGCGAAAAGCAGGTGGAGCTAGATACCGACGCCTTCGATGCCAAAAAGTCGAACTGGTGGAAAAAAGAAAAAGATGTTGAGCCCGCATTCGATTCTCCAGTTGTGAGCGATATTGATGAGTTCATCACAGAGGACCTTGAGGCCGAGGTGGTGGCGGTTGACATTGCCGATGAGCCTATTGACCTAGAGCCGGAATTCTTCTCCCAGGAAGAGGGGCTTACCGAGCCAATCGATATACCCAAAGCTGAAAAGGTAAAACGACCTTATGTGTTGCCAGCCCTTGGCCTCCTTGCTGCCGGGACTCCTCCTAAGACGAAGTCCGCCGCCAATGAGCTAATTGTGAAGGCAATAAATGACGTCTTCCAAGAATTTGACGTCCAGGCAAGAGTGTCTGATTTTCAACGTGGTCCAACGGTTACTCGCTATGAGGTGGAGCTTGCGCCAGGCGTAAAGGTAGAGGCAGTCACACGCTTGACAAGCAACATCAGCTACGCGGTGGCGTCCAACGAAGTCCGGATCTTGGCGCCGATTCCTGGCAAGAGCGCGATTGGAATCGAAATTCCAAACACCGACAGGGAAACTGTTTCGCTCGGTGATGTTTTGAAATCTAAGTCTGCAACTGGTGTTCAGCATCCGCTCACCATTGGTGTTGGCAAGGATGTTGAGGGCGGATTTTTAGTAGCAAACCTCGCCAAGATGCCTCACCTTTTGGTTGCCGGTGCCACTGGCGCTGGTAAGTCAAGCTTTGTAAATTCAATGATTTGCTCGATTTTGATGCGTGCCACTCCGGCCGAAGTGCGGATGGTTTTGGTTGACCCGAAACGAGTTGAACTATCGGTTTATCAGGGAGTTCCTCACCTGGTTACGCCGATCATTACGAACCCAAAAAAGGCTGCGGAAGCGCTGCAGTGGGTGGTCCGTGAAATGGACTCTCGATACGACGACTTGGCATCGTTTGGCTTCAAGCACATCGATGATTTCAATAGGGCAGTGGTGGCCGGAACCATAAGAGTTCCAGAGGGCTCGAAGAGAGAACTTCAGCCCTACCCGTATTTGCTCGTTGTTGTTGACGAGTTGGCAGACCTGATGATTGTCGCCCCACGTGATGTGGAGGATTCGATCGTTCGAATCACCCAGTTGGCCAGGGCATCCGGAATTCATTTAGTCCTTGCAACTCAGCGTCCTTCGGTGGACGTGGTGACCGGGTTGATTAAGGCCAATGTCCCCTCCAGGCTTGCATTTTCTGTTTCTTCGGTCACAGACTCACGTGTAATTCTTGATCAGCCAGGTGCTGAAAAGCTAGTTGGCCAGGGAGATGCGTTATTTGCCCCCATGGGGACCAATAAAGCACTTCGTGTTCAAGGCGCCTGGGTCTCAGAAGAAGAGCTCCTGAAGGTTGTCGACCATGTCAAGGCTCAGATGGATCCTGACTACAGAAACGATGTCACTCAGCAAGCTGCTAGCAAGGTAATTGACAGTGACATTGGAGATGACTTAGAGGTGCTTCTTGCCGCCTGTGATCTAATTGTGAATTCTCAATTTGGGTCAACTTCTATGCTGCAGCGAAAGCTAAGGGTGGGCTTTGCCAAGGCTGGCCGATTGATGGACCTTCTGGAATCTAGGGGAGTTGTCGGGCCATCAGAGGGCTCCAAGGCTAGAGATGTTCTTGTGAGGCCAGACGACCTACCAGCGCTGCTGGCCAGGCTAAGCGGTCAAACCACAGCGGTGGTGGACGGTGACACTGGTTACAGCCAGACTCCTAACGACGACGAGCCAGATGAAGATGCTTGGCAGCTCACTGGAAGACGCGATGACTTCTAAGGGCTTTCTGTATCGGCAGACTCCGAATCTCATAACCATGGCCAGGTTGGCGATGGTGCCAATTATTCTCTGGTTGATCTTGGATTACTGGGATTTTTGGGGCAGGTTCATTGCCCTGGTATTGCTAGTCTTAGCGGCGTCAACCGATGGGATTGACGGTGCGATTGCTAGAAAAAGAAACTTGGTTTCCGACCTGGGAAAACTTCTTGATCCGATCGCTGATAAAGCTCTGCTCTCGGGGTCTCTGATCGCTTTGTCCGTCCAGGGTGCTGTGCCTTGGGCTGCTACCGCGATCATCCTCTCCAGAGAGCTCTTCATTACGGTTTACCGCCTTGTGGTGGCAAAGAGGCGAGTAATCGCTGCAACCGGTGGTGGAAAGTTCAAAACGGTAATGCAGATCATTGCAGTTTCTATGTTGTTGGCCCCATTCGAAGCACTCGGTGCCTGGTGGCTGGGACTCAGCCAGGCAGTTCTTTGGTTCACTGTCGTGTTGACCGTCTGGTCTGGAGTGAAAATCTTGTGGCCGAGCAGGTTATAAAGCTGTGCGGAGAGCAGCAGCTGTTTATTGCGACTGCTGAATCCTTGACCGGCGGGCTTGTTGCATCGGAGCTGGCTTCGATTTCAGGCGCTTCAAAGGTGCTACTGGGTTCAGTGGTCGCCTATCAGAATTCGATCAAGCAGCAGCTCCTTGGTGTATCGGGCGCTCTAATTGCAAATCAAAGCGCGGTTGATCCCGAAGTCTGCGCCCAGATGGCCCAGGGCATCAGAGAGAAATTCGCAAAGGCAAGCGGCTTGGATGTGGCGTCGGTGATTGGTCTGTCTACCACTGGAGTGGCGGGCCCTGAATCTGTTTCAGGGCATGAGGCTGGCGAGGTCTTTATTGGGATTAGCTCGAATAGTGGAGTCGCTGTGTTTAGTGAGCGTTTTTTCGGATCTAGAAATGAAGTCAGGCGGGCAACTGTTGAACGTTCAATTGAGATTCTCAGGGAACATTTGAGCCGTTAGTTTTGTTATCCATCAGGAAACATTCAGACAGTTTTACTAATTTGTCACTATCAGCCGATAGATTATTGGCCAGGAGGAAACATTGGTACTGCTTAGACAAGAAATTGGTGATGTGCTTCGCAATCACCGACTCGAACAGGGTCAGACCTTGAGACAGGTCGCCGCGAAGGCGTCGGTTGCCTTGGGCTACCTTTCCGAAGTCGAGCGCGGCCAAAAGGAAGCTTCCTCTGAAATTTTGGCTTCAGTTACTGAAGCTTTAGACGTGCCGCTAGCGCAGCTCCTCCGTGAAGTTTCAGATCGAGTCGCAAGTGCCGAAGGGCTGTTTGTGGACAACACCTTCATCCCTGACACGGTCCCCGACGCCTTTGTTGCCGAGGCGGATCTTTTTTCCAGGCAGTAAAGAAGCCTTCAGTTCTTTGAACCCGGCACAATTTCTAACAGTTAGTTCAATAAAACTTGAAATTATCTCAATTTAGGCAACTGGCCGAAGATGAATTCGGGGCAGCTTTTGCTGCCGTTGTGCTGAAAGACACTCGTCTGACCGAGAGGTCCGACAAAACCCCCATGGAGTTGATATCCGAGGGGGAAGATCCCAAGGATGTTTGGACAGCTCTATGTTCACACCTGGGCGTTCCAAAGGAACGTTGGCACGGGCAACCGAAGACAAAGCAACACGCCGAAAAGTAATCATTCGAAATTTTGTTCGAACGCTTAGTGTTACTAACAGCTGGGCAAATAGGTAACTTATCAAGAGTGTTCTTGGTCGATCTCTAAAATGTCCCAGTCGGAGCGTAGCTTCGAATGAAACAAGACGAAACTCGTCAAAAAGAGAGGTCCTAATGCCAAGTGCATCAGATAGAGAAAAAGCCCTAGATACAGCGCTTGCGCAGATTGATCGCCAGTTTGGTAAAGGTTCAGTTATGCGATTGGGCTCGGAAGAACGCGCACCAATTGAAGTGATTCCTACCGGCTCTATTGCACTTGACAGTGCTCTGGGCACCGGTGGCCTACCGCGGGGTCGAATAGTAGAGATTTACGGACCAGAAGCGTCAGGTAAAACGACCATCGCGCTGCACGCGATTGCAAGTGCTCAAGCTGCTGGAGGCACTGCCGCCTTTATAGATGCTGAACACGCGCTGGATCCTATCTATGCAGCCAAGCTGGGCGTAGACATCGATGCTCTGCTTGTGAGCCAGCCGGACACTGGGGAACAGGCTCTTGAGATTATGGACATGCTTATCAGATCAGGCTCGATCGACATCGTAGTCGTCGACTCGGTTGCGGCTCTAGTTCCACGTGCGGAAATCGAAGGCGAAATGGGTGATTCTCACGTCGGACTTCAGGCCAGGTTGATGTCCCAGGCGCTTAGGAAGCTAACGGGTGCAGTGAGCAACACCAACACCACCGCAATCTTCATCAACCAGCTTCGAGAAAAAATCGGCGTGTTCTTCGGCTCACCGGAGACTACGTCCGGAGGTAAGGCGCTGAAGTTCTACGCATCCGTGCGCCTAGATATCCGCAGAATCGAGACTCTAAAGGACGGTCAGAACGCCGTCGGCAACCGTTCAAGGGTCAAGGTCGTCAAGAACAAGCTAGCCGCCCCATTCAGGCAGGCTGAATTCGACATCATGTTCGGTGAGGGCATCTCTCGAGAAGGCAGCCTTATTGACTTCGGTGTGGAGCATGACGTTGTTACGAAGTCTGGAGCTTGGTACACCTTCGAGGGTGAACAGCTTGGACAGGGAAAAGAAAATTCCAGGAAGTATTTGCAGGACAACCCTGAATTAGCCAACACCATTGAGCAGAAGATTAAGGTCAAGCTAGGTATTGGAGTCCCAAGGCCTGTGGCAGACCTTCCGAAAGAAGATGCTTCAGAGGAAGTAAAGCCGGTGGCCAAGAAGGCCGCCAACGATGGCTAACGAACCTTCTAACGAGAAGCTGGAAAAGCGGGCACGAAATGTCCTGCTTTTCCAGCTTTCTCGTAGCATGAAGACGAAAAAGCAACTCGCAATAATCCTCGAAAAACGGGAAATTCCTGCTGAAATTGCACTGCCGTTGCTGGACAGGTTCGAAGAAGTTAGCCTCATCGACGATCAAGCCTTTGCTTATTCCTATGTCCGGTCGAGAGTCGAGAGAGGCAAGTCCGCAAGAATCATCGGCCGTGAGCTGTCTCAAAAAGGTGTACCTAAGGCAATGATCGAAGTCGCGCTTGCAGAGATCGACCCAGAGGACGAAGCGGAAATGGCGCTGCAGCTAGCCCGCAGCAGGTGGGAGAGACTTGGGGCTTTGGAAAAAGATGCCAAGTACCGCAGGGTCTCTGGTTTTCTGATGCGCCGAGGGTTTAGCTCCGGGCTGGTGTCATCAGTGTTACGCGATGTCAGCTCAAGAGGCTAAAATCTAGAAAGTCATGTCTCTAACCTATGAAGTGCGCACCTTTGGGTGCCAGATGAACGTCCACGACTCCGAGAGAATCTCCGGGCTATTGGAGAGCGCTGGTTATGAGCAAGCCACTGTGGCTGACCCTGACGTGATTGTTTTCAATACCTGCGCGGTTAGAGAAAACGCGGACAATAAGCTCTACGGAACTCTTGGAATGTTGCTTCCGAAAAAGGAAGCCAACCCGAAGCTTCAAATTGCTGTCGGTGGTTGCCTGGCGCAAAAAGACCAAGACATTATTTTGGAAAAGGCGCCCTGGGTTGATGTGGTTTTCGGGACACACAACATGGGTGTTTTGCCAGCCCTTCTCGATCGAGCGAAGCACAACGCAGAAGCTCAAATCGAGATTCTTGAGTCGCTAGAAGTTTTCCCCTCCACACTTCCGTCAAAGCGCGAGAGCTCTTTCAGCGGGTGGGTGTCAATTTCGGTTGGCTGCAACAATACCTGCACGTTTTGTATCGTCCCGGCACTCCGCGGGAAGGAAAAGGACCGCAGGCCAGGAGAGATTTTAGCTGAGGTCAAGGCCCTCGTCGCTGACGGTGCCATTGAGGTCACGCTACTCGGACAAAATGTCAACACTTACGGTGTTGAGTTCGGCGATCGAGGGGCATTCGCAAAATTGCTTCGGGCATGTGGTGAAATCGAGGGCTTGGAGCGTGTGAGGTTCACTTCACCACATCCCGCTGCCTTTACTGACGACGTCATTCACGCCATGGCCGAAACTCCGAATGTTATGCCTCAGCTTCATATGCCACTGCAGTCCGGGTCAGACAAGATTTTGAAGTCAATGAAGCGTAGCTACCGCGCCACAAAGTACTTGGGAATCCTTGACAGAGTGAGGGCTGTAATGCCCGAGGCCGCAATTACCACGGACATAATTGTTGGCTTTCCTGGCGAGACCGAGGAGGATTTTCAGGACACTCTCGATGTCGTGAGGAAATCTCGCTTTGTTTCATCCTTCACTTATCAATACTCAAAACGACCCGGGACACCTGCGGCTGAGATGTCTGATCAGCTGCCAAAGGAAGTCGTCCAAGATCGCTACGAGCGACTACTTGCCGTCGTGAATGAGGTTTCCTGGGAAGCAAACAAACCGCTTGTAGGCACTGAGGTAGAGCTTCTAGTGTCTAACGGCGAGGGTCGTAAGGACGGGAAGACCAATCGGCTAACTGGCAGGGCGAGAGACAATAGGCTGGTCCACTTTGAAGTTCCTGAGGGCGGAGTTGTCCCGAGGCCAGGAGATGCTGTGAGGGTTGTGATCACAAGAGCAGCTCCCTATTTTTTGGTTGCTGATTACGTTCCTGGGGGGCTGTACGAAGTTAGGCGCACCACCGGTGGAGATGCTTACGACCGCAGGCAGTTGGAGAGCTGTGGGGTCCCAGCTGCTGGTTCAACAAAGGTTGGCTTAGGACTGCCGATAAGAGTGAAAAGTGCCCTTTAGCACGTTGGCAATAATCGGGCCAACCGCGTCCGGGAAGTCGAACCTCAGCTTACAAATCGCAGAGTCCCTCGCTGAAAGTGGCATTGAGGCAGAAATTTTGAATGCCGATGCTATGCAGCTCTATAGAGGTCTTGACATTGGCACTGCAAAGCTCTCGCGTGAAGACCGACGGGGTGTCACGCACCATCTTTTCGATGAAATTTCTCCAAGCGAGGAGATGACTGCAGTCGAATACAGCCTGCTTGCTAAAGCCAAATCGCAAGAGGTTATTCAAGCTGGAAAGCTCCCCATTTTTGTTGGTGGCAGTATGTTCTATCTCTCCGCGGCATTGGACAAGCTCGACTTTGCTCCAACAGATTCTGACGTGCGGCAAAGGCTTGAACTTGAAGCAGCAGCAGTTGGCAATCTCGAAATGCATCGAAGGCTTGAGAGCATAGATATTGTCGCCGCGAACCAGATTCATTTTCGGAATCTTCGAAAGGTAGTCAGGGCTTTGGAGGTAATCGAACTGACTGGCCAACCTTTTAGCGCATCATTGCCGGAGCAGCAGTACGTAGTGCCCACGTTGACGATTGGTATTGATGTTGAGCGTCCTGTTCTAAAAGAGCGCATAGAACGGCGAGTAAATGGCATGTGGGCGCAAGGATTATTGGAAGAAGCCGAAGGACTCCTGGCCTCTCCAAGACCGCTATCTAAGACTGCCAGGGCAGCAATTGGCTATCAACAAGCCTTCGACTACCTTCAAGGCACCAGTGGCCAGCAAGAGGCTATTGACACCACGATTCAACTCACGAATCGCTATGCGAGGCGCCAAATGTCATGGTTCAGGCGGGATAAACGAATTCACTGGACAGCCGATAGTCCTGAATTGCTCGCGAGGTCCCTAGAGCGAATTAGGCTGGAGCGATGACGATCGAATTTACCAAAGGCCATGGGACCGGCAACGACTTTATTCTCATCCTCGATAAGCCAGGTCAGCTGGCTCTTTCTCAAGGGGAAGTTGCGAAAATGTGCGACCGTCACTTTGGGATTGGGGCAGACGGTCTAATCATTGTGAAGCCGACCGCAAAATCGCCAGAAGTGTCTCATTTATTGGAAGTAGAGCCGGGTGCTGAGTGGTTCATGGACTATCGCAACGCCGATGGCAGTGAAGCGGAAATGTGCGGCAATGGGATTCGGGTTTTTGCAAGGTTTTTACTAGAAAACCAACTTTGCACCCTTACTGATGGCAGCACCCTGCCAGTGGCCACAAGAAATGGCATAAAGGACATAACCGCAACGGTCAATGGATTCGCTGTCGACCTTGGGTTATTCACAATTGGAAACGATGAAACGCTAGTGAGTGCTTCAGGGTTGCAGGTTACGAGGCCTGGACTCGAAATAAATGTTGGCAACCCCCACGTGGTAGTGGCACTGGCAAACATGGACGAGCTTGAGGGTCTTGAACTGAACAAGCCACCTCAGCTAGATCCAGCTCAGCCTGACGGAGCCAACATCGAATTTGTCGTACTAGATGAACCACTGGTGAGCAAGGGCGTCGCCGGGTTGTCCATGAGGGTGCATGAACGTGGCTCAGGCGAAACACTTAGCTGTGGAACTGGGGTCGCAGCCGCAGCAATTGCCATTAGGCACTGGGCAGGTGGCAGTCAGAACTTTTGGAAAGTAAGTGTTCCCGGAGGAGATGTAGCTGTGAGAATGTTTCCAACTGAGGATGGCGAACATGTCGCAATTAGTGGCCCCGCCGAGCTCAGCTACTCGGGTGTGTGGCAGGGCTAATCACTTCTATCACTCGGAATGTTTTCTCAGTTCCGACGCGCCTTACTCTGTGGTCCGGAAACGTAGCCTCCAGCCAGCGCTGAAGTGAATCAGACCCTAAGTTCTTTTGGACGACGAGGTAGGCCCTCCCAAGAGGCTCCAGCCTTGGAATGTAGGTCAGCATGAGCTCGTGGAGCGCAGCTTTACCAATCCGAATTGGCGGGTTTGACCAAATAGCGCTGAACCTTAGATCTTCAGGCAATTCATGTGCCAGGGAGGCGGTTAAGTTTTTAGCTCCCGCCTGCTTCGCGTTGGCAGTGGTCTGATCGACGCTGCGGTTATTGATGTCTATCGAGAAAACTTTGGTTTCAGGTTTCAAGCGTGCGATCGAGATGCCAATTGGTCCCCACCCGCACCCGAGGTCTAAGACGTTACCGTCTTTGGGAAAGAGGGCCCAATGACCGAGGAGCACTCTTGTTCCCGGGTCAAGTTTTGTGGCGCTGAAAGATCCACTTACTCCGGCCATAAGAAAGTTCTGGCCGGCAACGTCAAACGAGATTTGTGTTTCAGTTTTCTTTGCTTCCGGCTCCGAGCTGAAATAGTGCTCCTGGGGCATGTGTCAAACCTAATACAGGCTTAGTGTTTAACCACAATGGAATCCGAATCAACTATCGACCGAATCTTGCGCAGGGGCTCACTTGCCCCCTCCTCAGAATTTGACGGCGATCAATTAGACCTGGAAGAGCGCGCTTCGCTCAGGCGGGTGCCAGGACTCTCTACGGAACTTGAGGACATCTCTGAGGTTGAGTACCGTCAACTGAGACTTGAGAAAGTTGTTCTGATTGGGGTCTGGGGAACTGGCACCTTGACCGGTGCAGAGAATTCACTGCGAGAGCTCGCAGCTCTAGCAGAAACAGCTGGAGCACAGGTGCTGGATGGACTCCTGCAAAGACGTGCAAAGCCGGACCCTGCGAGCTATCTGGGCAAGGGGAAGGCCGATGAGCTCAAAGACCTTGTCAAGAGCCTAGGGGTGGACACTGTTATCGCAGATGCTGAACTGGCACCGTCTCAAAGACGAACACTCGAGGACATCGTGAAGGTCAAGGTGGTCGATAGAACTGCAATCATTTTGGACATCTTCGCCCAACACGCAAAGAGTAAAGAGGGTAAGGCCCAAGTTGAGCTTGCTCAGCTGGAGTACTTACTACCTCGTCTGCGTGGTTGGGGAGAGTCGATGTCCCGCCAGGCGGGAGGTCAAGCTGCGGGTGGAGTTGGAATTGGCTCTCGTGGTCCGGGTGAAACCAAGATCGAACTCGATCGAAGGAAAATTAACACCAAAATGGCCAAGTTGCGCAAAGAGATATCGCAAATGAAGAGCGCACGCGACACAAAGAGGCTAAAGCGCGAGAAGGCCGGTGTGCCACAGGTTGCCATTGCCGGTTACACGAACGCGGGCAAGTCCTCTCTTCTCAACCGGTTTACAAGGGCAGGAGTTTTGGTTGAAAATGCACTTTTTGCCACTCTTGACCCAACGATCAGGCGTCACGAAACACCGGATGGTCGCTCCTACACGTTGGCCGACACCGTTGGATTTGTGAAGTCATTGCCGCATCAATTGGTCGAAGCTTTCCGCTCCACACTGGAGGAAATTTCAGCGGCTGATCTCATTGTTCACGTGGTTGATGCCACCGACCCGGACCCAATCGGTCAGATTAGAACCGTTCATGAGGTGATTGCCGATGTTGAAGCTTCTGCGATCGAAGAGCTGATTGTTTTTAATAAGGCCGATTTGGTTTCTGATGAGGATCAGGTCCGTCTTCGCGGTTTGGTCCCAGGGGCACTTCTTATTTCGGCTAGGACCGGGCTGGGTATCAAGGAGCTGGAAGCAGCAATTGCTGCACGCCTACCCAAGCCTGAGATTATTTTTGAAGGGGTCATTCCTTATGATCGAGGTGACCTGGTGTCAAAGGTTCACCTAGCTGGCAAAGTGAAGGAAATCGAGTACATCGCAGCTGGAACCAAGCTAAGTGTGCTGGTGAAAGAGGATCTTGCGGCTGAGCTAAAGAAAGCAGCTATACAGATCTAAGAACCGCCACTACTTTTCCAAGAATTACAGCGTGGTCGCCGAGGATCGGTTCAAAAGCAGAGTTTCTTGGTAGCAACCAAGTGTGCCCGTCACGTTGCTTAAAGGTTTTGACAGTCGCTTCTTCCTCAAGGAGGGCGGCAACAATGTCACCATTGTTTGCAGTCTGCTGCTGCCTAACGACAACCCAGTCTCCGTCACAAATTGCAGCATCGATCATCGATTCACCCACAACCTTCAGGAGAAACAGCTCTCCTTGACCAACGAGCTGCCTCGGTAGTGCAAAAACATCTTCTACGTTCTGCTCGGCTGTAATCGGCCCTCCGGCGGCGATCCTTCCAACCAAGGGAACCATTGCTGCATCTGGTATCAGCTCTTTAAATGCCGGTTCGATACCGATTAGGTCTATGGTTCTGGGTCGCCTCGGGTCCCGGCTTATGAAGCCGAGTAGCTCTAGTTTGTTCAGCTGATGAGACACGCTTGCTGTTGAGGAGAGGCCCACTGCCTCACCTATCTCTCGCATCGAAGGAGCGTAGTTTCTTGAAGTCATCGATTCTTGTATAACGGTAAGAATTCGCTGTTGAACGTTGGATAGGTCTGACGTGTCCACAGGCTCCCCTTCGAAAATGTCTGAGGGTAGTTATTTACTATCCCTATCGAAACTGTATTCGGATTTCCTTGTAAAAACAAACACATTTTCGAAAAAAGATACGAAGTTATACAAATATGCTTGCAATTTTGGAAATGCGGGTAAATAATAGAACAAGTGTTCGAAACAAAGTATCGAACAGAAGGAGTAACAGATGTTAGTTCTCGGCAAGTACCAACTGACTCACCCTCGTCGCCTCATGCGCTTGGTTGCAATTATCGCCATGAGCTTCAGCATCAGCGTGCTCGGTATAACGGGATCCTTCGCAGGCAATGGTGCCCCCGCTGCGCTCGAGCTAATAACTGTTCAGGCTGGCGACTCGCTCTGGAACCTGGCTGACGAACACGGCGCCGGGCAGGACCCACGCGACTGGATCGCCAAGGTTGTGAAGCTAAACGCGCTTCTAACAGTTGAGCTAACTCCGGGGCAGCAAATAGCACTTCCATAGCTCAACTGGTTATTCTTTAGAGGTGACAAACCTCGAGAACCTTCCGCTAAGGCCAGATCTGGCCGGTCAAGTGCCGTATGGGGCACCTCAGATAGACGTGCCGATTCGACTGAATGTCAATGAAAATACCCACGGCATCAGTGAGCAGGTGGCGCTCAGGATCGTGGAACGCATCGCAGAGGCTGCGTTGACGCTGAACCGTTATCCCGATCGCGAGTTCATGGAATTGCGAGGAATGCTTGCCGAGTTTTTGGGTGAAGGCCTCACCCCAGAACAAATCTGGGCCGCTAATGGCTCCAATGAAGTGTTGCAGCAGTTCTTTCAGGCGTTCGGTGGCCCTGAGGCAACAGCCCTGAGCTTCGACCCGACCTATTCGATGTATCCAAACATTTCGCGCAACACCTTGACACCCTATGTATCAGTCCCGCGGGAAGAGGGCTTTGTCCTTACCCCTGATTTCGTCAGAACAGAGATTAGCAAGCGCAAGCCTTCGATCGTCATCCTCTGTGGGCCAAATAACCCGACAGGCACTGCGCTTTCCTTAGAAACTGTCGAGGCTGCCTACGAAAGTTTTGATGGCATGCTGCTCATTGACGAGGCCTATCAAGAATTCGCAGATGGCCCAAGTGCGCTCACGTTGTTGTCTGACAGGCCAAGACTCGTCATCAGTCGCACCATGAGCAAAGCTTTTGCTTTCGCAGGCGCACGGGTCGGCTATATGGCAGCAGACCCGGCAGTTGTGGATGCGATGCGAATAGTTAGATTGCCCTATCACCTGTCAGCCTTGACTCAGGCGGCGGCCATGGCAGCGCTTGAAACCAGTGCCGAGTTGCTGCGAAGTGTTGACCAAATCAAAGTCCAGCGCGAGCGAATCATTGCGGGAGTAAGGAAACTTGGTTTGAGCCCTTATCCATCTGAGGCTAATTTTGTTCTGGTAGACGGTTTTGAAAATCCAAAGGAGATTTTTGAGGAGCTGATCGGCAAAGGAATTATCGTACGAGATGTTGGAATTCCAGGCTGTTTGCGCATCACCGCCGGGACTGAGGCCGAAACAACCCGACTTCTTGGCGAATTGGCTTTATTGCTTGACTAAACTTGAGACCAAATTAGGTTAGGACACCGTTTTGAAGCGTGCAGCTCAGATAAACCGCAAAACCAGTGAATCAAGTGTTGAACTTGCAATCAACCTCGATGGCACCGGAAAATCAGAGATTTCAACCGGAGTTCCCTTTTACGATCACATGCTGACAGCGCTTTCCAAGCACTCCCTTATTGACCTGAGCGTCAAAGCCACAGGAGACGTCGAGATTGATGCTCACCACAGCGTTGAAGACATTGCGATTGTTTTTGGTCAGGCCCTTGCGCAAGCTCTGGGGGACAAGGCAGGGATTGCCCGCTACGGTGATGCGAGCGTGCCGCTAGACGAAGCTCTTGCGAGCGCGGTGGTTGATGTTTCTGGTAGGCCTTTTCTGGTCCACTCGGGTGAGCCTGCGGGTTTTGAATATCACTTAATCGGTGGTCACTTCACTGGCTCGTTGGTTCGCCATGTCTTTGAAGCCATTGCTCACCACGCCGGACTGACTGTCCACATCAAGGTTTTAGCCGGGAGAGACCCACACCACATCGCAGAGGCGCAGTTCAAAGCATTCGCTCGCGCATTGAGGGCGGCAATCGCGATAGATCCTAGAGTCGAAGGCGTGCCGTCAACCAAGGGGAGCCTGTGACCAAAAAGGTCACCGTCCTTGATTACGGCTCCGGCAATATTCACTCGGCCTGCAAGGCTCTCGCGCAGGCAGGTGCTGAGGTAATTCTCACGGCGGACCCAAACATCATCTACGAGTCCGATGGATTGGTCGTCCCTGGGGTCGGTGCATTCGGTTCGGTCATGAATAAGCTGGTTGCGAAATCGGCGAATCGACTTATCGATAAGCGGCTCACTGCCACGAGGCCAGTTTTGGGAATATGCGTTGGGATGCAGGTGATGTTTGAAAAAGGCTTAGAGCACGGTGAGGAAACCGAAGGTCTTGGGCAATGGCCAGGAACGGTTCAATTGCTGGATTCTCCAAGACTCCCAAACATTGGTTGGAGCAAGGTTCAGCCAGACAGTGGCTCGGCTCTATTCCAGTCGATAGAAGAAGAACATTTCTATTTTGTCCACTCTTATGCAGTGACTTCATGGGAGCTTGATATTCGACCTCCGTTTATTCCTGCCCACTTGGCCTGGGCTGAGCATGGTCAGAGATTTTTGGCAGCCGTGGAGAACGGGCCGCTTGTCGCGACTCAATTCCACCCTGAAAAATCTGGTGAAGCGGGTTTGAAATTACTGTCCAATTGGATCAAATCCCTTTAGGAGGGCCCGCTTGAAACTGGAACTACTACCCGCAGTTGATGTTGCCTCTGGAAAGGCTGTGAGGCTCACCCAAGGCGAAGCCGGTAGCGAAGAAGACTTCGGTCATCCCGTTAGCGCAGCGCAAGACTTTATCGACGCTGGAGCCGAGTGGATTCACCTGGTTGACCTGGATGCAGCTTTTGGGCGCGGACACAACCGTGAGGTGATAGCTGAGGTCGTCAAAAAAAGTGGCAGGGTAAAGATCGAGCTGTCTGGTGGCATTAGGGACGACAAGTCATTGGATGCAGCCTTAGATCTCGGCGCTGCCAGAGTGAACCTTGGAACTGCAGCCCTTGAAGATCCAGACTGGACTTCAAAAGTGATCAAGAAGCACGGCGAGAAAATTGCAGTAGGTCTGGATGTTCGAGGCATGACACTTGCGGCTAGGGGTTGGACCAAAGAAGGTGGAAACCTTCTGGACGTGCTCGCAAGATTGGAGCAGGATGGCTGTGCTCGATACGTTGTGACAGATGTCACTAAGGACGGCACACTTAAGGGTCCAAACCTAGAACTTTTGCAACTTGTGATGCAACACACAGATAAGCCGGTGGTTGCATCTGGTGGAATCTCAGTTCTGAAAGACATCGAAGACCTGGCACTTCTTGTCCCAATGGGCCTTGAGGGAGCGATTCTTGGAAAGTCACTCTATGCGGGAAGGTTCACTCTTCAAGATGCGCTCCAGATCGCTTCGGGTCATTGAGCGATAACCCTTTCGTCGATTCAGCAGGCGTTCCCTGGGAGGGGCGCTCTTTTGAACAGAACCCCTGGGCAAGCGATGACGGAAAGACCCCGCCAATAATTGCCGAGGCTTTACAAGCCTCACCTTTCAGTAAGGCCGATTTCATTGACTCCCTGAGGGGTCAAAGGTTGTTGGTTCCACTGCTGGCGGAGGTTGGCGAAGTGGGCGTTGGGTCGCATGGACAAAAGGTGGATAAGAGCGCGGATTTGGCGATAGTTGCCGTTGCGACCCCGGATGGCAGAACTGCCATCCCTGCGTTTAGCTCTGTAGAAGCTATGACCAAGTGGAACAGAACCGCTAGGCCAGTTCCTGTGCCTATAGCCAAACTTTGCCTTGCAGCTGTTGGTGAAGGCCACGATCGCGTGGTG
>JAQWUU010000025.1 GCA_029241985.1 Aquiluna sp. | reverse complement strand
CGCGTGAGACGAATTTGGCTGGTCTGCCACCAGCCTGGATTGGCGTTGGAGACATCGAGCTGTTTTATGCCGAAGACGTTGCCTACGCCAAGGCTCTTCAGGCCGCTGGCGTTGACTGCAAACTAAATGTTGTTGAGGGTGGCCCTCACGCCTTTGAGACCTTCGCTGCCGATGCCCCGACAACGAAGGTTTATCTCAAGGATGCAACCAGTTGGTTGAAGCTGCAGCTGGGCATTTAGCGCCCTTCACCCCAGGACAAGCCAAGCTTCTTCAATTAAGCATTCATCGAGAGCTAAATGAGGACGAAGATCACAACAACCCCAAAGGTGGTCAGCTGTGGGAGTGAATCTTTTCAACCATGGCGGTTGCATTAGTGAGAAGATCTCCATCATGAAGGGCGCCTCCGATGAGAGAAGCGGTATCTTTCCCATAGAAGCCGATCATGCTGTCTATGCGGTCAAGCTGCATGCCACCTGCAGGAGATATCCAACTCGGTCGAATATGGCCAATCTTCTCCTTCGCCGCAAAACGGATTTCTGCACACTGCTCCTGAGTGAATGAAAACCTTCCCCCAAAGTTCGGGAAAATTGCAATGTCCGCTCCCGCTATTCGCATAAGTTTTCCGAACAGCACCCCGTGAGAGATTCCCTGTTGGGGGCTAGTCACGAAACTGCCGAGGAAAGCGGGGTGGCCCATGATTGGTAACGCCAGCTCGTCATCTTCAGCAATCGCACGCATTACATCAAACCCCGAAATTCCCGGAAGCAGCAGTAAGGAACTCGCTCCCAGCTGCTTTGCTTCGCGGGCAGCGTCCAACATTTCATTCGCGGGAAGATTGAGGCTCGGAGCATAAATGCACCTTGACCCAGTTTCGGAGTTAGCTCTCTCCACGGCCGCAGCGACAGCTTCTACTCTTTCTCTCCATGTGGACCAAGGTTGATTCGCCAATGAATGGTCATCCTTGATTGTGTCAAACCCGGCTTTGGCAATGGTGTAAGCCATGTCTGCAAACTGCTTTGTTGAAGAGCCCATTGGCTTCAAGGCTGTGGATGCGAGTGGTCTAGCCGGAGCATTGAACATTTCGCGCAGGCCTGCCAGTCCAAACCGCGGTCCTTTGAACCTTTCAATTATTGAGTCTGGGAAAGTGACGTCAATCACTCGGACACCAGGCAGAATCGAGGCATTGCCCCACAGAACATTCAGTAATTGGGGCAGCTCGAAGCCAGTATTTTCGGGATTAAATGAAATTTGAACCTCTGTTACGCCATCCATTGAGGGGCCTATTTTTTCAATCTGTCCCACGACATCTGACTGAATCCAAGCAGGGGCCAACTCTTTGGGAAACTCTATTGATTGCTCTACTCGAATAGCGTCGGCCAACCCTCGGGGATCCTCGGTTCGAAGTGCGTAGGTAACAACGAGGGGGTTCATCAGAGCGCCTCAGCCTTTGCTGAACTGTGAACATCAACTACTCGGGCAGCAGCGAGGGTGGCGGGTTCTATATTTAGTGATCTGCCTAGTAGCTGTTCTATGGCAGAAACCAGCGACTGGGCGTTCAGACCAAGCTCAGCCATTAGGTGCTTTTGACTTGCACCATGTGCGTATGTGTCTCTAATCCCGATTCGCTTTAATGGTGAAGTGCTCCCATGCTCAGCCATGATTTCTGCCACCGCTGATCCCACACCACCGACGATTGAATGGTTCTCCATCGTTACAACGCCATGTTTTGCAGAAGTAATGGCCCGAATCACTTCTGGGTCATTAAATGGCTTGATAGTTGAAACATGTAGATGTTGAATACCGACGCCCTGCGCTTGGATTAGCGGGATTGCTCGAAGCGCTTCCTCAGTCATAATCCCAGACGTTACGAGTGTGATTTCGTCTCCGGTGGAGAGCAGCCTTGCTCGATTGAGAACCATTGGTTCATCTTGGGGGAAGATACGGCTTACTTCACCGCGTAGCTGGCGAATGTAAACGGGGCCATCTATAGCGTGAGCCACGTCCAATACGCTCTCAGCCTCTGTAGCATCTCCGACCTCCAGGATGGTCATATTTGGGATGGCCCGTAGCACGGCGAAATCCTCAATTGCCTGGTGAGTAACGCCACCCGGGGTCATTATTCCCGGAAGGAACCCAACTAGCCGTACTTTTAGGGCTGGATATGCGATAGACATTTGTAGCTGGTCTAGCGGGCGCCTATAAAGAAAAACGGCAAAAGTGTGAAGCCAAGGCTCCAACCCCTCCCTCGCCATCCCAGCTGCTACGCCAAGCATATTTTGTTCCGCCATGCCCATAGAGAAGTAGCGGTCCGGATAAGCATCGCGCCACTTTCCAACCTCACAGGAATTTGTCAGGTCGGCTGTCAATACGACCACCTCTGGTTTATCTGCAGACCAATCTATGAAGTTCTGTTGGTGTGGCCTAGCGACAATTTCGTAACTCATCTAGTCATCTCCTCGTAAGCCTGCTCGTACTTTGACTTTTCTTGGTCGCTCGTAAAACGCAAGTAGTGCAAGACCGGATATCGCTCCTGCAAAAGCGGAAGTCCTCTGGTGCCATCGGTATAACAGAGAATCATTAGTGGTTGATCGGATTCAATTGACCCTGCGGCGAATATCGCGTCTGTGTCATGCCCATCAACCCTCGCGACTTTCCAACCAAAAGACTCAACTCTGGTTTGAAGTGGCTCGATTGTCATAACCTGATCCATTGGCCCGTCACATTGGGCGGCATTGACGTCAACTATGACTTTTAGCTTATTTAGCCCATAAAAACTTGCTGCCTGTAGGGCTTCCCAAGTCTGGCCCTCTTGAAATTCACCATCACTCATAAATACCCAGGTGTTACCAGTTTCATGACGAGTTCTTCTTGCTAGGGCAATTCCTGCTGCCTGGGAAATCGCTTGAGAAAGAGAACCGGTAGTTGTCTCAAAACCTGGCGAATGTTCCGCACCAATCATTTCCACAGTTGAGCCGTCTTTGTTGAAATGGTCAAGCGCATCTTCAGCTAGACGACCGGTTTCAATCATTGCAGCATAAATAACCAAGGCGTAGTGGGCGGGTGAATTTACAAGTCGATCCATATCCGCGTGGCGACCTCCATGGAAGTCAATACCAGTGGTGCGATTCAACCCGTCCAGCCCGGGCGTGCCAGCGAATTCACCGGGAAGCATTGGAGTATCGAGTTCAGGCAGATTTACAAGGCCACCGTAGATGCAACTCAAGAGCTCAGCCGAGGAGCAGGCCTGGCTCATGTAGCCACCGTTATTCTTGAGCGAATGGGCAAGCACCCTCTGCCTAATTCCTGTTGCAATATCTGACAACTTTTTTTGTTGCGGTACAGAACCGTTCACTTTTAGTACCACCGATCTCTGCAACATTGCAGGTTTTAAATCAAACTCGTCTTGAGAATATAAGCAATTGAACATTAGTATGTCAAGTGAACTTTTGTACATGTTAGGAATCGATGAAAAGCCATCAGGAACTTCAAAATCAGCTAAATGAGTTAATTCGGATTGGCTCTGACATAGTGGCTAGACAGCTCACTAAAGCCAGCGCTGGGAACTTATCTGTTCGCGACCCCGATAGAGAAGACGTGATGCTCATTACTGGCACTGGCACCTGGCTGGACGATCTGGGGCAAAGCTCCTTTGTGAGGATGTCTCTCTCTGGTGAAATTTTAGAGGGCGACCTTCAACCATCATCCGAGTGGCGCATGCATGCTGAGATTTACAAGATGCGCAAGGATGCCTCCTCTGTGATACATGCCCACCCGAAGTATTCAGTGCTGCTCGACGCCATCAACAGGGAAATACGATTCTTCACACTTGACCACATTTCATACGTTCGTTCTTATGGAGCAAGTCCTTTTGCCCCAAACGCGAGCGATCAACTCGCCTCTGGCGTTGCGGGCAACTTCAGAACTCATGACGTGGTGATTATGAGCCACCATGGGGTAGTGACCTGTGGCGAGACGCCAAAATGGGCTTACCGCAAGTTACTAAACATGGAGGACAGCGCCGAAATGACTTACCGTGCTCTCATGCTGGGTGACAAGGACTCGGGGTTCCCAAAGGATCAAACCCTCAGCGTTCACAATTAGGAGGTAAGTTGTTCTTATGCTCGGCAGGATCGCATCTCTCCATTACACCCACGGCCTTACTCACGAGAAGATAGCCAATCTCTTGGGCTTATCGCGAGTTCAGGTAACTCGCATGCTCGCAAAAGCACGCGAAGAGGGAATAGTAGAGATTAAGGTGCACAGCGACGAGTCGATATTCCCCGACCTACAAATCGCTTTGGGTCAAAAATACGGACTAAGGCAAGTCTGGATTGCACCAAGCTTCGATAACCCAGAGCAATCCATGGAGTCTGTTGGTGCCTTGGGCTCGGAATTTTTGAGGTCCTACTTGAAACCGGGAGACGTGGTGGCAGTCGGTCTGAGTGTGACTTTGGACCACATCGTTCCACACCTTCGTGGTTTTGAAATTGACGCAACGTTCATCCCTGCATTGGGTAGCAGACCAAGTGGCAATCCAACGGTGAACCCGCATGAAGTAGCTAGCGACTTGGCAGAAATAGTCGGCGGCAAGACCCGCCACTTGCCAGCTCCTTTCATAATGGCAAGCATCGAAAGCGCGAACATGATGAAAGAAGAGCCCGACGTGAAGACCACGTTAGACATGGCCAAGGCCGCCAGGCTTGGACTTTATGGCATTGGTGGAGTTGCGCCAGGCAGCGGGCCCCTAATCGAAGAAATCGGACCGACAGGTGAACTGGAGCGATTGATCAAGGCTGGTGCCGTTGGGGACATTTCAGGCATCTACTTCGATGCAAATGGTGAATACGTTCCGAGTTCCATCGAACAAAGAATTATCAGTTTGACTCTAGACGAGATCTATGCACTTCCAGACCGCGCGATTGTTGCCATGGGAAAAAACAAGGCGCCTGCCATTTCAGCAGCTGCGCGATCTGGGATGATCACCCACCTCATAACTGACCTAGACACAGCCGAAGAGCTACTAAGAATTAGTTAACTCCAATCCACATTGTTTTCAATCTGTTATGAAAATCTGTGATATTGACAGATTTATGTAGCATCATTATTCTCAATCGATGTACGGCTGTAACTGTTGTGAACAATTGTACAGAATGGTAGCTATTCGAAGAGGAGTGGGAATTGAGTAATCAGCTAGATGGCGGGGGTCAAATTGTCTGACATCCGACCAGTGGTTTGGGATCAGGAAGTCATCGTCCTTCTTGATCAGACGGCACTTCCCCTTCTGGAATCTGAAATCCGTTGCACTGACATCGAAGTCCTCGTTGACGCAATCGAGAGATTGGTGGTCCGAGGGGCTCCGGCTTTGGGTGTGGTAGGTGCATATGGTGTTGCATTGGCAATGATTGAGGGAAAGCGCAAAGGTTGGACCGCAGGTCAGACGCATGAACAAATCCTCCGTGTGCGCAATGCTCGCCCAACGGCAGTGAACTTGGCTTGGGGAGTTGACCAAGTAGTCGACCACGTTTCAGAAGGCATCGAAGTAGTGCTTGAGCGCGCGCATCAGATAGCCGTCGATGATGAACAGGCTAACCGAACCCTTTCCCAGCATGGCGCTGATTGGATCCTCAAGAAAACAGGCAAGGCGAAACTTCGAGTTTTGACCCACTGCAACACAGGGTCTCTAGCTACCTCCACCTGGGGCACGGCCCTTGGAATCATACGTGAGCTGCACAGTAGGGGTGCAATCGAAATTGTTTACGCAGATGAAACTCGTCCGCTATTACAGGGTGCTCGACTAACGGCTTGGGAGCTACATCACGATGGTATCAACTACCTGGTGCAGGCAGA
Organism: Aquiluna sp.; assembly: GCA_029241985.1. GTDB lineage: Bacteria > Actinomycetota > Actinomycetes > Actinomycetales > Microbacteriaceae > Aquiluna. The sequence goes on along the minus strand of JAQWUU010000025.1, from coordinate 8,158 downwards.
TGGCGCAGCAGCAAGCACCATCATGAGAGGTCTTGTAGATTTCGCTGTAATTGGAGCCGATCGGATCGCCATGAATGGGGATACAGCCAACAAGATCGGCTCCCTAGGGGTGGCACTAGCCTGCAGAGAAGCTGGCATACCCTTCATGGTTGCAGCCCCAAGTTCTACCGTGGACCTTAGTTATGCCAATGGTGACTCAATCGAAATTGAATTGAGAAGCCCTGAGGAAGTAACAAACCTTCATGGTGTCCAAATAGCACCAGACCTTTCAAAAGGATTCAATCCTGCTTTTGACGTCACACCGGGAAAATACATATCTGCCGTCGTCACTGAGCACGGCGTTGCGGAAACCTCCGCAGGGGAAACTGTAGAGAAATTGGTGCGCTAAATGACAAACCCACTACTAGGAGCTCCAGAGCTGAAACAGCTAATTCAGCGCACAAGAACCATAGGTGCTGACACCTCGATGGTGGTGTTTGGCGGAGGCAATACCTCAGTCAAGGGTGAGGTTGAGGTCGATGGTCAAATCAAGCGAGTCATGTGGATTAAGGCAAGTGGTGGAGACATGGCCACGGCAACGGAAACCACCTTTGCCCCGCTCGATCTGGATATCCTGGAAGGCCTAAAGAAGCATGATGACCTCACCGACGAGGAAATGGTGGAGCTTGTCAGTAAGTCAATCATGCTTCCTGGTGCACCTCGCCCTTCTATAGAGACGCTGCTTCACGGCTTCATGCCCTTCAAGCACATTGACCATGTTCACGCAGATGCTATTTGCGCTCTGACAAATCACCCCGACGGCGAGCGCGCCACCAGAGAAGCGCTGGGTGACGAGTGGGCATACGTTGATTGGATGAGAAGTGGTTTTCCACTAAGTAAAGTTGTGGAAAAATTAGGGAACTACCGAGGCGTTGTTCTTGCTCACCATGGAGTTATCACTTGGGCGGAGACTAGTGAGGAGTGCCTTCGAGAGACTCTTGAAGTGGTAGAAAAGGCAAATAAATTTCTTCGCGAGCGGTCGAAGCCTGCAAAGGTGGAAAAAGTCGAGGAAGTCGACGTAGCTGAGATTCTGCCCGGTATTCGAGGTAACTTCAGCCGGCAAAAACACAAGGTTGCTTACGTAGATCGCCGTTTCCTCTCAATTTCAAATCGTTCCGACGTTAGATCAGTTGTTGCCGCGGGGGTGTCATCGGCCGACCACATGCTGCGAATCAGACCGTTTTCTGTGGTGTTAGAGGACACATCGAGTGAGGGCGTGACACGAACCTTCGATGAATATGCCGAATCTTACGATGCCTACACGAAGCGAAATTTGCATCTACTTCCGGAAGGTTTCGACCTATTAGATGCGGTTCCACGCGTTGCCCTTGTCCCTGGGCTGGGTGCAATAACCAGCGGAGAAACCTTGCAAGAAGCTCGGATGGTGGCCGAGATCGCTTTCCACACCCACTCTGTAGCAGCTCAGGCTATCGACAGCTTTGGGCAAGGACAAGCCATGCCTGATTCTGAAATCTTCCGATTCGAATACTGGCCGATGGAGCTTTATAAGCTCTCTCTGAAGCCAGCCCCAAAAAAATTCTCAGGTCGAGTGTTTATTGTCACCGGTGCAGCAAGTGGAATTGGACTGGGAATTAGTCGTCATCTTGCATCCTTGGGGGCATCTCTGGTGCTTGCCGACGTGAACGCAGAAAAAGTCCAGGAGGTTTGTTCGGAGATCGAACGTGAATTCGGCGTTGATGCACGAGCGGCAGCTGGAGACCAATCTGACGAGGCGATTGTTATGGAGACAGTGAATCTAGCTGTCCAAACTTTTGGCGGTCTCGACGGAGTTGTTGCAAATGCCGGCATAGCGGTGACAGACAACCTAGTAAACCTATCGATCGACCGTTGGCGCAAGGCAATGGAGGTAAACCTAACCAGTGCCTTCGCCCTTACTAAGCACAGTATTTCAGTGATGACCAGGCAGGGCATCGGTGGATCTTTGGTATTCAATGCATCGAAGAACGCATTTTCACCGGGCGCAGGATTTGGTGCTTATTCGGTAACGAAAGCTGGCATGGTGCAGTTGATGAGAATTGCCGCTATCGAGGCCGGCTCGGCAGGGATACGGTCAAACGCCGTAAACCCTGATGCGGTGTTTGATAACAGCTCCCTATGGGATCAAGGCATAAGGGAAGAGCGGGCTGCCACTCATGGAGTAAAGCCCGAGGAATTAGAGGACTTCTATGCTCAACGCAATATCTTAAAGCGGCACGTTCGTTCTGTTGATGTTGCAGCAACTATCGAATTTCTACTATCCGACGCTTCGTCAAGAACAACAGGCACAGTGATTCCTGTCGACGGAGGGATAGTGGGAGGTTTCCCCAGATGACCGTCTGGGGCAAACGTTCGCTGCTACCAGCGAGCAATATAAAGGAAAGAGAGACTAAATTGGCAAACAAAAAGTTGAAGCTAGCCCTTTCGGGTGCGGCCATATTTGCTTTGCTGCTGACTGGTTGCACGCAGGAAGCCAGCGAAGATGCTGGAGCCACAAGCTCTGCGGCTAGCGGTGGAAATACAGACACAGGCGAGACCACAGAGGTTACAGCCACAGCTCCCGCTCCATTCGACGGAACTGTCAAAATCGCTGTTGTGGAGAACAGCGGTGCGGGTGATTACTTCCAGCAATTCCGGAACGGTGCAACACAGCAGCTAGAAGCAATGGGCGTTGAATTTGAGATTTATGATGCCCAGGCCGACAACGCAAAGCAAGCCACAGACATGGAGACCGCAATTGGCTCCGGTGTTGATGGCATCATCGTTCGCCATGGAAACAGTGACACTATGTGTCCACTAATCAACGATGCTCTAGACAAGGGCATCCCGGTTGTAATTTACGACGTTGAGATTTCTGACTGCGCACCTCGTGCAATCGAGACCTCACAATCTGACTTTGACCTTGCGGAAACTGTCCTGACTCAAATGGCAGCAGACATGGGAACCGGGATCAATGTTGGTTACGTAAATGTGTTTGGAATCGCCCCACTGGACCGTCGTCACGTTATTTGGGAAGAGTTCAAGACTGCAAACGATTGGAACGAGAAGTTCTTTGTTGGAAAGTTCACAAACTCTGTGGCGACCGACAATGCACAGCTAGTCGATGCCGCTTTGAAAGCAAATAGTGACGTCACAGCTATCTTTGCTCCTTACGATGAGTTCACCAAGGGCGTCGTATCAGCGATCGAGCAGAATGGCATGGAGGGCAAGGTTGCGGCCTACGGAATCGATATTTCGAATGCCGATATAGAGGTCATGACTGCTGAAAATAGCCCGTGGAAAGCTACAGCGGCAACTGACCCGAATGCTATTGGTGCAGCGGTTGTTCGTACAATGCTCCTTCACCTGGCTGGGGAGCTGGATGAAAATGAATACCAATTCCCTGGTGTTCTAGTTACTCAGGACTTCCTTAAAGACAATGGTGTGGCAAACATGGACGACTTGCGTTCAGTGTTGCCCGCACTTGGATTAAGTGAAGTAATGGCTGCGGACTGGATCCCAGTCGTAACCTTCTAGTGTTGTTGCCCGAGAGAGCTTCGGCTCTCTCGGGCAAAACCCACGACTGACAGAGAGGTCAAGTATGGAAAGCACCGTTGAAATGAGACACATCACAATGGCGTTTGGAGCCAACCTTGTGCTGCGCGGTGTTGACTTGAACATTAAGGGTGGGGAGGTTACCGCTCTGCTGGGGGCTAACGGAGCAGGCAAATCCACGTTGATCAAGGTATTGAGTGGGCTTTATCCCAACCATGGGGGCGAAGTGGTTATAGACGGCAAGCAGGTTGAGCTAGAGACTCCCGCTGTCGCAAAAAAACTTGGAATTCAGACTGTTCATCAGCGTATTAATGAGGGGATAGTACCTGGGCTATCAGTGGCGGAAAACTTGCTGTTTGAGAAGATTGCCCAAAACGAAATGGGTCGTGTGGGATCCATTTCTAAGATAATGCCGCAAGCGATGGCAGTGGCTGCTTCCCTGAGCCTCAACTGGGATGAAAAATTCATGAGAAAAGATGTTTACGAACTCGGCATAGCCGACCAACAGCTACTTATTCTGGCCCGGGCGCTTGTCGAAAAACCTAAACTGCTGATACTAGACGAGCCAACCTCCGCGCTTTCAGCCTCCGAAGTCGAGCACCTCATGGAGGTTATTCGAAGCATGCGAGACTCAGGAGTTGGAATCCTGTATGTCTCACACCGCTTGTCAGAAATCGATGCAATTGCAGACAATCTAGTGGTGCTTCGCGATGGTGTAATACGGGGCGAGCAAGCTCAGCCTTTTGATTGGACCAATGCTCTGGGACAGATGCTCGGAGAGGATGCCCTGAAGGATTTGGAATCAATAACTGAGCAAAGAGGCTCCCAGACCTTTCTGGAAATTGTTAATCTGCGCCTATTTCAGCGGAGCAGGCCATTTAGTTTGTCCATAAGACGCGGTGAAGTTACAGGAGTCATTGGACTTCTGGGAAGCGGCAAAACTGAGATAGCAGAAGCGATTTTCGGAGCCAGCAAACGCAAAACAGGAGTCATGGCAATAGAGGGAAGGACGTTTGACCCCAAACACCCAAGCGATGCGATCCGCGACGGGGTTTTCATGGTACCTGAGGACAGGGTTAGTTCCTCAATGTTTCCACAGTGGTCCATCGCCTCAACGACCTCACTGCCTTTTCTGGCACAACTTTCTAGAGGATTCGTGCTGGGATTCAGCGCAGAAAAGAGTCGAGCCAGCGAAATTATTGAGGGACTGCAAGTAGTAGCAACGGGGCCAGATCAAGAGGTTGACGCACTATCTGGTGGGAACCAACAGAAAGTAGTAGTTGGTCGCTGGCTTAAGGGATTGCCTCAGATGATGATTCTGGACGAACCCTTTAGGGGTGTAGACATCGGTGCTCGACGGACTATTTCCCTTGAGTCGCGTTCTCTTGCTGGGAGCGGTTCAGCCGTGTTGGTTTTGACAAGCGAGGTTGATGAGCTGTTGGGAGTGGCTGATCGCGTAATCGTGCTTGTTGATGGAGAGCCCAAATTAGATAGCTACATAACAGAGACTTCGAGAGAAGAGATCGTTGGAATAATGTCGGAGGTTGCTTAAGTGTCGGACAGGGTTGCTCAGATGGAAAAAAGGGCAGAAATAAAAAATAGGATTCAGGATGGGCTTGTAAAGTATGGCTTCATAGCGGTTACCATCGGTCTCTTCAGCTGGTTTGCGCTCACCGAGGAGACCTTTCGTCAACCATCTACGCTCTTTTCGATGCTCAAGTTCACATCCGTTGTGGCCATAGTCGGCTTAGGTGTGACATTCACGATGGTTGTTGGTGGCCTTGACCTGTCTGTCGGTTCCGTAGCTGGCCTAGCCGTAACAGTTTCCGCCATGATGATGGTGATATACAACCTAACGGGGTTCTTTTCTGGAGTGATGGTGCTCGTAGCAGGAGCAGTTGTTGGCGCTGTCAATGCGTTCTTGATTGTTTGGCTCAAGATACCGGATTTATTGGCAACGCTTGGGATGATGTTTATTGTGATGGGCTTGAAGCTACTTCCAGTCGACGGTCAATCAGTATCTTCAAAAATGATCCTGCGAGACGGATCCGTCGCACCAGGTAAATTCACTGAAGGCTTCAGGGCTATTGACCGAGCGATGGTAGGGCCGATTCCTCTTCCAGTTGTTATCTGGCTAGTACTTACTATCCTGGCCTGGTTTTTGCTGACGAGGACTCGATACGGGCGCGTTATGTATGCCGTTGGCGCAAATCCTGAGGCGGCAAAACTTTCAGGTATAAGAGTTGAATGGTACAGATTTAGCGCCTATGTGATTAGCGGGTTATTCGCAGCAACGGGTGGTTTGATCCTGGCCAGCAGGATAGGGCAGGGAGACATCAGTGCTGGCAATTCATTGTTACTTGATGCCGTCGCGGTCGCCCTAGTGGGCACCAGTGTGCTTGGAATAGGTAAGCCAAACGCTTGGGGAACAGCCCTTGGCGCGCTCCTAATTGGGATCGTAATTACTGGTCTCACAATTAAGGGTTTCCCTTACTACGCCCAGGACGTATCAAAGGGACTGGTTCTTGTACTGGCACTGATATTCAGCTTCACGCTTTCCCGCAAGAAGGCAAGATTCGTTCCGGCGACGTAAGAAAGGAATAACTATGGAATACGAGTTTCTATCAGCGGAATCAGTTGCGGACTACATTCGCTCCAAGCCAGAACTTTCCTCGAGGGTAAACGCAGACAGGATCACCAGCGTTCAGGAAGTTGGTGATGGGAATCTCAACCTTGTGTTCATTGTCGCCGATAATCTTGGGTCATCAGTGGTTCTAAAGCAAGCCCTTCCATACGTCAGGTTGGTGGGTCCAGATTGGCCGATGACGCCTTTCCGTGCACAAAAAGAAGCTGAGGCGCTTCGTATTCATGGGAGCTTCAACCAGTCACTAGTCCCGGAAGTTTTCCTATACGATTCAGACCGATTTGTGATCGGAATGGAGAATTTGAGTAATTATCGTGTCTGGCGAGGTGCGATGATTGAGGGACTTAGGCATGAATGTGTTGCTTCGCAGATGGGCGAATATGTGGGCGAGCTCGCATTTGGAACCAGCGTCTTGGGCATGGACGCTGAGAAGCAAAAGAGACTGATGGCAGACTCGATAAACCCGGAACTCTGCAAAATCACTGAGGACCTGGTATTCACAGAGCCCCACAACGACATTGGTCGAAACTCAGTCCTCAAGGAAAACGAGAAGGACGCCCAAGAACACGCCAATGACGTCGACATGATACGAGCTATGGGTGAAGCAAAGTGGAAGTTTATGACCTCCGCAGAGGCGCTGATCCACGGTGACCTTCACACGGGTTCGGTTATGGTTGCAGCAAACAACGGAATTGAAGGCCCGAGCGTTTCCAAAGCGTTTGACAGCGAATTCGCATTCTATGGTCCAGTCGGGTTTGACCTCGGCGCTCTTTGGGCAAACTACACCCTGAATGCAGCACGATCCGTTGCATTGGGTAATGACGATTATGCCGATTGGGCCTTGTCGCTAATCAACGAGACCTGGGTAGGTTTTGAGAAAACGATTCGTAGTCGGTATGACAACCGATTAGACAAGAGAGTCTGGAGGGAGGGAATGCTTGAGGACAGGCTTTCCCAATGGAAACTTGATGCTTGGCTCTTTTCTGCGGCAAAGATGAGTCGCAGAATTGTCGGCCTAGCCAAAGTGGCAGATGTGGAACAACTAGAACCTAGTATTCGAATCGGCGCGGCGCGTGGAACACTGAATCTTGCGAGGACTCTAGTGGCAAGGATGAGCGACACAACTTCAATCGAGAGTTACATGGCAATTGCACACGAAACACTACACAGGTATAAGACGGTTTAGTGAGATGTTAAAAGATATTGATCCGTTACTTCGTGGTGAGCTTCTGAAGGCATTAGATGAATTGGGTCACGGGGAAGAGGTAGCCCTTGTCGATCGAAATTTTCCCGCCTATGGGGTTGGAGTGCAGGTTGTCGACCTTGGGGAGGTTAATTGCGACCGGGCTTCAAAGGCCCTGTTTTCTGTCTTACCGTTAGATGAATTCGGAGACTCCCCGATTATCAGGATGGGAATTGATGGGCAACCAAGGGTAACAAATGGTGCCCACGACTCTGTTAGGGAAAACGCTAACGCTTCAATGGGGAAAGACTGGCAGTGGGTAGAAGTGCCGAGAATTGAATTTTACTCGAGGATTAGGGAAGTTAGGTTGGTCATCAGATGCTTGGAGGACGCCCCTTATGCGTGCTTCATTTTCAGAAAAGGCATCGTCTAGCGAGTCCAGAAATTTCGCTTTGAGGTCACGGCGTTAGTCAACGTCACTGAACAAACAAGGCGGGTTCGAACACTCCTAAGCAAGACTGTGGCGCCACCTAATTCTGCACTCTAGTGAAGTTTTCAAGCGTTCCGCCATTTGCAGCAGCAGCTTCAAATGCTGGTAGGTGGCTGTCCAGGGATGCACTCCTGAGGTTGTTTAGAACCTTTGTTAGTTGGGCATCATCGGTCATGGTCAATAGGTAGTCGTAGAGCTCGATGTTCAGCACTTCACCTTCAGCCCAGGCAAGGGCTGCAGTCTCAAGATCAGCTGGTGCCTGGATTTGACC
>JAQWUU010000024.1 GCA_029241985.1 Aquiluna sp. | reverse complement strand
TCTTCTTCGCCGGCGTTGGCGGTGGAGTATTTATTCTGGGGCAGGCCATGGTTGTCCCCCTCTTCGGCGTATCTCTATACATGATTGCCATAAATGCTCAAACAAGAGCAAATGGCACAAACCAAATGGCAATGCCATATACATTTGAATCAGGAAGATATTTATGTCACTGTCGACACTGAAGCGTTGGGTAACCGACATCGCGGATCTAACGGACCCCGATGAAATAATCTGGTGCACTGGATCAGAGGCAGAGTCTCAGAAAATTAACGCCCTGCTTATTGCCAACGGCACCTATCAAAAACTGAACCCAAAGATCAGACCGAACAGTTTCGCAGCGCGAACTGACCCGCGAGACGTGGCAAGGGTTGAGAGTAAAACCTATATTTGCCCGAAAGACCAAGCTGATGCTGGTCCGACCAACAACTGGGTGGCCCCAGACATAATGCGTGCTGAACTTGAAGAAAAATTTAGCGGCAGCATGCGCGGTCGCAAGATGTATGTAATTCCATTTTCCATGGGACCGGTGGGATCGCCGCTTGCAAGATACGGTGTCGAGATCACAGACTCTCCATATGTAGTCACATCGATGCGAGTCATGACAAGGGTCACAGACAAAGTGGTTAAGAAAATTGCCGACGGTGCTGAATGGGTTCCGGCTATTCATTCTGTTGGCGTTCCGCTGGTTGATGAAAATGGCAATAAGACTGAAGACACCCCCTGGCCCTGTAATCCTGACAAGGTCGCCGTGGTCCAGTTCCCTGAAACCAGAGAAATCTGGTCCTATGGATCTGGTTACGGTGGCAACTCTCTGCTGGGTAAAAAAGCAATGGCTCTTCGTATTGGTTCTGTAATGGCCAGAGACCAGGGTTGGCTTGCAGAGCACATGCTGCTGATCAAGGTAACCACACCAGAGAAAAAGAAGTACCACATCGCTGCGGCTTTCCCATCAGCCTGCGGCAAGACCAACCTGGCCATGCTGCAATCACAAATTCCAGACTGGAAGGTCGAGACCCTGGGCGACGACATTGTTTGGCTTGCGCCAAACGCCAAGGGCAAGTTGAGGGCGATCAACCCAGAGAACGGACTGTTTGGAGTGGCTCCAGGGACCGGGCTTTCGACAAACAAGGCCGCAATCGAATCGCTTCGCGAGGGCGCTGTCTACACCAACGTTGCAACCACCAAAGACGGTGACGTTTGGTGGGAGGGTCTAACGAAAGAGCTACCGCCGAACCTAACTGATTGGCAAGGAAAAGCGTGGGACCCAGAAAGCGGCAAGCCTGCCGCTCACCCGAACTCCCGGTTCTGCTTCCCAATCGACCAGGTTTCAACTCTGAGCGATAACTGGGCTGAGCCAGAAGGCGTTGAAGTTGATGCCATCATCTTTGGTGGCCGGAGGGCATCAAATGTCCCGCTGGCTCTGAGGTCACTGAACTGGGAACACGGCATTTTTCTGGGTGCAACCATCGCCAGCGAACAGACTGCTGCTGCTGAAGGTCCGATTGGGAAACTTAGGAGAGACCCCTTTGCCATGGTTCCTTTCTGCGGCTACAACATGGGTGACTACTTCTCCCACTGGCTCTCGTTTGCAAAGACATTGGACCCCGCCAAACTACCTACGATCTTCCAGGTGAACTGGTTTAGAAAAGATCAGGATGGCAAATTCTTGTGGCCTGGCTTTTCCGACAACATGCGCGTAATTCAGTGGATAGTTGGGCAGCTCGAGGGAAGTGACTCATCTAAACCAACTCCAATTGGACTCGTTCCAAAGGCAGAGCACCTCAACCTAGAGGGGCTAGAGATTAGCGATGACCAGCTAGCAGAATTGTTGGACGTGAATCAAAGCGCTTGGGTCCGGGAGGCTGCAGAAATAGGAGGGTTCTTTGAAGGTTTTGGAGACCGCTTACCCACCGAGTTAACCGAAGAGTTGGAAAATCTCAACTCTCGATTGCGCGCCCAGGTTTAGCTCAGGGGCCGAATAGCAACCAGGCAACAATTGATAATGATTGATGGTGGAATAGTTATTCAATAACCCCCCAAACCCCCCCCAAAGGTAGCCGCCTTAGGGGGGATTTTTTATGCACAGGAAAAAACTAAATCAGCATTGTGAGGGGATTTTCGATTCTTGCTTTGAACGCTGCAAGCCACTTGGCAGCAAGTGCACCGTCGACAGCCCTGTGATCTGCAGACAATGTGACGCTCATCACGCTTGCAACTGCGATCTCACCATCGATAACCACTGGT
>JAQWUU010000023.1 GCA_029241985.1 Aquiluna sp. | reverse complement strand
CAGGTTTTCTTTGGCCACGATGCCGTAGTTGAGGTCTTGACCCGCGGTATCAAGATTCGGGCCCGATCAAATGGCCCCTTTGCTCCTGAAGTTGGCATGAAAGTCACGGTCTGGGTCCGAGGCGCAGTGAACTTCTATCCGGGGTAAAAGTTTCTCGAACTTTCAGCTGCCGTTGATGTGGGGACGCTAGGCTCAGACCAGATTTGAGGTTGTTTCTATCGCTTCAAGGGAAGCGGTGAGGATTGAACTGGCTTGATGCCCAAGAAATAATCAACGCCTTCGGTGATTGGGCTGCACTTGCCGTTACCTTCGTAATCTTTATTGAAACAGCTTTTATCTTCACTTCTTTTTTGCCAGGGGACTCCCTTTTGTTCCTAACCGGTTTGGCACTGGCAACTACCGAGGGCTGGCTGCCGGATTGGCTTGGATTTCTTCTGGTATGGGTCGGAGCCTTTGGGGGAACTCAAGTTGGCTATTGGATCGGATCAAGAATTGGAGCGGCTTTAATTTCCAAGGAACGCAAGTTCATTCTTAACAAGAAAACTATCGCTAGAACTCACGCATTCTTTGAGAGTTATGGCGTTAGAGCAGTTGTGCTGGCGAGGTTTGTTCCAGTTTTGAGGGCGTTGGTGCCAATGCTTGCTGGTATGTCAAAGATGGACTACCGCAGATTCACAAAACTGAATCTGATTGGCGCAACAGCCTGGCTAGTGGTGTTCATGGTTCCGGGGTTTTTGCTCGGAGGCGTTGACGTCATCCTGGAGCACCTTGAAATCACGGTGCTAATCATCATTGCAGTAACCACCCTGCTTATTCCGCTTGAAATGGCCCGTGATCGAATTATCAAGAAGCGTCGCAGCGCTAAAAACAACTTGCCCAAATAGCAGCGCTTTGTGGCCATGTTGTAGTCCAAGACTTCTAAGATTAGGCAGATGCGCGCTCTAAAAATCTCCAGCCTCCTAGCCATTGCAGCACTTACTCTCTCAGGATGTACAGCAGCCGAGGATGAGCCGGTTGCCACAGCAACCCCAACCCCGATTGTTACCGAGGAGCCAGAACCAGATCCGGTTTATGTTGCAGCTGCGCTGACCGGCGTTGAGTATCTGGAGGGTGAAAACCTATTCTTAGAAATGCCCGCGGTTAGCGCAAAGATTGACAACACCTCCGCTGGAAGGCCGCAGCTAGCCCTTAACGACGCTGACATTGTTTATGTGACACGTGTTGAAGTGGGGCTCACGAGGTTGTTGCCGGTGTGGCACTCGAGAATGCCTGAGGCCATTGGTCCAGTTCGATCAGTTCGCCCGGTTGATGCAGCTGTAGTTGACCCCTTTCACGGGGTTTTTGTTTACTCGGGTGGCCAAGTGCCATTCAAGAATGCGGCCAAGGCCACTGGATTGGTGAACAGCGACGAAGACACTGAGATGAACAATGAAACTTACTTCAGGGAGAGCACAAGAAAAGCTCCGTGGAATCTTTATTTCAGCGCCCAAAAACTTCAAGAGCTCTACAGCCAAGACCAGCCTGCACCACAAGCAGGCTTTGTATTCGACACGATTTCTACTGCGGTTAGTCAGGGGACGGTTGCCAACGGCTTGAGTGTGAAGTATCCGCAGATGCGGTCAACCTGGGATTTAGGAACAGCAAGCTTCCCCTGGGCAACCGGACTTCAGACCGCGTGGTTGCGCACTCAGGATGGCACCCCACACGTTCAGGTTGGCGGTGACCAGGTGGTCGCCAAGAACGTCGTGGTCTTGGAGGTCGTGCACGATTTGAGTTTTGTAGATCCTAAATACGGAGCTATTCCAAAGGCAAAATTAGAAAACAACGAGGGTATTGCCCATGTATTTTCTGATGGCTACTACGTTCAGGGCACCTGGTCGAAGGGTTCAAGCGAGGACCCAATTAAGCTCGCCACCTCGTCTGGGCAAGAACTAAAGCTTGCCATTGGCAACACCTGGGTAGAGATGATGGATATTCCAAAATCCAAATTGACCGTTGAAACTCCAGAGGCTGAAACCGAGGGCTAGAGTGCGGGGCGTTAAGAAACAGGACCTTCCAAAAAAGGACTGTCAGCGCTGTGGTCGCGAGATGGTTTGGAGAAAGTCCTGGGCCAAAAACTGGGACCAGGTTCTTTACTGCTCGGAGAAATGCAAACGCTCTAAATAGTGTCGGCGTATTGTTTGAGCCAACTTTTCAGATCTGGGCCGATGTCCTCGCGGTCACTTGCAATTTTGATTGTGGCCTTTATGAAATCTAGTTTGTCTCCGGTGTCATAGCGCCTGCCCTTGAAAATCACGGCTCGAACGCCACCGGCCTTTTCTGGGTGCTTGGCTGCGACCTGAAGGGCGTCGGTGAGTTGTATCTCTCCGCCTCTGCCGGGCTCAGTTTTTTCTAGAATCTCGAACATCTCGTGTCGAAGCACATATCGGCCAATAACAGCAAGGTTTGACGGTGCTTCACCAATTTCTGGTTTCTCAACAAGGCCCGTGACGCGCGCAGTGTTTTCAGATATCTGGTCAACCGAGGCACAGCCGTAAAGGGAGATTTGATCAGCGGGCACCTCCATGAGGGCAATCACGTTGTCCCCAGTTTCTTCATGAAGTGAGAGCATCTTGGCCATCAGTGGGTCGCGTTCATCAATGATGTCATCGCCGAGAAATACCGCAAAGCTGTGCTCGCCCACGTGACTTTTTGCCCTCAGAATGGCGTGCCCTAAGCCCTTTGGGTCACCCTGACGGGTGTAGTGAATATCAGCAAGCTGCGAACTCTGCTGAACCTTGAAAAGCTTTTGGTCGTCACCCTTGGTGGCTAGCACATGTTCGAGTTCCGCAACCCTGTCAAAATGGTTCTCGAGGGTGTTTTTGTTCCGGCCTGTGATCATTAGCAGATCGACAAGCCCGGCAGCCACAGCTTCTTCAACGACATACTGAATGACCGGCTTATCGACGATCGGAAGCATTTCTTTTGGCATCGCCTTGGTTGCTGGCAAAAACCTTGTCCCCAAACCTGCGACCGGAATTACAGCTTTGGATACTTTGAATGCAGGGTGTTTTACCAGAGTACTCATAGGGTAACCATACGCTTGGTTTGAACAAAATGGGCTGCATCGCCCTAGACTTAAATAAACCAAATCATCTTCAGGGAGGCCGAGTTGAAATCTCGTCTTACAGCTCTTCTCGCACTGCTGGCCGTGTTGGGCACTGCAGGCTTGCCGGCCTCCGCTGCCCCGGCTGAGCCGGCGTATCAAGCAATTAATGCCCAGGCCCTATGGGACCAGGGCTTTTTAGGTGAGGGGACCACAATCGCGATGATCGATCAGGGCGTCAACCTCACGCACCCATATTTCGAGGGCCGAATAATCGATGGCTACTGCTTCGTCGAGACAACATCAAATTACCTTTGCCCCAATGGCACAAGAGAGCAGTTCGGAGTCGAGGCTGCTTCTCAGCGCAAGCTCGGGAGCCTTTATGTTGCGTCTGAAGATCATGGAAACATGGTGGCTGGCATTGTCGCCGGTAATCCAACCAACGAAGGCCCAGGTGGCATTGCCCCCAAGGCAAACATTTTGATGGCGAACGTTGACTTGACCCTCGATGGCATTTTGAATGCACTGAACTACATTGACCAGAAAAAGGAAGAGCTAAATATCGTTGCTTTGTCCATGAGCTGGGGTGGCTACTTCCAGGAAATTCCAAGAGAGTGGTTGAAGTGCGATACGAATCCTCAGTTGCAGGAGATGGCCAAGATTCTCAAGTCACTGCGTGCAGGCGGAGTCATTCCATTCGCTTCAGCCGGAAACACACCAACCCTGGATGTTGCCACCTCTGTTTTCCCTAGCTGCCTGCAAGAAGCAGTCGCAGTCGGATCGGTGAACAACTCAAACCAAGTTTCTTGGTACGTGACCATGTCTGGGAAGGTTGAGCTATTAGCTCCGGATTACGCCATAAGTGCTAACACTTTTAGCTATGTGCGGGCAAGCGGAACATCAGCTGCTGCACCTCTGGTTGCCGGAAGCTATGCCCTATTGCGTCAAGCTTTCCCCGACCACTCAGCCGAACAGGTGCTTTCAGCCATGAAGGTCTCCGGGACCGCTGTCGACGATGTCATCCGTAAGAATATTCCGATGGTTAACCTAAACGGTGCTTACCTGTTGCTTTCCAACACAAACCCGAGCAGCGTTCAAACTCCAGTCTTGGCAAGTGACCAGGTGCTAAATGTTGGAACCTTCAATGGGAAAATCGTTGTCTATGCCAAGGGCTTCAAGGGCTCAACTCTGTCTTGGCGAATTGCAGGCAAGTGGCAAAAGGTAACGGTAACAGAGGACTATCAAGCGTTTGACCGGCTCACCAGTGCCATCGGGCTGACAGTCAAAATTGACCTATTCCTAAATGGCACAACGCCTGCTGCTTTCAGCAAGACGGTTGTGACCAAATAGCTATCGGCTAAATGTAAAACGCAGCACGTTCGCCAGTCCACCCAGCTCTGCTGCTCTTCTTAGGCCAAATGCCAGTCGAACAGCGGGTGCCAGCTTTCCAAACACACGGTCGAAGATTTTGGCCCTAGCAATTCGGTCAGCGGTCTCACCCCATCTTGAACCGGAGCTGTTCGCTGGGTGCATGGCGATTGGAATCGGTGCGAAAACCGCGTTGCCGCCTGCTTTGATCAGGTCTGCAATAAAAATATATTCATCACCCAGGTAGTTTTTTGCCCCGGCTCCGAATTCTTCATCGAACCTGATGTTTAATTTCTTGATCTCATCGACCCGAATAATCATTTCGTAGGTTGCCGCGCGGGCTGAATTCATGCGAGATAGTTTTGTTGTTGCAGTTGGATAGCTTTTTCGCAATTGTCCGGCTTCATCCACCGCACTGGCCAACAACAAAGAAATCTCCGGATGCTGTTCAAGGTAATCGAGTGCTTTTGTGATTTCGGCCTCATCGAAGACAACGTCATCGTCGCCAAAAAGAAGGTACTTTCCATTGGCGTGAATGATTGCAGAGTTGCGGCTCTTTGCGACACCTGACGAGTCCAAATAGAAAGTGTTTGGTTTGTTCGTGGGCACTTTCTCACCCTGAACATGAAGCTGGTATTCCCAATCGGGTTGTCTGGGATAAACGATGTTTTCGGCTCGGTCGGCCAATGTGGAGTAGCCAATAGTGAGCAAAACCATTAGAAGCTGTTGGCCTTGGCCCTTGCAAAGCGCATCAGGCTCGAGGACACCGAAGAGAAGGTGGTGTTCAAGAGCCTAAGGCCGAGGAAGAACACGATCGTGTTAGACAGCGAAACCAAGCCATCGATGCTGAACCAAATCAGAACACCCATGAGGATCACAATCAAGAAGCTTGCAAGCAAGGTTCCAATTTCAGCCGACTGGATTCTTGAGCCGAGTCGGTCTGCCGGTGCCACCGTTTCCTTATTGCGTTTGGCCTCTACAAATCCACGCTGAATGATCTGCTGTTTTCTAAATAGACGACCAAGCACCTCTAGCACGATTATCACTAGCAATAAGTTCAGGGCTGCGAAGCCTGGGGACAGCACAAAGAAGAACGTTGAAATAACCAGTAGCTGGGTGATGAAGCTCAACACGTTCACCATCTCGAGGGCCATTGCCCACTCCCAGCTTTCTTTTTGGCTGGAGCGTTCTCTGGTGTCGGCACCAAAGGCTCGGTCAAAGAACTTCACGCGGTAGGTCTTTTGAATGTAATTGGCTGTTCTGGTTCCAACAAACAGCACGGCGAAGATTGCGATCGAGGCACCTAGCTCAACGATCGAGCGGTTAGCCCCATCGATAACGAGGTCTGTGAAGAGCTTTGCAACTAGTAGCTCGGTGACTGGAATTGCAGCCGCAATCAGAACCAGCATGAATAGTTGCCAACGGAACCTCCGTGTCGGCAGCAGTAGCTTTGCCGATGCGAATAGCTCTATTGACATCCGTTTCATTAGTGCTCGAACCTGCTGATTCCAGTTTTGATGGCCTGAACCACTTCAAGCTTCTTTTCTTTTGAAACCGAAATGTCTTTGACCAAGTGATCAAAATCAATCTTGGTCAAATCGAGTTTGATCACCTCGGGATTCATCACTTCCACCCCGGCACCGAGTGCATAGTCGCGGTATTTGATGCCGGTGCCGTGAACATTTTCCTGGAAGCCCTCGAAGCTCACAAGCGCGCAAGGAATGCCGTAAGACTGGCAGGCAATCATGATGTGCATGGCGGAAGTTACAACCTTGTCGTAACCGATGAGGTTCTTTAGAAAGGCTGCAATTTCATCCGGATGAGAAAGCAGGACCGATAGCTCATCAAAGTTCTCCGGCAGCTTCACAGGAATTGCAAGATGTGAAAAGTGTCTAATAAAAGCAACTTTGCCATTGGTTTTCATGCGTTTTAGGGGGATGACCTCGCTGAGTGCCAGGCCTGGGTCACCGAAACTTTCGATGCTCACACCGCCTGATTTTTCCAGGACAGCCGCGGTCAAGGGACCACGGACTGAGATGTAATCAGCACGCTTAGAAAGCTGGATGTCCTCGGAAGAGATTCCTGTTCCAATAACCACGGAGCTTGGTTTGATGAATCTTCCGATGGAGCCGATTGCAACCAGGTGCTTTTTGGTGGTTGGCTTTGTTGGCGGCTGCCAGCTGATCTTGTTATCTGTGAAGCCAGAAATCATAAGCGGGGATAGCCAGTCTCCGAAGTTTCCCGGAAACGGCTTGGCCCACCAATTCAAAGGGATGTTAATTTGACCTGGCCTTGAGGAATAGTAGAGGTAGCTCTCGGCAACATGCATCATTGCCCGGTCCGGGTTGTTGGCTAAGAATTTCTTCTCAAATTCGGACTTGGCCGCCAAGAGCTCCTCAGGTTTACCGTTTATTCCGGCATTTAACATTGCCCCCATGCTCGTGGATCTGGCTGGGTCAACATGGGTGGCGCGTCCCTGGGTGAGCAGGCCTGTTACTCCTGAACCGTCTGCAATTGATCGGAGTGGATTCTTGATGGCCGCGGGAAGTAGCCGCTCTAACCTCTTGGCTTGACGCAGCAACTGTCTGCGAGTACCAATTTTTTTCTTTGCTCCATGCTGGACAACTTTGTCTTTGAAGTCTGCAACATTGCCACTTGATCCGAATGAGAAAAACGCTCGGTGCTGACCGGGTTCTGTCATACCGCGATCTCTCATGATCGCGGTGGTTGGAATCATTTGGAACGTGAGCAGTCTTGAGTTTGCACGCCATGCCTCTTCGAGGAAGTAATCATCGGTGGCTTTGATCTCTGCTCTTTTTTCAAGCTCATGAGCATCATTGATTAGCTTTCGGCCCTGAACGGTTGCGTTAACACCCCAGAAGCTTGGCTCCCAGAACCTAGTGCGGTTGTGATAGCCGATCTGCATCGGCGCACCAAAGCTCCGTTGAAAACCAATCAGATCAGCGCTTGAATTGGCGATGTAATCGGGTAGGTGTGTGATTCTGCAGTCAACGTCAATCCAAAACACCATCTTGTCTGGGTTACGGTCACAGACGTCCTTTATGAAGCCAATCTTTTTCCGTGTGACATCGGCCCAGTCCTCACCCGCAGCTTTTTCAACTTGGAGCAGCTCGTGAGAAAGCCCAAGCTCATCGAGCTGAGCCCTTAGTTCTCGCGCGTGGTTGGCGTAGTACTCATCAGGAGTAAAGAAGGAACAGACAATAATCTGGCGTTTGGTCACGGGCAAAATCTATCACCGAGCCTTGCTAGGGTCTTGGACCAACCCGAGCCAAAAGCCAACGCCCCAGCAAAGGTGCATTGTCGGCAGCACCGCCATGAGCCATAGCTTGGACCTCGTTTCCAGCGGGCTGATGGCAAAGCTCACAACTGTGATAGCACCCAGGTATAGCCAGAACGGGACTATGAACAAACTTGCCACGACAAGTAGTGGCGGTATCCAGTACCTGAATGATGAATCAAGCGGAGTTTCCCTGGTCAGATTTCCACGCCAAAAACCGGTTTGGAAAAACTGCTTCGCCAGTGCCTTGATTGAGTTTCTCGGGAAATAGCTCACTTTGAGTTCAGGGTCAAACCAAACGGTGTGGCCAGCTTGGCGGATTCTCAGGTTGAGCTCCCAGTCCTGACCACGCACCCACTTGGGTGAATAAAGACCCAAGTCCTGAATGACTGCTTTTCTGAAGCAACCTAAATAAACAGTGTCTGCCGGTCCGGGGTTTCCACCGACGTGGAACGAGCCACCCCCGAGTCCATAGCGGGAGTTGTAGCCAAAGGCGACGGCTTTTTGGAAATCAGTTCGGCCTTTGGCAACCATCATGCCGCCAACGTTTGCAGCACCTGTTTCATTCAAGGTCTCTACCGCCCTAGAGGCATAGTTTTCCGAAAGTTCAGAGTGGGCATCAACGCGAATCACTACTTCGTATTTAGAGGACTCGATGGCTAGGTTCAAGCCGGTAGCGGTTTGCCCCGAGGGGTTATCAACCAGAACCACAGAGTCAAACCTTGCTGCCAGATCTTGAGCAATTTTGTTTGTCTTGTCGGTAGAGGGACCGAGGGCAATAACGAGCTCTTTCTTGCCGGGGGTTTCCTGGTCAAATACTGAGGCGACTGCGGTTTCCAGATAGTGCTCTTCATTTAGTACCGGCATAACAAAGGATATGTTTTTCAATTTCGCCATTAGTGGAGGTTTCTTCCTAGTGCAATGACTTTCCAGCCAGCTGACTGCCACTTTTCAACATTCAGAACATTTCGCCCGTCGATGATGGTTTTTGTTTTTGACGTCAGGGACTCTGGGGCTAGGTTCTTATATTCATTCCACTCGGTTCCAAGGATCACCAGGTCCGAGTCTTTGCACGCTTCCAGGGCTGAAGTCGAAGTTGTTAGCTCGGGGTGTTTCTTGTGCAGTGATTCCAGCGATACCGGGTCATGGACCTTCATCATCGCCCCCCGAGCTTGGAGCTTGAGTGCAATTTCAAGGGCGGGGGAGTCTCTGAGGTCATCGCTATCGGGCTTGAAGCTGATTCCAAGCATCGCAATTGTCTTGTTCTTGAGGGTGCCCAGCTCGTTTGTCGCCAGGTCAACAACTTTTTGGCGCCTTCGCAGGTTTATTTGGTCAACTTCAGCTAAGAAATTCAGTGATGATCCAACCCCCAGTTCATCTGCCCTTGCAATGAAGCCTCTGATGTCTTTTGGCAAGCACCCTCCGCCAAAGCCAATTCCTGTTCTGAGGAATGACTTTCCTATTCGATTGTCCATGCCAATGGCCTCAGCAAGTTTGACGGCATCAGCCCCCGAGGCTTCTGCAATTTCTGCCATGGCATTGATAAAGCTGATTTTTGTGGCGAGGAATGCGTTTGCGGACACTTTGACAAGCTCAGCAGTGGCTAGATCCAGCTCTAAAAGCGGGACACCTTGATTCAAAATGTCTTGATAACACTCGATTAGCGGCTTGTTTACAGCTGCGTTGTGACTTCCGATGACAATTCTGTCTGGCTTCAACGAGTCCGCAAGGGCAGTCCCCTCGCGCAGGAATTCAGGGTTCCAGCACAGAGATGGCGTGAAGCCGGCGATCGACTCAATGGTCTGGATCAGGTTCGCCGCAGTCCCAACTGGGACCGTGGATTTTCCAACCACGATGGAATCCGTTTTGAGGACGGCAGCAAGCTGACTTGCGGCCTCAAAAACATAGGAGGTGTCGGCAGCATGGTTGTTGATGGTTTGGGGGGTCCCTACGCAGATAAAGTGAATCTTGGCCGATGCACTTAAATCGTCGTGCTGTTCCTGGAACGAAATTTTGCCGGCAGCGATGGCTTTGGCTAAAGCCTCTTTCAGGCCAGGCTCGTAGAAGGGCACTGATCCACTTTGTAGTGCAGCAATCTTGTTCTGGTCTGGCTCGATTCCAATGACCTCATGACCCAGCGTTGCCATAGCAACCGCATGGGTGACACCCAAATATCCAAGCCCGATCACGGAAATCTTCATCGTAGTTAGGAGTTTAGTGAACCGAGTAGGGCATATCACCGTAACAACCCTTGACAAGGTGCGTATATTGGAAGTGATGGCCATTCATGAGGAATACCAAGAAGATCCCCTCGAGCGACTACTAGATAAAGAGTCGGACGAGGAGTTTGGTGCGCCAGAATTCAAGGAGCATCTCGCAGACTCCTTGACTCCTGCAGTCTTGAAGGATTGGACCGCAGCAGACTTCGCCAGCATCTACGTTCGCTTCCGCCCGCACCTGGAGCGTCACGCTCGCAGGTACCTTGTGAACCCCTCCCAGGTTGAGGAGGTAGTTCAGGACGCATTCCTATACCTGATGACGACTCTTCCCGAGTTGGACTCTGAAGTTGGCGTTCTAAAGTTTTTGAAGTGGAAGACCAGGCTGCTTTGCCTGGATGTCATTCGAATAAACTCGAGGGCTAAATTTGCTCCTCTTGATGAGCAGCCGGACATCGCCGCCGAAACTCCGGAAATGTCTCTTGAGCTTGAAAGAGCTGAGGATGCAGCAATTGTTTCGTTGGCTCTAGCAAAGCTTCAGCCACGCCACCGAGAAGTTTTGATCGCCTCGATCTACGAGGAGAAGTCGACCGACGCAGTTGCCGAACAACTTGGCCTCAGCGAGAACGCGACCAGGCAGCTGCTGTTTAGAGCACGTTCTGCTTTCAAGAAAGCGCTGGTTGGTGAAACTGAAACAGCTGGAATGTCAGCAAGCCAGATTCTTTCGGTTGCTGCTCGCAAGGCTGCTGCAGACTCCGGCAAGTACATCGCTGCTGCTGGAGCATTGCTACTGGTAATGGCGGTTTCGCTTGGGGTCCTTCCAAACTTGAATTCCACAACTACCAATGACCTAGCTTCTGCCCCTCTAGAGATTGCTGAAGTGCCGATAGAAGTTGCTGAAAGCCCGCTGGTGGAAGCAGAAGTAGTACCAGCGCCAGTCGCCGAGGAAGCCCCAGTGGTCTCTGAAATTGCTCCTCCTGAAACCGTTACACCGGAGCCTGAAGTTCCCGAAATTGTGCCCGCAGTTGCCGCCCCTGTTGAGGCGACAGTTGTGGCTCCTATTGCTATACGGCCGATTTTTGATGAGGCCTCACTGGCATCAATTTTGACAACGAATGTGTCCCAAGCTGGCTACTACACAAACTCTTACGCATCGTCTGACTTCCTGTCAGCTGGTTTTAGGGGTAGCTCGGTTGAAGTCTTTGGCGGCACGGGAATCTCGGCATTCTTGGACATTGATTTTGCGAATCGCACAGTATTCAATTCGGTGTATCAGATGTGGGTCGACGGCAAGCGATATTACGCGGTCGCTGAAAATTCAACTGTTGTAACCAACCCGGCTCAAGGTGGCTATGAGCTTGTGCTTAGGGCGAGTGACTTCTGGGTTGTTGATGACTCAGGAAATGTATTTGACCAGAGCCCACTTGCAAACGCCATCTCCACTGTCACTCTCAGCTTGGATCCGGATGGCAATCCTACAAAAGCTTCTATGAAGGTTTCTCGCTAAGCAATTTTAGGTTTTTGCTACTGAGCAATTCCGTAGAGGCGATCTCCAGCATCTCCAAGACCCGGAACAATGTAGCCCTGCTCATTTAGCTTTTCATCGAGTGCACCTAGAACTACATCAACTTGCCGTCCCGGCCACTTCTTTGCAAGATGCGCTTCAACATTCTTGACGCCTTCGGGTGCTCCTAACAGGCAAACGCAGGTTGCAGAAACTGCACCGCGTTCAAAGATGTAGTCGATGGAGTCATTCAGCGTTCCACCGGTGGCAAGCATCGGGTCGATGATGAATACCTGCCGGTTCTCTAGGTCATCTGGAAGTCGGTTGGCATAGGTAAAGGGCTCAAGGGTTTCCTCGTTGCGCTTGATGCCAAGAAAGCCAACTTCGGCGCTCGGAAGGAGCTTGACCATGCCTTCTAGCATTCCAAGGCCTGCTCGAAGAACTGGCACGATTAGGGGCTTGGGGTTTGAAATCTTGGTGCCAATTGTCTTCTGAACTGGGGTCTCTATTTCGACCTCCTCCACGCGAATGTCTCTGGTTGCCTCATAGGCAAGGAGTGTCACAAGCTCTTCCACCAACTGCCGGAACTGGGGGCTCGGGGTTTTCTTGTCTCTAAGCACTGTCAGCTTGTGGGTGACCAGTGGGTGATTCACTACATGAAGTCGCATAGGCTCAAGCCTATGGATTTTGAAGGATTGATGCATCTCGCATTGGAAAAAGCTCGCACCTCTGGTGATGAGGTTCCGGTTGGTGCGGTTTTGGTGGATGGCGACGGCAATGTTTTGGCGTCTGCTCACAATTACAGGGAGCAAAAAAATGACCCAACTTCTCACGCCGAGATTGAGGTCATTCGCCAAGCCAGCAAGGACCTAAATTCTTGGCGACTGGACAACTGCACCTTGATAGTCACGCTAGAGCCGTGTGTGATGTGTGCCGGGGCGATAGTTGCAGCGAGAATCCCGCGGGTCGTCTTCGGCGCCTGGGATGAACGGGTTGGAGCTTCAGGGTCGGTCTATGACATTTTGCGCGACAGCAGGCTGGGATCCTCGGTAGAGGTAATCCCTGAGGTGTTAGCAGATG
>JAQWUU010000022.1 GCA_029241985.1 Aquiluna sp. | reverse complement strand
GGCGCTAACCACACCAGGGAATGGGACCTAAGTAAGCTCCTGGGTCTACAGATCAGTGATGCCGGCTTTGAGGTCAGTGCTGCAGTTAGCGGTCGACAGAAGACCTCAGCCCTGGCAGGTGACTGCCTAGGCATGATCACCCCGGGCATTGCCTTCGCCCTAGCAGTAGAGATCTTCCAAGAAGGTAAGGAAAGTGCTCAGAAGTTGGCGTTAGATGCTGCTGAGGACATTGAGGGGCAGATAGCTGCTTTAGGTGAGTAGACACCTCTCATAAATGGGCCCAGGCTCTCAAGGTGCCCCTTCATTGCCGGAAATTTAGGTCAAGTCGATATCCAAATGAACTCCATATGGCTTAGTTAGATCGCCTTGTTTGATGTTTGCGCGTCAGGCCCTACACCCACCTGTCGAAGCCAGTCAAGGTCACTGCAGTCTCCAGTGCCTTCTTTTGGATCTCTTCCATTCTGAACCTACCTGCGATAACTTCTTGATCGAAGTGGGCATATTTTGAACACCGAGCGAGTTACCAGGCTAAAGATCGCGATAGATATCTATTTGATGGATCGGCATGTTTTTTTCCCAATCACTTTTGCGTAAGTCCAAGTCCCGAAGATAATCAATAACTTGAGAAAACCCACACTCGGTTGCAAGCAAAGTGGTGACACGGGCAACCTCTTTTCCCCCAACGAGAAGCAGGGGATACTGGTCTTCCAGGACCTCTCTCTGTGAGGCCTCAGTGAAGTAACTCGTTGTCACGTAAGCACCAACCCATCCCCGATGGAGACGAGATACTGTCCTAGACAGGTTTATTCCGCCAGTACCTGAGCTGGGTAGCTCGCATTTTGCTTGCCCAACTACGCCAACAGGGATTGTCGCGAAACCTGATCCAATTCGGAAAGACGTAACGAAATCTACGCCCCTGTCAGACGACGCCTTTGTGACCCACCCTGAGCCAAGCGATGCTCCAGACTGCTTGAGAATGGAATTGACGATTTGAAGGCTCAGTAGCTCAAAATTGTGCTTGCCCGAGATATTCGTGTAGTAGTCATACACAGAATCCAGGACCGCCTCTTCAGACGAACCTGTGGAGGGCAGCTGTTGGTTCCTGGCGATCGTTGCTCGACCCAAGACGCGCCTTCTGAGGGTGGCCAAGCTCTGGTTTCCTTCCTTCAGCCAGGTGCGCCATGATTTTGGAGCCAGGGAATGGCTTTCGCCAAGCGCAGCTGAGCAGCGTCGCTCATCTATCCAGCCCCAATCAAAGGCTTCTTCCTGATCAGCCAAACTGAAGACAGCAAATGTGAACTTGTAATTGGAAAAGAAGCCTTCATCCACCGAGAACTGGGTAACCAACTCAACCTTTTCAATTACACCGAAGCCGTGGAAAGTGACTTCACCCTTCTTTTGACCCTCAAAAAAAACCATCGGAGCGGCGGCCTGTCGAACCTCGGGGTCTTTAGACATGTGAAGCTCGGCTTGATCAAGCAATATTTTGTTTCCGGGGCTTTGAGTGTCACCAGGAGATTTGTTATCGCCAAAATACTCAATCCTGCCGTTCCATGAGTCAAATACGTCATACCAAGGATTTGCCCCTTTGCCCTTTTTTGTTGGGGAGGATCTAATCAGAATCGCCGGAATCACCGGGTCTTCAACCTGCGAGATAGGTGACACCTTGGTGATCCCCTTTTCTAGCAAGGGCTTGCTTGATGGCGAGGCCCTGGAGACCAAGTGCGTGTAATTGAGGTGGTCCCCTACTAATTCACGTGCCATATCCATGGATTTTTGGTACTTCAGTGTTTGGCCAATTGAAATTTTCATCGGATGCCCCTACCCCCACGCGACTTGAATGACCACAAATGCCGATCCTGAAACTTAACTTTAGACTCCACGACTGGAAGTTGTTCTACTTGCGGCTTACGGACGAGCCTCGAGACAATGTCCCAGGCCGGGGGCATAATGATGGGGTTATCTATTTGCTTAGGAGTGCAGTGTCTGTGAAGCCGCGTCTAGTGTCCCTTTTTTCCGGCTGCGGAGGGATGGATTTGGGTTTTGAGCAGGCGGGCTTCGAGGTGGTCTGGGCAAATGACTTCAACCTTGATGCCACTAAAACTTACATCCGAAATTTTGGGCCACACATGCATCATGGCCCGATTGAAGAGATGAACTTGGATGAGTTACCCCAAGCAGATGGCGTGATCGGAGGCTTCCCATGTCAAGACTTCTCGATGATATGGAAGCGTGGTGGAATCGAAACAGAGCGAGGGAATCTTTACACATACTTCGTCAAGACGGTTGAGACTGTCAAACCTAAATTTTTCATCGCCGAGAACGTAAAGGGCTTGGTGACAGCCAACTCAGGGAAGGCGATCGAGCGCATAGTTGACGATTTTGCCGACCTGGGTTACAAGGTTCGATGGGATATTTATAACTTTGCTGATTACGGTGTCCCGCAGTTGCGACAGAGGGTTTTGATTGTGGGCATCAGAGACGACATCAGAGGGTTCTTCGAAAGGCCAGCGGCCAGCCGGAGCGCCCAAAACTATGTCACAGCCGGGGAAGCTCTTGCAGGTGTGGAGAACGTACCGTACAACAATGAACATCAGAACATCAAAGAGAGAACCAGAAGGATCATTGACGCAATCCCCCCTGGTGGTAACTTCACTTCAATCCCAAAGGACAGCGAATTATATGTCAAGGGCATGATCAGCCACGTATACAGACGCTTAGACGCAAAGAAGCCTTCGACAACCATAATCGCGGGTGGTGGTGGTGGAACTTGGGGTTATCACTATGATGAACCCCGGCCCCTGACTAACAGAGAACGAGCTCGCCTATTTGGTTATCCGGACGACTTCGTCTTTGAGGGCACAGTAACGGAAGTCCGGCGTCAGATCGGAAATTCCGTGCCACCCCCAGCCGCAAAGATTATAGCCACGGCGATCAAGAAGTTGTTATGACTTCAATTCTCATAGCTGACAGCAAGAGCCCTATAAAGAGCTTAGGGACTAGGTCCTTCGATGACTTTTTTAGCGCTGCATTTTACAAGGCAAGCCACATTGATGTGGTCACGGGATACGTGTCTGAGGAGTCACTTGCGGATTTGAACTTTATGCTAAACAGGCACTTGGGACTTGAGTCTTTCTCGATGGTGGTGGGCATGGCTCGCTTTGACGGTTTGACAATCGCTCAGAAAAAGGCCCTCGCGGAAACTTCGGCGATACTGGAACGACGCGACCTGGGCGATTTGATGGTTCCAACAGCTATCCCAGTCCACGCAAAAATGACCCTTTTCCGAGGCGGCTTAGATTCTCCCAGTGCTCTAGTTGGCTCATCAAATCTTTCGGGACTCAGCAAAGGGCTAAGGCAGTGGAACGCAGAAATTGCCAGTGACGACAAGGCATTGACTTCTGATGTTCAGCGGGCAATCTGGGAGATTAAGAAATACAGTCGAGATTTTGGCCTGGTTGCGACTGAAATTCCCGTAATAGACAATTCCAAAAGACTCCTCTCTGGCCGTAGTGACGTCGAACCCACCTCGCCAGGCCTGATCGCTTCGTGCGACAAAATCTTTGACTTAGAACTCAAATGCTCCGCAAAGAGCAACATGAACGTTTTTTTTGGGAAAGGTAGAAGCGGAGGAAGGCTACCTCGCCCTTGGTACGAAATAGAGGTAATTGTTGGAAGCTCCATCACTAGTCTTCCTGGATATCCTAAGAAGGAAGACGGATCCTTTAGAGTGCGGACTGACGACGGTTGGAAATTTGATTGCCGAGTCAGTGGCGACTACAACAAGAATTTTCGATCAGCAAATGATCTTGAAGTACTAGGGAAGTGGATAAAAGGGCGCTTGGAGGCGAAGGACTGCATTACGCCAGGGGAAAGAATAACCCCCGATGCCCTGAATGCTTATGGTCGTAATTCGATTTCTCTTGGGTATGACTCCACCAACGGTGAATGGGTCTTGGATTTTTCGACCACAAAGGCCTAGGGGGCGAACGTGAGCAAATTGGAAACATATTTAGGGACACTTCGCGAGTCTGAGCTGCAAAATGGAGCCCGCCAATCCGCAAAAGAATTCACTGCCTTGGTTTTAGACAAGTTTGACCACATGTCCCGGACGAATGGCTTGCTGTTTGGAGAGGTTCAGAGCGGGAAAACCTCCCACACATTTGCTTGCCTCGCAGCCACGGCAGATGCAGATGAGGCTTTCGCAACCTTCGTTTATCTGGTTTCAAACAGCAACAGTCTTCAGGAGCAGACTCGCGACAGGGCGATGGCGCAGTTGGATGAAGTTTTTGCCGTGTGCGATGAGAAAGAGCACGGAACTAGATTCGTAAACGCAAAAAGGAGACCTAGGCTCGCAGTCATCAAGAAAGAAGTGAATGCTCTAAGGGCGTGGGTTGATGCAATTAGAAAAGATGAGCGATCAAATCTCGGTCCCATTTTCATTGTTGACGACGAAGCCGATGCTGCATCCCCAAATACCAAGATAAATTCGGACGAAGAGAGCACCACGTTTGCTCTGGTAAACGAGCTAAGGTCCCTGGGGACCTCTTCCATCTTTCTTCAAGTAACTGCAACCCCTCAGTCACTACTGCTACAAGAACAGGGAACCGAGCTGCGTCCTCAGTTCGCCTTTGCCTTCAAACCAGGCTCTCAGTACATTGGCGGCGACTTTTTCTTTGGAGTCGACAATGCGAGACAGACTTCAAGGATTCCGGAGGACGACCTAGAGCAGTTGCTCGATTTGGATATCAAGGAACCGTCCGTGGGGTTGCGTCAGGCGGTTGCACATTTCCTCGTTGCACGAGCACTATTTATGCGTGAGGGCCGGGCGAACATAAACGCGAATATTCACCCCAGCATTAGCAAAGACGCCCATTTTCGCCTCGAGCACTGGGTAAAGAGGCTCCTCGTAGATTATGCTGAACCCGCGCTCGACCCAGTTTACGAGGCGGCCCTGCGGTCTCAAATTGATAATCTCAATTCCGGCCTCAGCTCTCACGACCCCATTAGTGCTGAAGATGTTCGGAAAAGCCTCAAGACAATCGATCAAATCAATGTCGTCACTCTCAACTCTGACACGATCCCAGATGACAAAAAGCTCTCTGAGGGGGCCAATGTAATTATCGGTGGGAACGCACTGAGCCGAGGAGTGACCTTCGAAAATTTGCAGACTGTTTATTACACCAGGTCATCCAGGATTAAGAACGCCGACACTTTCTGGCAACACGCTCGAATCTTCGGCTACAGCCGACACAAGGAAACCGTCCGAATATTTATGCCTGGCAGCCTAATTAGCCTGTTTTCTATTCTCCAAAGCACTCAAAGGCGCTTGGTTGATTCGATTTCAACGGGAGATTACAAGAATGTTTCTCTGATTTTTCCTCAAGGACATGGTGTGAGGCCGACAAGGCTGAATGTTCTGGATAAATCTACTTATGGCGTCATTGTTGGCGGCGTAGATTACTTCCCGCCCACGCCCTACCAGGGCAACCTTGAGGCTGTAGATGATCTGTTGGAGATGTTCTCCTCTGACAATCCTGAGCCCATAAGTTCAGAGCTTGTGGTCGACCTCCTGAAACTTTCAAGCAGATCCGACGATTTTCCTCGCAATAAATTTATATCAGCGGTAAAGAGTATTTCTGGAACTTCAGCGGTGGAATTTTGGCTTCTCAAGAGGCTCGAGAGAAACATCGCAAGTGGAACGGGGACCATGCTTTCCGAGTCAGACCGAAAGCTCGGCAAGTCTGAAGAGTTTTCTGACCATGTTTTCATTACCTGTTATCGCGTTCTTGGTGGGCTAGATAAGAGTTGGGATGGAAGCCCCTTCTGGCTGATGAACATTCAACTGCCAAAAAATTATGTCTTTCATCAGTCTGACTAGCTAGATGAGTTCCTTGCCGGCAGGTCTCGCTCAAGGGATCTGAGTGAGTGCTGTAAAGACGACGTCATGACCTCTAATGATGATTCCAGTCTTTGCTCTATCAGTTCGCGCAAGTCAGTGAGGACCGAAGTGGAGGTTTATGGATAATAAAACTGTCAGTGCCCCCCACTTAAATCTAAGTATGGAAAGAATGTTTAGAGACCTTAGGAACTACTGGGCTGACTCAAAGAAGGGCCAGCCAGAAACTGGCTGGGGCGCAGCAATA
Organism: Aquiluna sp.; assembly: GCA_029241985.1. Lineage (GTDB taxonomy): Bacteria > Actinomycetota > Actinomycetes > Actinomycetales > Microbacteriaceae > Aquiluna. Next base: position 87 of record JAQWUU010000022.1, on the reverse strand, counting down.
CACATTTCGTCGAGATTCCTGGTTGCCGCTTCATGGTGGTTGGGTTTGGCGCTGGCCGTGACTCTCTATGTCACTTTCCAGCTGGTC
>JAQWUU010000021.1 GCA_029241985.1 Aquiluna sp. | reverse complement strand
CACCCACAACACGAAGAGCTCCCTCTGGCTTTGGTTTGCGCCTAACCTTTGGAGTTGGAATATGAGTTTTCCCAGACAGAAAATCGCCAGTAATAGAGCGCGGGTTCTTAAGCAGGGATTCGTAGCTTCCGGAGTGGACAACCTCTCCCCCGTTGACACCAGCTCCCGGCCCGATATCAACCAACCAGTCTGCAGCCTTAATCGTGTCCTCGTCATGCTCAACAACAATGAGAGTATTTCCGAGGTCACGGAGTTTGATCAGTGTTTCGATCAGGCGAAGATTATCTCTTTGATGCAGACCAATGGATGGCTCATCCAAGACGTAGAGAACACCGGTGAGTCCAGCACCGATTTGAGTTGCGAGGCGAATGCGCTGTGCCTCACCTCCAGACAGTGAACCTGCAGCGCGCTCAAGTGACAAGTAGTCAAGCCCCACTGCAAGCAAGAAATCCAACCGTGCTCGGATCTCCCTCAATACTTGCGCGGCAATCTTCGCTTCTCGTTCGCTGAGATCAAGCGAGTCAAAAAAGAGGTGTGACTCCCCAAGTGAAATAGCGGCAACGTCATGAATAGATTTACCGTGAACCTTAACTGCCAAAACTTCTGGCCGGAGCCTGGCTCCGTCGCAGCCTGGGCACGGAATCTCTCTCAAGAAATCAGACCATTTACTGCGCGCCCAGTCACTATCAGATTCTAGATAGCGTCTCTCAATGTAGGGAAGGACGCCCTCGAAGCCTGACGTGTAACGCATTTCGCGCCCATACTTGGATCGATATTTAACCTCAACCTCGAAGTCGTTTCCGTTCAGTATTGCCGCTTGAATTTCCTCCGAAAGATCTTGCCAAGGTGTATTCAGGTCAAAATCAAGGTCATCTGCTAAGCCTTGCAACAATCGAACAAAATAGGAGTACAGACCCTTTCCTTGTGTAGACCAGGGCAAGATCACGCCCTCCTTTATGCTTGCGGCTATATCGCCAATAACAAGCTCAGCGTCTACAGCCATCTTTGTTCCAAGCCCAGTGCACACGGGGCAAGCTCCAAAGGGGGCGTTGAAGGAAAACGTGCGAGGTTCTATTTCCGTCAGCACCAAATCGTGCTCATTAGGGCAGCTCAGGTTCTCGGAGAAAACGCGTTGTGACTTATCGTCGACAAAGTCGACAACGATTCTTCCGCTGGAGAGCTTCAGGGCAGTCTCAACTGAATCGGTGATGCGAGAAAGCGCCTCGGGCTTGACCACCAACCTGTCCACGACCACTGAAATATCATGCTTGAAGCTCTTTTTTAGTGGCTTTGCCTCGCTGAGCACAACCTGCTCGCCATCCACAACAGCTCTGGCATAGCCCTGAGCCTGAAGCGAGCTGAAAAGATCTTGAAACTCCCCCTTCTTCTGAACCACAACTGGTGACAGCAGCTGAAATCTAGTTCCCTCTTTGAGAGCCAGGAGCTGATCAACAATGGCCTGGGGGGTCTGCTTGGAGATTATTTCACCGCATGTCGAGCAGTGAGGAACGCCTATTCTTGCCCAGAGCAACCTCAGGTAGTCGTGTATTTCGGTTATGGTTCCTACCGTTGACCTTGGGTTTCGGTTCGTTGATTTTTGGTCGATTGAAACCGCAGGACTTAGTCCTTCGATGAAATCCACGTCTGGCCGGTCAACTTGCCCCAGGAACTGCCTGGCGTAGGCGCTTAATGACTCTACATAGCGGCGTTGACCTTCTGCAAAAATAGTGTCGAAGGCAAGCGAGGACTTACCTGATCCGCTTAGTCCCGTGAACACAATCATTGCGTCGCGAGGTAGCTCAAGGTCAAGGTTCTTGAGGTTGTGAACCCGCGCTCCCTTAATGGATAGTTTTGCGCCCTTGGGTTGCTGGATTGTCATTACTTAAGCTTAGGCGTGGCCAGCTTGCTCAAAGGCTCGCAGCTCTTTTTTGAGTTCAAAAATTTCATCACGAATTCTTCCTGCAAGTTCAAACTTAAGCTCACTGGCCGCAGACTTCATCTGAGCATCTAGGTCGATGATCAGGGCCATAATTTCTTGCATGCCATTGATGCCGAAGGCGCTTGCGCCTCTTTTGCTTTTTCCGTTTGCTTGCTTGCCAAGCTGCGCCAGCAGCTGTTCGGTGTCTACTTCTTCGCGCTGCAGTGCATCGGTAATGTCTGCAATCTTCTTTCTTAGCGGCTGAGGATCTACGCCCATTTTCTTGTTATAGGCCACCTGCTTTTCACGGCGACGGTTCGTCTCGTCAATCGCCTTCGTCATGGACTTCGTCATAACGTCGGCATACATGTGTACTTCACCATTGACGTTTCGAGCCGCGCGCCCAATTGTTTGAATTAGAGAGGTTGCCGACCTCAAGAAGCCCTCTTTGTCGGCATCAAGAATTGCCACAAGGGAAACTTCCGGTAGGTCTAGTCCTTCTCGCAGAAGGTTAATTCCAACAAGAACATCGAAGACGCCCTGTCGCAGTTCTCGAAGGAGCTCGACTCTTCGCAGGGTGTCGACATCGGAGTGCAGATATCGAACGCGCAATCCCATTTCTGTGAAGTAGTCAGTAACCTCCTCGGCCAACCTCTTTGTGAGGGTCGTGACAAGCACGCGTTCGTTTCGCTCAGTCCTGACTCGAATTTCCTCCAGTAGGTCGTCTATCTGCCCCTTCGCTGGCTTGACCACGATCTGCGGATCCACGAGACCGGTAGGGCGAATGATCTGCTCGACGACGCCGTCCGAAAGCTCGAGCTCGTACTTGGCGGGTGTCGCTGACAGGTAGACGGTCTGCCCGGTGCGCTCTAAAAACTCGGCAAATCTCAATGGTCGATTGTCAAGTGCCGAGGGCAATCTGAATCCGTGTTCAACTAGCGTCCGCTTTCTGGATGAGTCCCCCAGGTACATGGCACCAATTTGAGAAACGGTGACGTGAGACTCATCAATAACAGTGAGAAAGTCCTCAGGAAAGTAGTCAAGCAGGCAAGATGGCGGCTCACCCTCCGCGCGCTGGTCAATATGCTTTGAATAATTCTCAATGCCAGAACAAAAACCCAGCTCGCGTATCATTTCCAAGTCGAAGGTTGTGCGCATTTTGATCCTTTGAGCCTCGAGTAGCTTGCCCTGGGATTCCAGTTCTCGGTATCTAACCTCTAGCTCGTTTTCAATATCTTCAATCGCTTTGCCCATTCGCTCAACTGGCGCGACATAGTAGGACGCAGGGTATATGGCAACGGTCTCTCGTTCCATAAGGACTTCGCCTGTCAGGGGATGAATCCGATATATTTTTTCAATCTCGTCGCCGAAGAATTCAATTCTGGTTGCCTCTTCGTCGTATACGGCAATAACTTCAACTGTGTCACCCTTGACTCGAAAATTACCCCTCGTGAACTCGATATCGTTTCGGCTGTATTGAATGCCGACAAGAGCACGAATCAGCTCGTCTCGGTCGATTCTTTGACCGACAGATAGTGGAAGTGATTGAGCGAGGTATTCCTTGGGTGCGCCAAGGCCATAGATGCACGAGACAGTTGCCACAACGATGACATCACGCCTTGAAAGAAGTGACATTGTTGCCGAGTAACGAAGCCGTTCAACCTCTTCGTTTATAGAAGAGTCCTTTTCTATAAACGTATCGGTTTGAGGAACATAAGCCTCCGGCTGATAGTAGTCGTAGTAGCTCACGAAATATTCGACGGCATTCTCAGGAAACATCTCCCTGAGTTCACTGGCCAACTGTGCTGCAAGTGTCTTGTTGTGAGCGATTACCAGGGTTGGGCGCTGGAGCTTTTCAACCAACCAGGCAGTGGTTGCGGACTTGCCGGTTCCGGTTGCACCGAGAAGGACTACGTCTCGTTCCCCTGCTCTAATTCGGCTTTCAAGTTCAGCGATTGCCGTCGGCTGATCCCCAGCGGGAGAATAGTCGCTAACGACCTTAAAGGGCCTTGATTCGTCGGTCACTTGTCCTGCCCAGCTAACAGCGAATGGTAAACCGCAGCAGCGCGCTCTTTGAGCTCTTCAAGGGTGCAATCAGAATCTATAACGTGGTCAGCAACGGCCTCTCTTTGCTTGTCACTAGCCTGCGCTGCAATTCGTGCGTCGGCACTCTGGCTTGTCATGCCCCTTTGCCTAACAAGTCGGTCAACGCGAACCTGCTGCGGAGCACTCACTGTGACCACACTGTCAAACTTTAGAGGTGAATTGGTTTCCACAAACAGCGGGATGGTATAGACGACCGGACCTTTGGTGTTAGCAATAATCTTCTGTGCTTCGTCTTGTATCAAAGGGTGCAGAATTTTCTCTAGTTTGAGACGAAGGTCTTGAGAGTCAAAAACGATGCGCCCAAGTTCCGCACGGTCTAGTGTTCCATTCGAAGATCTCACACCAGGGCCGAAAGTAGCTATCACCTGCTCTAAGCCCGCCGTTCCAGGCTCAACTACCTGCCGAGCCAAAAGGTCCGCGTCTATCTCAGTGGCCCCGAGTTCAACCCAGTGTCTGGCAACGGTGGTTTTACCGGAGCCAATTCCACCCGTTAAAGCAATAAGCATATGCCTAGGATAAAGCTAAAGCCGGGACGCAAATAACGTCCCGGCTTTATTCGAAGGTATTTGGTTACTTCTCTTCGGTTAGCTTGTCTCTCAGCGCTGCAAGCGACTCATCGGCTGCAAGCGTTCCCTGGTCCTCAGCTTTGCCACTGGAAGCGGTTGCCTCCTGGACTGGAGCGGACTCCTGGATGGTTGCCAAGTGCTCGAAAGCGGCCTTGGCCTGAACCTTGTGTAGCTCCCAACGTGCATGAGCCTCGGCGTATTCGGCCTCCCACTTGGTGCGAGCTTCTTCGAAACCATCTTTCCACTCGCTTGTGGCTGGGTCGAAGCCCTCTGGGTAGCGGTACTGGCCCTTGTCGTCGTAGTCGGCACTCATTCCATAAAGAACTGGGTTGAAATCAGTTCCAGTAGCCTCGACCTCATCTAGGGCCTGCTTCAATGAAAGTGAGATTCTGCGACGCTCGAGGTCGATGTCAATTAGCTTGACAAAAACTTCCTGATTTACTGTTACAACCTGGTCAGCGTGCTCAACGTGCTTGGAGGAAAGCTCCGAGATGTGGACAAGTCCTTCAATGCCGTCAGCAACTCGAACAAAAGCACCGAATGGAACGATCTTGGTGACCTTGCCCGGTATGTACTGGCCAATGGCGTGAGTCCTGGCAAATAGCTGCCATGGGTCTTCCTGAGTTGCCTTGAGCGACAACGAAACGCGCTCTCTTTCGGAATCGACCTCGAGCACCTCAACGGTGACTTCCTGGCCAACCTCAACTACTTCACTGGCGTGCTCAATGTGCTTCCAGCTAAGTTCTGAAACGTGGACCAGTCCATCTACGCCGCCAAGGTCAATGAAGGCACCGAAGTTTACGATTGATGAAACAACACCGGTGCGAACCTGACCCTTGACTAGGTCGTTCAAGAAGGTTGAGCGGTTTTCGCTCTGGCTCTGTTCAAGGAGTGCGCGTCGAGATAGAACCACGTTGTTGCGGTTTTTGTCTAGCTCTAGAATCTTGGCTTCAACTTCGGTTCCCAGGTATGGGCCGAGGTCGCGAACTCTACGCAACTCGATCAACGAAGCTGGCAGGAATCCACGAAGACCGATGTCGACTATGACACCACCCTTAACAACTTCGATAACAGTTCCAGTAACAACGCCGTCGGCTTCTTTAATGCGCTCGACATCGCCCCAGGCACGCTCGTACTGTGCGCGCTTCTTTGAGAGAATCAGGCGGCCTTCTTTGTCTTCTTTCTGAAGAACAAGAGCCTCTATTGCATCTCCGACCTTTACTACGTCGTTTGGATCTGCATCTTGACGAATGGAGAGCTCACGAGATGGGATTACACCCTCGGTCTTGTAGCCGACGTCCAGAAGAACCTCGTCGCGGTCAATCTTGACCACTGTTCCGGAAATTAGGTCTCCGTCGTTGAAAAATTTAAGTGTTGCTTCGACTGCTGCTAGAAAATCTGCTTCTGAGCCAATGTCGTTTACTGCTACCTGCTTTGGTTTTGCGGTCGCTTTAGATGCCATATTTATTTCGTACTTCACTTTTTTATACTCGGGTCGTGCCAAAGCTCTGATGTGAATCAGTGTTGTTTTTGGCCCGACAAACGGACGGGTTTAGGTGCCCTAAAGCACCCAGTGAATTATAGCGGTTTTTCTAGTGACCTGCGAGCTCCCAGTTGGCTCCGACACCAATCTGTACCTCCAGTGGAATACTCAAAGTTGCCACATTTTCCATTGCTGTAACCGTTAGTGCTGTGAGTGCTTCGAGTTCGCCAGGAGCCACTGCAAAGACCAATTCGTCGTGGACTTGGAGCAGCATCTTCGAGGAAAGACCGGATTCAGTAATCGCTCTGTCTACCGCGATCATTGCAAGCTTCATGACATCGGCAGCGGTTCCTTGAATCGGAGCGTTTAGTGCCGCCCGTCGGGCGTTCTCGCGAACCTGGAAAATCTTCGAGTTGAGATCTGGAAAGGGACGCCTTCGACCATAAACAGTTGTGGTGTAGCCAAGGGATTTCGCACGTTGCACCACTGTGTCTAGGTATTGCTTGACTCCCCCAAACCTCTCGAAGTAGTCCTTCATAAGTTGCTTAGCTTCTTGTCCTGGAATCCTGAGTTGTCTTGCCAACCCGAACTCGCTCAGGCCATAGACGAGTCCGTAGCTCATGGCCTTCACGCGCGAGCGCATTGTCGAGTCAACCTCAGCGGGAGCGACCGAATAGATCCTCGCCCCGACGTAGTTGTGGAGGTCTTCTCCCTGGTTGAAGGCATCAATTAACCCTTGATCCTCCGAAAGATGCGCCATGATGCGCATCTCGATTTGCGAATAGTCGGCGGTTAGCAGAGTTTCATAGCCTGTCCCGGCAACGAACGCACTTCGTAACCTTTGGCCTCGGGCAGTTTTGATGGGTATGTTCTGCAGGTTCGGGTTCTCACTGCTGAGGCGCCCAGTTGAGGTGCCGACCTGTGAATAGTTTGTATGTATACGACCATCTTCCTGAACTGCTTTCAGAAGGGTTTCGGTCATTTGGCGCAGCTTAGTTGCATCTCTGTGGGCTAGGAGCTTTTCAAGGAATGGGTGTTGATTTTGCTCAAATAACGTCGTGAGGGCTTCCGCGTTTGTCGAATAGCCCGTCTTTAGTGCTTTCGTTCCCTGCATGCCCAGTTCTTCAAACAAAACTACTTGCAACTGCTTAGGGCTAGCCAGATTGACCTCGTGCCCAATGATTTCAAAAGCCTGTTCTGCGATCGCCTCCACCTCAAGTGTTAACTCGTCAAACTGAGCTGAAAGTACCCCAGAATCGATGGCGATGCCTTCGATCTCCATCCGGCTAAGCACTTCGCTGGCTGGAAGCTCAATGTCTCTATAGACGCCCAGTTGCCCGTTGTCTTCAAGGTTTGGAATTAGCACCGCAGAAACAACTGCATAAATCCAGGCGTCGAGGCTCGGATCCGACTCACTCAGTAGCTCATTCGGATTCTGACGAGTGATGTCAATGCCTGCATATTGCCTGATTAGCGAGTCTGGGGAAAGATCTTTAGAAAGGGGGTCTACCAAATAGCTAATCAGGAGAGCGTCATCGGTGACAGATCGAACTGATACCCCTGCTTCGTGAAGTCGCTTGCGCTGTTCTTTGGTGTCCCAACCTCCGTAGCCTCCGGCACTCAAGATTTCGACGAGTCCCGGCAGGTCCTGACCGTCCCAGTTGGCCCTTTGGTTCAGGTTTGCTAACCCCAAGCCAATAATCTGCTTGTCTGCTAACTCAAGGTGAACGAAGCAATTCCCCTGAGCAATCATTGTCCGCAATTGGGCAACCGTTGCAACTTCACCATTGATTGGGCTTGATGGAAGCGCGGAGATAACTTCAGCCGAGGCTGTGGCCACTGGCTCAGCTGACAATCTGGGCTCCACTGTCGGGTCAGGCTCGACCTCGGCAAAAGAAACCGCATGCTGACTTCCGTTCGCACCTCTGAGTTTCAAGACTCTAGTTAGGAGCGTCCGAAATGAAAGAAGCGCGAATACCTCTGTCAATGCGCTTTCGTTCACAGGGGCCATCTCGAGGTCCGCTATTTCAAAATCAAAGGTCAAGTCTGTCAGCAGGTGGTTGAGTCTTCTGTTCCTGATAGCCAAGTGCGCGTTCTCGCGAAGGCTTTCCCCCACTTTGCCTGGGATCTCGTCAGACCTTTTGAGAATTTCATCCAAGGAGCCGAACTGTTGAATCCACTTTGCCGCTGTCTTGGGGCCAACTCCTGGCACTCCGACTAAGTTGTCCGATGTTTCCCCAACTAAAGCCGCCAATTCTGGGTATTGAATCGCGTGAATACCGTATTTCTCAACTACCGCTGCATCATCCATGCGAGCAAGGTTCATCACTCCCTTAATCGGGTAAAGAACGATTGTGTCTGGTCTGATTAGTTGAAAGGTGTCCCTGTCACCGGATACCACAAGAACCCGCATCCCAGCTTCTCCGCCTAGATGTGCCAACGAGGCAATTAGGTCATCAGCTTCGAAGTTCTCTCTTGAAACGCTTGTAATGTTCATCGCGTTTAGTGCTTGAACTAAGAGTTCTGTCTGCCCAATAAATTCTTCGGGCGTCTCTCCCCTGGTCCCCTTATACTCTGGCAGCTCTTCTGTTCTAAAGCTGTGCCTAGAGACATCGAAGGCGACACACATGTGTGTCGGTCGTTCTTTCTCAAGAATATTCAGCATCATCGATATGAAGCCGTGGACCGCGTTTGTGTGTTGCCCCTGTGCGTTTTTGAAATTTTCAGGGTTTAGGGCATAGAAAGCTCGGAAAGCCAACGAGTGACCGTCTATCAACAGCAGAGTAGGCTTTTCTTTGGCGCTCATGCGCTTAGCCTACTTTGAACAGGACGGTAGCCAGTGACTAACGACGATGTTGCAAAATCCGAACACGCTTTAGAGATTATGCAGAGTCGTGGCCTCGGCGATCTTGCAAACAAAATGGGTATCGAGCTGATTGAGCTCAGCGCCCAGCGGGCTGTGGCAACTATGCCCGTTGCTGGAAACACTCAGCCACTTGGGGTGGTTCATGGGGGTGCTTACGTTGTCCTGGGTGAATCACTTGGAAGCTTTGCTGCCAACGTTCATGCGCACCCCTGGGGATACGCTGTTGGAATCGAGATCAACGCTACTCACCACTTGTCTGCCACCAAGGGCATCGTCACGGCCACCTGCACGGCAATTAAGCTTGGAAGGTCTCTAACGAGTCATGAAATAAAAGTGCACGATGACCAGGGCTCGCTGCTTTCTACCGTGCGAATAACCAATTTCCTGAGGTCTAAGAAGTAGGAGGCTTCTTTTCTTCAAGTTGTTCCAAAACAGTCTTTGCGACCTGCGCCATGGTCAGCCTGCGATCCATGGAAGCCTTTTGAATCCATCTAAACGCTTCGGGTTCCGTTAGCTTCATTCTGCTTTGAAGTATTCCTTTTGCGCGATCCATCAGCTTCCGAGTTTCTAGCCGCTCGTTGATGTCTGCAATTTCGGCCTCAAGTGAGGTTATTTCTTCGTGCCGGGAAAGGGCGATTTGTATCGCGGGCAAGAGATCAGTCGGCTTGAATGGCTTTGTTACGTAAGCCATGGCCCCGGCATCTGCAGCTCTTTTCACCAGGTCAGCCTGGGAGAACGCCGTAAGCAGTACTACCGGAATCTTAAGCTCGGCAATCTTCTCGGCAGCCGAGATTCCATCAAGCTTTGGCATCTTTATGTCCATGACCATGAAGTCAGGAAGTAACTCCTGTGCTAGCTGAACTGCCATTTCACCATCGGCAGCCTCACCAATTACCTCGTAGCCGGCCTCCTGAAGGGTGGCGACGACATCCATTCGGATTAGGCCTTCGTCTTCGGCCACAACTACTGTCAATGCTTCTTCCATGTTTAACACCTTAGTGCGAACCTGCCCAGCCGTATCCGATAGAGTTGACCTGCTGGCCGGAATGGCGGAACGGTAGACGCGAAGCACTCAAAATGCTTTGTCCTATGGGCGTGTGGGTTCGAATCCCACTTCCGGCACGTAAAGAAAAAGAGCGGTGACAATCACCGCTCTTTTTCTCGTTAATAATTAGCTTCTAGTTGGCGTAACCCGGGACCGTTTCGTTGACTGCGTCACCAACCCTGTGGACCCTTAGGGAGTTCGTTGAACCTGGAATGCCCGGTGGGGATCCTGCCACAACAACTACCTCGTCACCAACGCGGCATTTGCCGCTTGCTAGGACGATTTCGTCTACCTGTTTGATCATCTGATCAGTGTGTGTGGCCTTGCCTACGGGAAAAGTTGTCGCGCCCCAGATCAGGGAGAGTCGTCTGCGGATTTCCTCATTTGGCGTAAAAGCGAGAACGGGAACCCTTGACCTTAATCGCGATACTCGCAGCAGTGTGTCTCCGGATTCAGTGAAAACACAGACAAACTTTGATCCGAGCAGTTCTGCAATCTGGAGTGCAGATTTCACAACTGCACCTGAGTGTGTATGTGGCTGAGTTCCAAGCGCGGGAATTCGCTCAAGGCCATTTTCCTCAGTGGACTCAATAATCTTTGCCATCGTCTCTATGGTCTCGATCGGATACTCTCCAACCGAAGTCTCACCCGAAAGCATCAGTGCATCCGCACCATCGAGCACTGCATTCGCAACATCAGAAGTCTCAGCTCTTGTCGGTCTCGATGCTGTGATCATGCTTTCGAGCATCTGAGTTGCCACAATTACTGGCTTGGCCCAACGTCTTGCCAGCTCGACTGCCCGCTTTTGCACGATTGGCACCTGCTCTAGCGGAAGTTCAACGCCGAGGTCTCCTCTGGCAACCATAACGCCATCAAAAGCATCAATAATTTCCTCAAGCGCTGCAACGGCTTGAGGCTTCTCAATCTTTGCTATCACTGGTACGAAGCGGTTTTCTTCGCGCATAATCTCGTGAACCCTGATAATGTCCTTGGCGTTGCGAACAAAGCTAAGGGCGATCATGTCAGCGCCAAGTTTTAGGGCCCATCTGAGGTCATCCTCATCTTTTTCACTTAGGGCTGGAACATCGACAGCGACACCTGGCAGGTTTATGCCCTTGTTGTTTGATACTGGACCACCGATGACAACCTCCGTCGTCACTGTGGTTGCGTCCACGGCAGTTGCCCTTAGGGAGAGCCTGCCATCATCTATAAGGAGCATGTCTCCAACAGAAACGTCGTTTGGAAGACCCTTGTGCGTGGTGCCACAGATGTTGACATCACCCTCAACCTCAGCCGTGGTGATTTTGAAGGTGGCACCGACGACAAGGTCAACAGCGCCTTCTGCAAACTTTCCTAGGCGAATTTTTGGCCCCTGCAAGTCAACGAGGATTCCAACGGCCTTTTCAGCTTCCTTACTGGCTTGCCTGATGTTGGCATAAACCTTTTCATGGACCTCATAGGAGCCGTGACTGAGGTTCATTCTCGCCACATCAACACCGGCAGCTATTGCCCTGCGCGTCATCTCCAAGTCGCCAAGTGCAGGGCCGAATGTTGCAACAATTTTTGCGCGTCTCATTTGTGCTAGATACCTAGTTTCTTTTTTTAGCTGTAAACCGAAATCGGTTTATCAGTTGGCTTCACTGGGAAAGGAAGAAGCGTCTCGCCTTCGAGATGTTTGTCGATGGCCGCAGCAGCTGCGCGTCCTTCGGCTATAGCCCAAACTATCAGGCTTTGGCCACGGCCCGCGTCACCAGCAACAAATATTGCATCTTTTGCTCGGTAACTGTTGTCTCTAGAGAGGTTTGAAGACTTGTCCAACTCCGCGCCCAGCTGCTGGTTGATCTGGTCTGATTCGTTGCCAGTGAAACCGAGTGCCAAGAGGACAAGATCCGCCTTCATGATTCTTTCGGTGCCGGGCTTAGGAAGACGCTTACCGTTGACGAATTCGGTGTCGGCTACCTTGATGCCGGTCAACTTGCCGCCTTCACCCACGAACTCCATCGTGGAGTGAAGATACTCTCTGTTACCAAACTCCTCGTGGGCACTTGCAATCTCGAACAGATTCGGCGCGACAGGCCAAGGCTGGCTCTCGTCACGTGTCTCTGGTGGCTTTATTCCGATAGCGATGGTTGTAACAGAGGCAGCTCCCTGCCTTGTGGCAGTTCCAAGGCAGTCCGCCCCGGTGTCCCCGCCTCCCAAAATAACGACATGTTTACCCTCGGCCGTAATTTGGTTGTCCACTAAATCGCCAGCCACCACTCTATTGGCCTGGGTAAGCAAATCCATGGCGAAGTGAACGCCATCCAAATCTGCCCCCGGCACATCGAGCCCTCTAGGTTTCAATGCACCAGTGGCGACCAGCACTGCGTCGTATCGCTGTTGTAACTCTTGCCATGAAATGTCAACGCCGATGTTAACACCAGTTCTAAAGCGCGTGCCCTCGGCAATCATCTGCTCTAGCCGCTTGTCTATGTGCTGCTTCTCCATCTTGAAATCAGGAATGCCGTATCTAAGAAGACCACCGATGCGGTCATCTCTCTCGTAAACCGCTACCGTGTGACCGACTCGCGTGAGCTGTTGCGCGGCCGCAAGGCCTGCGGGGCCCGAGCCAACAACGGCAATCGTCTTGCCTGTGAGTCGATCCGGGACGATGGGAGATACAAACCCAGCGTCGAAGGCATCGTCAATGATTGACACTTCGATCTCTTTGATCGTGACGGCCGGTTGATTGATGCCCAGCACACATGCGCTCTCACAAGGAGCAGGGCAAAGCCGCCCAGTGAACTCTGGAAAATTGTTGGTACTGTGCAATCGGTCAATTGCTTCTTTGCTTCTACCTCGATGAGTCAGGTCATTCCACTCAGGAATCAAATTTCCAAGGGGGCAGCCAGCGTGGCAGAAGGGAATACCGCAATCCATGCAGCGACTTGCCTGCTCCTTCACTACCTCAGAATTTCGCTCCTCATAGACTTCTTTCCAGTCTTTGATTCGGACTGGTACGGGTCGACGTTTTGCTGTTTCACGCTCGGTTACTTTTAGGAACCCTCTTGCATCAGCCATTGGTAACCTCCAAAATTTTGGTCCATACCTCGTCACCATCGAGATCAATACCGGTGGCAGAGGCGTTGTTTTGAATCTCAACAATCCTTGCGTAATCCCTAGGCATAACTCTCACGAAATCTTGAACTGCATTTTCAAAATCGGCGAGTATTGCGCCAGCCTTCTCTGAGCCAGTGAGAGTCACGTGCCTCTCCAAGATCTGACGCAGCTCAAGTTGCTCGGCCGGGTTCAAGTGCCCCAGGGTAATCTCGCCTTTCTGGAGAGCCTCTCTATTAACCTTTGCCTCGGAGAGTTTCCAAACATATGCAATTCCGCCTGACATTCCGGCGGCGAGGTTGATTCCGGTCTTGCCGATAATTACGGCTCGACCACCAGTCATGTATTCCAGGGCGTGGTCACCCGCACCTTCACAGACTGCAATGGCTCCTGAGTTGCGAACCATGAATCTCTCCCCGACAACACCATTCAGGAAGATTTCCCCCGATGTTGCGCCGTAACCTATGACGTTTCCAGCGATTACGTTGGACGATGCTTGAAATCCGGCAGTAACTGGAGGCCTAACGGCAATCGTGCCACCGGATAGACCCTTCCCAACGTAATCGTTGCAATCACCGGAGACATTTATCTGGATACCTCTTGGGATAAATGCACCCAAAGACTGGCCAGCACTTCCAGCTAGATTTAGTTCGAGCGCTCCAGGGTTCAGGCCTTGTTCGCCCCACCTCTTTGTGAGCTCGTTGCCAAGCATGGTGCCGATGGCCTGCATCGTGTTGTTGATGTCCGCGTCAATACTGAAGGACTTGCCTTCTAGCAGGGCAGGCGCGGACTCATCTATCCAAGGGAAATCAAAATGTTTCTCAAGTTCGTGATCCTGCTCAGTTGACTGGTATTGAGTGCCAGAGGTCTTTATTGTTTTTGCGGCAAATATCGGCGTCAGGTCCAAGCCGTCGGCCTTCCAGTGGTGGATCGCCTCATTCACGTCAAGCACAGAGACTTGACCAATAGCTTCCTGAAGCGTCTTGAAACCAAGTTCAGCCAGGTACTCCCTAACTTCTTGAGCCAGGAATTCAAAAAAGTTGACCACGTGATCAGCTTGACCGTGGAAACGCTTTCGCAGGTCAGGGTTCTGTGTCGCAACACCCACAGGACAGGTGTCTAGGTGGCAAACACGCATCAAGATGCAGCCTTCGACAACAAGAGGTGCAGTGGCAAATCCGAACTCCTCGGCCCCTAGAAGTGCTGCTATTACTACGTCTCGTCCTGTTTTCATCGAGCCATCAACTTGGACAACAATCCGGTCTCTCAGGCCATTGAGCAACAGGGTTTGCTGAGTTTCGGCGAGGCCGAGTTCCCAAGGAGTGCCGGCATGCTTTAGCGAATTCAATGGACTCGCGCCTGTTCCCCCGTCGTGTCCAGAAATGAGCACGACATCGGCTTTTGCCTTTGCAACTCCGGCAGCTACTGTTCCGACACCGAACTGGCTTACCAGTTTGACGTGAACACGGGCCGCTCGGTTGGCTCGCTTGAGGTCAAAAATAAGTTGCTTGAGGTCCTCAATGGAGTAAATGTCATGGTGTGGAGGAGGCGAGATAAGACCGACTCCTGGTGTTGAATGGCGAAGCTCAGCTATCCACGGGTAGACCTTATTGGGAGGGAGCTGTCCTCCTTCTCCAGGCTTAGCTCCCTGCGCCATCTTGATCTGGATGTCATCTGCATGGGTCAAATACATCGAGGTGACTCCAAAGCGACCGGAGGCGACTTGCTTGACGGCACTGCGCTTTTCCCTGTCAAGCAAGCGCTCGACTGACTCTCCACCTTCTCCAGTGTTGCTCTTGGCTCCGAGCCTATTCATGGCAATCGCCAATGTTTCGTGCGCCTCGGGGCTAATGGCACCCATGCTCATCGCTCCGGTTGAAAAGCGCTTCACAATAGAGCTAATGGGTTCAACTTCATCGATGGAAATCGGTTCGCGTATGTCCTTGTTTAACTTAAACAATCCGCGAATTGTCATAAGCCTCTCGGCTTGGTCATCAACCGCGTTGGTATAGGACTTAAAGATCTCGTAGTTTTTTTGCTGAGTTGAGTGCTGAAGTTTGAATATGGTTTCAGGATTAAATAGGTGCGGCGGACCCTCTCGACGCCATTTCATTTCACCGCCAACATCTAGCGGTAAGTCGAGCTGAGTCATGCTTTCAATTGGGTATGCAGCCGTGTGCCGCTTCGCAATTTCAGAATGAAGAATCGGTAGCGCCACACCGCCGAGTTTGGTGGTTGTTCCAGTGAAGTATTTGTCAACGAGTTCCTGTGAGAGCCCGATAGCTTCGAAACACTGTGCTCCGCCGTATGAGGCGACGGTCGAGATGCCCATCTTAGACATAACTTTTAGCACGCCTTTTCCAAGCGCCTTGACCATGTTCTTGCTGCTGCGCTCTGGCGTGATGCCTGTTATCGAACCGTTCAGAACCAGGTCTTCGGCCGTTTCCAGCGCCAAGTATGGATTGATAGCCGATGCTCCAAAGCCAATGAGTGTTGCAACGTGATGAACGTCCCTGGCATCACCGCACTCGATGACGAGCCCGGCCATCATTCTGGTCCCGTTTCTGATGAGGTGGTGATGGACGGCAGAGCAGGACAACAGTGATGGAATCGGAGCAAGTTCACGGTTGCAATCGCGGTCCGACAGGATGATGAAGGTGGCTCCGGCGTTTAGGGCCTGATCTACTTCGTCACACATTTCCTGAATGCGAGCAGCTAATGCGTCGGGCCCATCGTCCACTCGGTAGAGACAAGAGATAGTCACAGTTTTACCGATGTTGTTGGCTCGATCAATGTGCTTAATTTTGGCCAATTCGTCGTTGCCGAGAATTGGGTAGTCGAGAACCATCTGTTTTGCATGTTCTGGGGTGGCTGCAAGCAGGTTTCGAACCGGTCCAATGCTTGTGGTCATCGATGTGACAACTTCTTCACGAATTGCATCTAGAGGAGGGTTAGTTACCTGGGCAAATTGCTGTGTGAAATAGTCGAAGAGCAGTTTCGGCTTTTCAGATATTGCTGCAATGGGTGTGTCAGTTCCCATCGCGCCTATTGGTTCCTGGCCTGCTCTTGCCATTGGAATAATGAATTCCTTTAGATCCTCTTCCGTGTAACCAAATGCACGCTGGCGCCTATGAACAGACTTACTGGAATATCGAACGTGTTCACGCTCAGGCAAGTCCCTGAGATTAATTTGACCGTCGGCCAACCATTGACCCCAGGGCTCTAGCGCAGAGATTTCTGACTTGATCTGGTCATCCTCGATTATCTGACCATTTTTAGTGTCAATGAGGAACATTTTCCCGGGCTGCAGGCGACCCTTTCGGACGATTCTGTCGGGCGCGATGTCGGCAACACCGATTTCAGAGGCGAGGATGATGAAGCCGTCTTCAGTGACAACAAACCTGCCGGGTCGAAGACCATTTCGATCGAGGGTTGCCCCAACCAAGTCACCGTCGGTGAAAACCACAGCCGCAGGCCCGTCCCAGGGCTCCATGATCATTGAGTGGTAGTCATAAAAATCTCTCAACTGTGGATCTAAGTCAATCTGCTTTTCCCAAGCCTCAGGAATCATCATCATCATCGCATGGGGAAGACTTCGACCGGAAAGAACCAACAGCTCGAGAACTTCATCAAAAGTTGCCGAGTCCGATGCTCCCTTGGAGACAATTGGCTTGAGCTGGTCTAGGTCACCCAGCAACTCAGAGGAAAGCTGAGATTCTCTGGCCGCCATCCAGTTTGCATTGCCCTTCACGGTGTTGATTTCTCCGTTGTGAGCAATAAATCGGAATGGGTGTGCCAATGGCCAAGAGGGAAAAGTGTTGGTGCTGAATCTCGAGTGAACCAATGCTAAGAGTGATTCAAAACGTTCGTCGCTCAAATCGGGAAAGAACGGCTCTAGCTGCAGGGTGGTTACCATGCCCTTATAGACGATCGTCCGACTCGAAAGTGAAGGATGATAAATTCCAATTTCTCGTTCGCTACGGTTCCTCACTCTGAACAGTCGACGTTCTAGCTCCAGCCCAGACTTGTTATCAGCGGTGGCAACGAATACCTGCTCGATTAGCGGCATAGCTTGTTGCGCTAGTTCGCCTAAAACACTTGGGTCAGTCGGTGGTGTTCTCCAACCGATCACTTGCAGTTTCTCTTCTAGGCATAGTTCTGCGAACCGCTTCTTGTCTGCGGCTGCAGTATCAGCATCCAGGAAGACCAGACCTGCTCCATAACGCCCAGGTTCAGGTAGTTCAAAACCGGAAACTCCTCGAAAGAAGGTGTCTGGAAGCTGCGTGAGGATACCTGCCCCATCACCAGTACCTGCGTCGGATCCGATCGCACCTCGGTGCTCCAGGTTTCGAAGTGAGGATAGTGCCATCTGCACGATGTCGTGTCCTGCATGTCCGCGAAGGGTAGCAACCATCGCTAGACCGCAAGCATCCCGCTCGTTGGATGCGTCGTAAAGGCCGACGTTGGAAGGGCCTGATGCGAATCTCTCGAAAGCTCCAGCTTTGGTCACGTTTACTCCAATCGAAATTTCTGTTCGGAACTTCGTCGGCCCGTGGTTTTTAGTATGAAAGTTTGTGGTTATCCGTCAGACTTGCTGATGGATTGCGGCGCTTCCTGGACAGGTTCTCTGCCTGGAAGCCATACCGAAGGTTCTCTGCCTGGGTGACGGCGAGATTGAACCAAGATTATTGCAACTCCAATTGCAATACCGATCAACGCTGACCAGATGTTAACTCTAAGCCCAAGAATAATCTCACTGGGGTCAATTCTGATACTTTCTATCATGGCTCTTCCCGTCGAGTAGAAGATCAAATAGAGTGCAAAGACCTTCCCCCACTGCAATTGCAGCTTTTTCCCGAGCCACAATATGGCTATAACTCCCGTTAGATTCCAAAGAAGCTCGTAAAGAAACGTTGGGTGAAAGGTGAGACCTTCAGGCAATCCGTTTGGATAAGCAGGATTGCTGCTTGGAATCTCTAGCCCCCATGGTAGCTCGGTGGGAAGTCCGAATAGCTCTTGGTTGAAATAGTTCCCCAACCGCCCAATGCCCTGCGCCAGAAGGATCCCCGGAGCCACCGCATCTGCTACAGATAGGAAGCGAATGCCTGCTTGTCTGGAACCTATAAAAACGCCGACCGCTCCGAGCATCAGCGCTCCATAAATAGCGAGCCCACCCTCCCAAATTTTGAAAACGTCCAAAAGGTCAGCGCCCTGGTAGAAATAATCATTTGGGTGCGTAATTACATGGAAGAATCGTCCACCCAAAATGCCCATCGGAACAGCCCACAGCGCAATGTCAAGGAAGAGACCAGCTGGTGTACCGCGGGACTTCAGTCTTGCGTCCGTGAGCAAAGTTGCAATCACAATCCCAGAAAGTATGAAGAGTGCATAGAAGTGAACTCGAAATGGACCTAGGTCAATAAAACTAATTTCCGGGGATGGGATGCTCAACAAAAGATTCACTTTTCTATCCTAAACCGCTCGCAAGCTCTCGGCACTTTTTGGTAAGGCCGGTCAGCCCCTCATTTCTATATGCGGCGATGAACGCGGTGCCGACAATTGCCCCATCTGAATAGCTATTCACCTCTCGAACTTGTTCCGCCGTCGAGATACCAACTCCGACGCAGGTTGGCGTCTTACTAAAGGCCTTAACTCTGCCCGTCAAGTCTTTGGCGAGGGCATCGAGCGTGGCTCTCTCGCCAGTGATCCCCATGGTAGAAACTGAGTAAACGAACCCTCTGGAAACATCAGAGTTCTTTGACACTCTGGCGTCAGAACTTGAGGGCGCAACAAGAAAAACGCGGTCCAAATCCAGTCTTTCGCTGGTTTCAATCCAGTCGGCGGCCTCGTCCGGAACCAAATCAGGCGTGATCATTCCCTGCGCACCGGAGTCGACAAGGCCAGTTGCGAATTTCTCAAGTCCGTATTTCTGCACTGGATTCCAATAGCTCATAACCAAAATCGGCGTCTCGACACGGGCCCGGACCTGCCTGATTACCTCGAACAGGTCGTCTAGCACGAAGCCGGCGGCTCTTGCTTGCTCTGTGGCTTCCTGAATGATCAAACCATCCATGACAGGGTCACTATATGGGACGCCGACCTCTAGAACGTCACAACCGTTTTCTGCCATCGATACAAGCGATTCAACAGAGTCTTTGAGGGTTGGATATCCAGCCGGATAGTAGCCAACGAGACTCCCCCGACCTGACTCCTTGTTTCCGGCCAGGACCTTCGTTACAGAACTCATTTTTTATCCAGCAATCCAAAGTAGTGGGCCGCAGTTTCCATGTCCTTATCACCACGACCGCTCAGGTTGATCAGAACGGTTGACCCGGGTCTCAGGGTCTCCGAAAGATACTTGACGCCTGCAAGTGCGTGTGCCGTTTCGATCGCGGGGATAATCCCTTCGAGCTGCGAGAGCAGTTTCATGGAGTCCATCGCTTCAGCGTCTGTAATTCCCATGTAATTAGCTCGTCCCAGATCCTTGAGCCAGCTGTGTTCTGGACCAACACCTGGGTAGTCAAGACCTGCTGAGATGGAGTGCGACTCCATCGTCTGCCCATTATCGTCTTGCAGCATGTAGCTTCTTGCACCGTGAAGGACTCCTGGTGTTCCTTTGGAGAGCGTGGCCGCATGCCTTGGTGTGTTGACACCATCGCCAGCGGCCTCAAATCCCCAGAGCGCAACGTCTGCCTCATCCAAGAATGCGTGGAAAATGCCAATCGCATTTGACCCACCTCCAACGCAAGCTGCTACGGCATCTGGAAGCGAGCCTGTGATTTCAAGCATTTGCTGCTTCGCCTCGTTGCCAATGATGCTGTGAAAGTCTCGAACCATGGTTGGGAAAGGATGTGGCCCAGCCACTGTGCCTAGCAGGTAATGTGTTGATTCAACATTGGCCACCCAATCTCGGAGAGCTTCGTTGATGGCGTCCTTCAGTGTTTTTGAACCTGTTGTGACAGGGACCACTTCTGCACCAAGCAGTTTCATTCTCGCCACGTTCAACGCCTGGCGTTCCGTGTCCACCTGCCCCATGTAAACAACGCACTCGAGTCCAAAATATGCAGCTGCCGTAGCACTCGCAACTCCATGTTGACCGGCACCAGTTTCTGCAATTATGCGTTTCTTGCCCATTTTTTTGGCTAGTAACGCCTGTCCCATCACGTTGTTGATCTTGTGAGAACCAGTGTGGTTTAGGTCTTCTCGCTTGAGAAAGACTCGCAAATCTCCAAAGTGCGCGGCAAACTTCTTGGCCTCGGTGATGATGGAAGGACGACCAGTGTAATTCTTGTGCAACAGCGCGAGTTGACTTTGGAACTCGCTATCACCTCGCGCTTCCATGTATGTCTGCTCGAGCTGATCGAGGGCAGCGATCAGTGGTTCTGGAACAAACCTGCCACCAAAATCGCCAAAATAGGGTCCCTGCTGCGCCGACAACTTGCTGTTCATAACATAATCCTAAGTCGCTCGAACGTACTCAGGAATGAGTTTCGCAGGATCGCCTGTTACAAGAGCCTGACCAATCAAAACTGCGGTCGCCCCAGCATTCCAATAGCGTGATACGTCAGCGGCATTTTTAACTGAGGATTCAGCAACCCTGATGGTCGAATCCGGCAGCAGATGGGCCATCTTTTCAAAAAGCGACAGGTCAGTCTTGAATGTTTCGAGATCTCTGGTGTTTATGCCCACCATCTGGCTGCCGGCATTGGTGGCCATAAGAATCTCGTTCTCGGTGTGTGTTTCTACTAAGACGCCAAGTCCTACATCGTGAGCGAACTTGTAGAGCTGCAAGAACTCAGGCTCTCTAAGCCAGCTCAATATCAGTAGCACGAATGATGCGCCAGCAGCTCGCGCTTCGATAATTTGGTACTCATTTGATATGAAATCTTTTCGAAGTGTGGGTATCTCAACCCGAGCGCTTACTGACTCCAAGTCCAAGAGTGAGCCCTTGAATCCAGACCTCTCAGTGAGAACGGATATGGCATGCGCACCACTTTTTTCGTAAATGCTTCCGAGATCCGCTGCACTGTCAATCTCCGCAAGGTCACCCATGGAAGGGCTAGCCCTCTTTATTTCCGCGATTACTTTGATTTTGTTTGATGCGCTGAGTGCCTCAACAGCAGACGCGCAGGGCGGCATGTTCGAGACGAGGGACTCTAGGCTGGCCCTACTTACTGACTTACTTCTTATGTCTGCATCATCGCTTGCAGCTGCGAAGAGAGCGTCAAGCACTAGTGGGACTTGGTGTGTTCGCCACCGACTCCGTAGCCGGCCCTTTTGAGCATGAGTCCGAAAAGCGGTGCGATTGCGGCAAGTGCGGCGGACGCCCAAACTAGCGCGGCAACATCAAGCCAGAAAAACAACGTTCCAATCGAGAATGCCACGATTACTATCAGCACTGTTGCCCAGGCTGCAGTCGAATGTCCGTGGCTTATTTCGTCGTTGTTTTCGCTCATGCTGCCTTCCTGGATGAACCTCAATTCTAGCAAGTAGATTTGCCTATTGAAGGTCCCATAAGTCTTGAGTTGAGGATTGTGGCTCTTGTCCTACGGTCGCCTGCCTAGTCTTATTGCTTCTTTGAAAAGCTGACGCAACAAGAAGCGCTGCAGTGAGTGCTCCCGCGACCATAAAAGTCAGCACTCCAACCTGATTCTCAATCTGGAAGCCGGCTATGGAGCCTTGGCCAGTCGAAACCGCAATCCGCTCTGCCACTGCGGGGTAGGAGCCGAAGTCGGCGACGTAAATCATCCAAATGCCAATGATTGAAAGCAGAGCCGCTGCTGGCACCAATACAAGTCTCAGCCTTTGGTAGCGAGACATCACGGAAATCAACAACGTGATTGCAGGAATGAGCAGAGATAGAGCGGTCAATTCAGAGCCAGTGAGAGAGCCCAAATCAGCTGCGGCTTCTGAGTGTGGGTCTATTACCCTCACCCAGGGCAAGAATGCAGTAGTGAACCAGATTAGAACGGCAAAGGTAGCTAAGTTCAGATATCTATTCATGAGCCATCGCATTTGCAGCGGCCACAGCTCTCAAAACAACTGACGCCTTCGATTTTGTCTCTTCGTACTCGGTTTTGGCAACCGAATCAAGAACTATTCCAGCTCCGGCTTGAATTCTGGCAACGCCATCTCTTAGAACTGCGGTTCTGATGGCAATTGCGAGATCTGCGTTTCCTTGAAAGTCGAAATAGCCAACCAACCCGCCAAAAAGTCCTCGGTAGCTTGGCTCCAAGTCATGGATGATTTCTAGGGCACGTGGTTTGGGAGCTCCCGACAAGGTTCCGGCAGGGAAAGTTGCAAGCATCGCGGAAACCATGTTGGTCGTCGGAAGAAGCCGGCCTTCAACTGTGGAGACCAAGTGCATGATGTGCGAGAACCTGTGGATTTGCATGAACTCGCTTACGCGGAGCGAGGTTGGGTCACACACCTTGAGAAGGTCGTTTCTAGCTAGATCGACGAGCATCAGGTGCTCGCTTATTTCCTTCTGATCTCCGAGTAATTCTTGTGCGTGCAAGTTGTCGAGCTCTAAATCCGCACCGCGTGGCCTGGAGCCGGCGATTGGGTGGGTAACAATTTGATCGCCAGTTATCTTAATCAGAGCCTCTGGCGAGCTCCCAACGATTGCGAACTCGCCCGCGTCGTCCTTCCATCTGGTCAGGTACATGTAAGGGCTCGGGTTCATTGCACGAAGAGCACGGTATACCTCAAGGGCATCAGCTTGCAGGTCATGATCAAAGCGCTGTGAGATTACGACTTGAAAAACGTCACCCGCTCTTACGTGTTCCTTCGCAAGCTCGACTTTTTGAAGAAACTCCTCCTCGGTCGTATTGCCGTTGGTCTCCGGCTCGGGCCAATCGGGAGTTGTCAAAATCGCAGGTGTAGGTTCAGACAGCCGTCGTTCAAGTTCGGACACTTCGGATAAAGCGCGCTTATGCGCCGCCTCCAGGTCTTGCCCATCTATGAAAACCACGCTCACCAATACGATCTCCGACGTTTGATGGTCCATGACCACTAACTGAGAAAACTGATTGAAGCCATAGAGTGGAATTTCGTAGTCTGCAGGTTTACTGTCGGGAAGCGTTTCAATCAAGTTCACTGCACCCCAGCTTAGAAAACCCACCAGTCCTGAACTCAGAGGGAAATCAACGGGTGCAGACTTCCAAGCCGTTTGAACCTGCTCTAGCGCGAGCATCGGTTCCGCCGAAAGTGTTGATCCTCCCGGAAGAGCATCTGATTGGCCTTGCCATCTAGCCTGCGAACCAGTGGCTGTAAGTTGACCCCTTGATTCAACGCCTATAAATGAGTACCTACCCCAGACTCCCTGCTCGGCAGATTCGAGCAAGAATGTGTCTGGATTCTTGCCAGCCAGCTTCTGGTAGATCCCGATCGGAGTCTCAGTGCCGCTAAAAAGCCTTTTGACTACTGGGATTACGTTGAATGATTTGGACTGTGATAGAAATTCGCTAAGTGAAAGCATCAACTTTCCTCAAAACACGAATTTGCACCGGTGTGGCAAGTTGGCCCAAGTGGGTTCACAACTGCAAGAAGTGCATCCGAATCGCAGTCCATTTGTATGGATACCAATTTCAAAAAATTGCCACTCGTTGAGCCCTTGTGCCAAAGTTCAGCCCTTGACCTTGAATAGAAGTGAATATCACCGGTCTGGATAGTTTTTTCAAGCGCCTCGCGGTTGGCATACCCGAGCATCAGCACGCTTCGCGTTTGCTGGTCTTGGCAAATCAGGGGTACCAAACCTTTGTCGTCAAAAGAAACCGAATCAATTTCGAGCGATCTCATCTCACCTCTATTCCAGCTTTTGCAAGCTCTGACTTTACTTCTGAAATAGCTATTGCTCCACTGTGAAAAACACTGGCTGCCAATAGAGCGTCTGCTCCGGCCTGAGCGGCTTCGACGAAGTGCGAAATAGTTCCGGCACCACCCGAGGCGATAATTGGTATTGAGGACTCTCTAAGCACCAATTCAATGAGCTCTATGTCAAAACCTTGCTTGGTTCCGTCGGCGTCCATGCTGTTTATAAGTAACTCCCCTGCACCCAACTGCTGCACCTGAGTCACCCATTCCATCGCATCAAGCCCGGTTTCTTTTCGGCCCCCATGGGATGTAACAGTGAAGCCTGACTTGGTGTCGCCCCGCTTAATGTCTAACGAAACCACAAGAATCTGGTTCCCGTGCTCCATTGCAATTTCCGACAGTAAATCTGGCCTTGCAATACCGGCTGAACCCACCGAAACTTTGTCAGCGCCGGCTTTCAGTAAAGCTGTAACATCCTCTACGCCTCTAATACCTCCCCCGACGGTCAACGGAATAAAGACCTCTTCTGCGCAACGGGTCACAAGGTCTTTAGTGGTGGATCGGTTCTCAGACGCGGCAGTGACGTCGAGGAAAGTAATTTCATCGGCGCCTTGACGGTAATAGTTTGCGGCCAATTCAACCGGGTCGCCGGCGTCTTTCAAGCCTTGAAAATTTACTCCTTTGACTACGCGTCCACTAGCCACATCGAGGCATGGAATGACTCGAATTACCGGCACTAGATTCTCGCTGCGTGAATAGCCGAGACAAGGATTGCTCTTGCGCCCACCGCATAGAGGCTATCCATTATCTGGTTAGTGTCTTCGGCTGGAACCAGTGCACGGACCGCAACCCAGTCGAGGTTTGCAAGTGGAGAAATAGTTGGAGACTCAATACCTGGCGTAATTTTGGTCGCCGCGTCCAGGAGGTTAATAGGGCAGTCGTAATCAATAATCACGTACTTTCGAGCTACCAGAACACCCTTGAGCCTCATTAGTAGTGTTTGGGCGGCTTCAGATTTACCAGGTGCAGCTATCAATCTTGCGGTAGACGTGAGGATCGTTTCTCCGAAGATCTGCAAGCCAGCTTTCCTTAGAGTGTTGCCCGTTGAAACCACATCTGCCACCGCGTCAGCCACCCCAAGCTTGACTGCAGATTCAACCGCTCCATCAAGCTTTACAATTTCGCAGTGGACATCAAGTTTCGATAGGTAGTTGCTAATAAGCTTGGGATAGGCGGTGGCCAATCTCTTACCCTGGAGGTCGCTTGGACGCTTGAAATTAGAGTCCACAGGACCGGCAAACCGGAATGTCGAGCCACCAAACCCAAGATCAGCAATCTCTTCAGCCGGAGATTCTGAATCCATGAGAAGGTCTAAACCAGTGAGTCCCACGTCAAGCGAGCCAGACCCCACGTAAGTGGCGATGTCTCGTGGTCGAAGGTAGAAAAATTCAGTGTTGTTAGCCTGGTCGACTAAGTGAAGTTCTTGACTGTCCCGCCTCGTTTGGTAGCCGGCTTCCTTGAGCATTTGGATTGCGGACTCTGAAAGAATCCCCTTATTTGGGATTGCTACTCTCAGCATTAGAGCACCGCTTCCACGGACTTCAGGGGAATATTTCTTGAAATTAAGATCAGCTGAATGTAATAAATGAGCTGCGAAGCCTCAAGGGCCACCTGCTCATCAGACTCATGTTCGGCTGCCATCCAAAGTTCCGCGGCTTCCTCAACTACTTTTTTGCCGATCGCGTGCACGCCCGCGTCCAGCAATTTCGAAGTGCCGGAAGCGTCAGAGTCAACGCTTTTCTTAGCACTGAGTTCGTCAAAGAGGTCTTGGAAGCTTTTCATACCTCAAGGATACTAAGAAGTTAGCTGCGACCTAAGCCCAGCCTTGCGGATTCGCGAAGTTTATGAATCTGAAGAGCACGGTCACTGTGATTGTAAATTGCTGAACCGGCCACGAATGAATCGGCTCCGAGTTGCGCCAGCTCGCCCAGGTTTGATTCGGTCACTCCCCCATCGACTTGCAGCCGAATCTTTGCCCCGCTCTTGCGAATCAGCTTCCTAGCCTCGGCAATTTTGTGAAGGGTGTCTTTGATTAGAGGCTGGCCCCCGAACCCCGGTTCAACTGTCATCACCAAGAGCATGTCAATCTCAGGAAGGAGCTCAACAATTGTGGACAAGTCTGTACCGGGCTTTATAGCTACCGCTGCCTCTGCACCTGCTGCTCGTAGTCTCCTAGCGAGGTCAATCGGTTGGTGACTCGCCTCAATGTGAAAAGTCACCGATGCAGCGCCTGCCTCGGCGTAGCTGATTGCCCACTTGTCTGGGTTCTCGATCATTAGGTGGACGTCTAGCGGAATGGGGGAAACCTCGGCAAGCCTTTTCACAACTGCAGGGCCAATCGTGAGGTTCGGCACGAAATGGTTATCCATGACATCAACATGTGCCATGTCGGCGCTAGCAATGGTGTTTAGCTCCGATTCGAGGTTTGCAAAGTCAGCGCTCAAAATAGAAGGGTTGATCTGCATGCTAACTTTCCTCTCTCTTCCTAAGTAACGCCATGAACATGGCATCAGTTTTGTGCAAGTGCGGCCAGAGTTGAACCGTCTTCCGATTTTCGTTTAGTGCTAAGTCTGGTGCTAATTGTTTCAAAATTGGATATAGATCAATCAATTCCAGCTCGCTGTGACGATCCAGTGCTGCTCGTATCTGGGCGTTCGTCTCAATGACCAGGGGCGAGCAAGTGGCATACATCAAGTGGCCTCCTGGCTTGAGTGCCCTAACAGCTGCGTCGATGAGCTCAGCCTGCAATTTGGTTAGCTCTGGCAGCTGTTCAGGCGTCTTCGACCAACGCGATTCGGGCTTCCTTCTAAGAGATCCCAGCCCCGCGCAAGGAGCGTCAAGCAAGATAGCCTCGAAAGCCATTTCAGGAGCGTCTTGACCTCGTGCTGTGAGAACGACCGATGTGCCATTTGGAAGCAGAGCGTTTTGAACCAGTTTGGCCCTCTTGGCGTTTGGTTCATAGCACGTCAGAAGTCCTGTCTTGCCGATCTGCCTTTCAAGCACTGCTGACTTACCACCTGGCCCAGAACACATGTCCAGCCAGCTAGATTCCTTTGGCGCAATTGAGGCGAATGCGAGCGCGACCAACTGAGACCCCTGATCCTGCACTCTTACATCACGATCGCTCAGCACTTCCGTGAGATTGCCCTTCGCAAGAAAACCCCTGGGTGAAGCGCTTCCACGCTCGACACCCGAATCCACGAGTCTTTTAGCAGCATCCTCTGTTAGGGCTACCAGGTTGACTCCAGGTACTTCGTTATTTGCAATCAACAGATCCTCAAGCTGGTCACCGCGATTATCCAACTCCAGCGCGGACTGCATGCCTGTGATGATCCAAAGCGGGTGAGAGTGAATGATCGACAACTTGGAGAATCTGTCTTTTCCTTGAGTGATTGTTTCGAGGAGCGGATCCAGACCTGCCCGGTCTGCATTTCTCAAAACAGCGTTGGCAAGGCCGGCCGCGCTATTTTCAAACCGCTTCACTAGGTCCACGGTTTCATTGATGGCGGCATGAGTCGGGATCCGCATACGGAACAGTTGATGAAGGCCCAGCTGAATAGCAGAACGCAGATTCTGTGAAAGAGTTTTTCCTGCGGTGAAGTGATCGATAATTTGGTCGTACTGAAGTTGCCAGCGCAATGCTCCATAGCTGAGCTCCTGGACCAGACCCTTGTCGGCGTCGTTCCAGTCTCTTTTCGCGAGTTCCTTTGGAAGCAGCAGGTTTATGTAGCTTTCCGATGTCGCAACTCGGCCCAAGAGGTCCAACGCCAATTGCCGTGGGTTATCCAAAATGAATCTCCTTATTTTGCCCGTTCAGCCAATCCGAGCTGGGCATTCTGCCTTTTCCTGAAGGCTGCAGTTCTATCAGGGCAATCTGCTTTCCGTCGCCACACTGCACGAGCACTGCACCATTCTCATCTTTAAATACAGCGCCTGGAATCTTGGTGGTTCCATAGTCTGTTTCAGTGAGGTGAGTTCTTATTATCTTGACATCTTTGCCGTTGATCTCCGTCCAAGCCATCGGTTCAGGGTTCATGGCTCTTACGAGTGCGTCTATTCGCGTGGCAGGTTGACTCCAGTCGATTCTCGCATCGGCTCGTACAATCTTGCCTGCGTAGCTCGTTGTCCCCGCCTGAGGGGTCGCTTCCGGAATGTTGGTGAGAAGGTCGCAGACCAGGTTGGATGCAATGCCAGTAAACCTCACCAGGGCTTCTCCGCAGGTCTCTGATGGCAGGAACTTGATGTTTTGTTGCGCCAGAACGGGACCAGTGTCCATTCCTTGGTCGAGTCTAAAAATCGTGACGCCACTTGGTCCATTGGTCATCATTGAGTGCTGCAGGGGCGAAGCACCGCGCCACATTGGCAGCAGCGAGAAGTGGATGTTCCACCAATCCAGCAACCCCAAAGCCTGAGCGGGAATCATTGCGCCAAAAGCAATCACAACGGCATTCTGGGCCCCGCTACCAGAAATCTCAGAAATCACTTCCTCATCGAACTTGTTTGCTTTGATAACTGGGATTCCTAGTTCTCCAGCCTTGAGCGCTACCGGTGATGGCGTTAGGGTTCGATTTCGCCCGACAAGAGCGTCTGGTCGCGTAATTGCCAAGACAACTTCGTGGGCTTCGGAGATTATTTCAAGCGCCAGAGCTGAGATCTGAGGCGTACCGGCAAATACTATTTTCATAAATTCCTAAAGCGCTCTAGCGTCGTCCATGACAACTCGCAACCCGCGACGCTTCGTATTGCCTATTGTCCTCGCTGTTGCTCCGACAGCCACCGCTCTCAAGCTTTTGGCAACGGCTGCACCCTGGTTAAAGGAAAAGCGAATCAGGGCTGTACCAGAGGAAAAGTCAGCCCGGATCACCTCGCCTTTTTGGGATTTGGCTGCCTCCAACGCAGCTTCGAGGGTGACGCCTGTAGCTTCCAGGGTGCAGATCCTGGATGCTGGCGGCAAATTCAACTCCTTTGCCTCTCGAAGTGCTTGCTGAGCTAGGGGAATCAATTTGCCGAGGCTGACTGCTGTTCCGAGTTCAGATCCGATACCGGAAAGGATTGCTCTGCCATCTTCTGCCATCAGATCGAAGGTTTCCATCCAGTCACGCAGTGCAAGCTGTTGAGCGTTTAGACTTTGCCTGCTCAGCCAAACATCGCAGTCTAGGACAAGCACCGCCGCATATCCTTGCTTGAGTCTCGGTGCTGAACCTGGGGTCGCGATAACCAGTTGATTCTTTTGCTTCAGCCCGGTGAGCTTCTTGCCGCCAGCGGCCTCTGCAATGAAGATGTTTGGAAATGTCTTACCTAACTCCGACACTGTCCTGGCGCTACCGGTGCGACCCTTCTTGATGCTTCGAGATTCACACTTCGTGCAGCGGGTGTAATTTGTCCGACAGATTCGACATTGCACCGTGTCAGAATCTGGTTGCCACATGTACCCGCCGCAACTGCAGCTGAGTTTATCTCCGCAGCCACCGCAATACACAGCGGCAGAGTCCCCTTTTCGAGGAAGCAATACCAGCACAACTCCAGCTTCTAGGTACTCTTTTACAAGCTGAAAAGCAGACTGATCCATTCTGATTCCAGGCTCGGTATATGAGATGCGAATAGGCTTTGCAACAACTCTGTGTTCCGACATGTGGCCGATTGACACCAAGCGCTCGATTTCTACTGAGCGGTAGGGTGCGGTGAACAAAAGCGCCACGCCATCGGTGGCCCTCATTAGCGCCAGCTCTCTGGAGTGCGTGAAGGGCGATCCCTGATCTCTCAGGCTGTCATCAAGGTCATCATGAAGAGCCACGAGACCCAAGTTTTGCACCGGCGCATAGATGGCCGACCTGGTGCCAACTACGATGACTGCTTGCGAGTCCTTGATGAGATGGAAATTTTGATATCTGGTGGATTTTTTTGACCCGGGCCTCATCATAATTAGGGCATCCTTGAATCCGAGGGCGCCAAGTGCAGACTCCAGGCAATCTATGTCCGCCTTCTCAGGGGCAATCAAAATGCAGGAAAGGCCATTGCTGAAACGCTTTATGGCCTCCGTGGCGATAAGAACCGCCCAATCTGGATGGTTCGAACCGTCTATGTTTACTGCTCTGGCTGATGTCAAAACAGCGGACTTTGCAGTTAGTGGTGGAACCACGTTCACTTCGATCAGGTTTTGCGGTTTGGTAAGAACTGCCAGCGGTTGGAGTTTCTCAATCGTGGTCATACGATCCGGAATTGCCAATCCCAAGAGTTCACCAAGTGCAACGCACTGTCGGTCTGCGACCTGCCGCAAGAACTTTGCCAGAGAGGGTGGCAGGACTTCACTGTTATCTGACACGCTCAGCAGCGAGGTTGTGGCAAATTCACTTTCGTCCAATGTTTGAGTCACGAATCCCACCTGTGGCTTCTTGCTTCGCCCGAGGGGAAATACCACCTCTTGTCCGATGCGAATTTCGTCAATGTGTTCATCAGGGACGATGTAGTCAAAAGACCGGTCAAGCTGTATCAAGGGAGACTTTGCGGCCACAGATACAAAGCGACTCACCTACTGCCCCGCGGCTTGTCTCAGAGCATCAACGCGGTCGAGTTTCTCCCAGGTAAATTCCGGTAACTCTCTCCCGAAATGACCGTAGATTGCTGTCTTTGCGTAGATCGGACGCTTAAGGTCAAGTGCCTCGATAATTGCAGCTGGACGCAAGTCGAAAACCTTCGAAATTGCGTGCAGGATTGCTTCTTGCTCAACCGATTCGGTTCCAAAGGTTTCGACGTGCAGTGACACCGGCGAAGCGACGCCGATAGCGTATGCGACCTGGATTTCTGCTCTCTCGGCTAGACCAGCTGCTACCAAGTTCTTCGCAACCCATCGCATCGCGTATGCAGCAGACCTATCCACTTTCGAGGGGTCTTTGCCACTGAAGGCACCTCCACCGTGTCTCGCACTTCCACCGTAGGTGTCGACAATAATCTTTCTGCCGGTTAGGCCTGCGTCTCCTTGCGGACCTCCGATCACGAACCTGCCGGTCGGGTTGATGTAGTAATTCGTCTCGCTGTAATCCAGTTCACTTGTCGCAAGCACTGGCTTTATAACTCGCTCTAAGACAAGTGCAGCGAGCTCATCCTGATTTACGTCGGGGTGGTGCTGAGTGGACAGAACTATTGTCTCAATCGAAATCGGGGTGGCGCCTTCGTAGGAAACAGATACTTGCGCCTTGCCATCAGGCCTCAAGACCGGTTTGTCTAACTCTCGGCGGACAGCAGCGAGTTTTTCAGTAAGTCGGTGCGCCAGTGATATCGGCGCTGGCATGAAATTTTTGGTTTCGTTCGTTGCATATCCGAACATCATTCCCTGGTCGCCAGCCCCGATTTGAATTCCGCTGTCTGATCCTCGCGACTCGAGGGAGTTATTAACTCCTTGAGCTATGTCGCTTGACTGCGCTCCAATCGAAACCGAAACACCGCAAGACTCGCCATCGAACCCAATGTTGGATGAGTTGTAACCAATGTCTAGTAGTTTTTGCCTCACTAGCTGAGGAATCTCTACATAGCCAGTGGTTGTGACTTCTCCGGCTACGTGCACGAGGCCTGTGGTCACAAGTGTCTCAACCGCGACTCTGGCCTCAGAATCTTGTTCGAGCAGTGCGTCCAAGATCGTGTCGGAGATTTGGTCACAGATTTTATCCGGATGCCCCTCAGTTACAGATTCTGAGGTAAAAGTTCGTAGCGTCATAAATTCAAGTCTAGTTAGGACTTGGACAAGATGGCACTTAGCTCCGCAACGAGCCACCGAGCGATGTCCGTTTTGCTGCCGGATTTATGTTGTGCGCCATCAGCTGTTACAAAGTGAACCGATGAGTCAACGGCACCGAGCGCGGTAATTTCGTTCCCAACCACCGCAGCCACACCCTTTTCCTGCATCTTTCGAGTTGCGACTTTGATGACATCACTACCGTTCTCAACGAGTGCGAAGCCTACGCAATAGGAATCCTTTTGGTTGGCGGCGTACTGTGCCAACAAGTCTTTTGTTGGCGTTAGCTCCAAAGACATTGCCTCTCCACGAGGCAGCTTTCCTCGATGAGGGTTTTTGAGTTGAAAATCAGAAACAGCTGCGGCCATGACCAATAGGTCTGAAGGTTGATCCATCGCGGACTCCAGCTCGGAAACGCTAGATACCCGCTGGATTTCGATGCCTGCTGGCAACTCTCTATCGATGTTGCAAGCAATCAGTTTCACCTGCGCACCAGCATCTCTAAACGCCAGAGCAAGTTCAATACCCATACGCCCGGATGAGAAGTTTCCGATGAAGCGTACTTCGTCGATTGGCTCACGCGTGCCGCCAGCCGTCACGATTACAGACTTTCCTGCCAAAACCTCAGAGCCGTAAAGTGCAAAAGAAATAATGTCGCTAGTTTCCGGCAATCGACCCAAACCACTATCGCCACCTGTGAGACGACCACTTTCAGGTCTCATCACGCGAATTCCACGCTGCTCCAGGATTTCAACGTTGGCTGTAGTAGCCGGGTTGAGCCACATTTCAGTGTGCATGGCTGGACACACAACGACCGGCGCTGAGCTTGCCAGGATCGCATTCATCAGTAGATCATCGGCCATGCCGTTAGCTAATTTTGCGAGGAAGTTGGCAGTGGCTGGTGCGACCAGCACAAGCTCGGCCTCCTGGCCATAGGCGACGTGCCTAACTTCTTGGACGTCTTCATACATCTCGGTATAAATCGGGTTACCAGAAAGGGCTTCGAGAGTCGACTTTCCAATAAACTCAAGCGCGTTTTTGGTTGGAAGTACTTGAACATTATGCCCAAGTTCAGCCAAGGCTCGGACCAAGTTTGCGGCTTTATAAGCCGCTATTCCACCCGTGATGCCAAGCAGAATGCGCAAGTCAACCTAGTGGTTCGGCTTCTTTTCCAGCTTGCCCGCGTGGATCTCTTTCAAAGCAATGCTGAGGGGCTTGTCGTCAATACTTGAGTCAACTAGTGGGCCAACGTAGTTAAAGAGTGAACCCTCGTGCAGAGCGCTGTAGTACTCGTTGATCTGGCGTGCGCGCTTTGAAGCAAAAATTACTAACTCGTAGTTAGAGTCCACCTTCTCTAAAAGCTCATCGATTGGGGGTGAAACAATTCCTACTAGGTTTGCAATGCTCTCGTTCATGTCTCTCTTTCTGGATCTGTGGCGATCTTAATAATCTCTAAGCCGGTTTGGACTAGGTCATCGTTTATGACTTGATAATCAAATTCATGGGCTGCAGCCATCTCGGCTTTCGCGGTTTCTAGTCTAGTTTGTATTTCCGCGTCTGTCTCTGTTTCTCTTTGTCGAAGCCTTGATTCGAGAACTTCCCATGAGGGGGGTTGGACGAAAATGGAGATTGCCTGAGGTATTCGCTTTTTTACTTGCCGTGCACCTTGCAGGTCGATTTCCAGCAGCAAGTGCTTATCGCTTGCTTCGGCTCGAGTGAGTTCGTTCAGAGGCGTGCCGTAGTAGTTATGACCGTGGACAACAGCCCACTCAAGCATTTGGTTGCCTGCTATCAAAGCTTGAAATTCTGCTCGCTCAATAAATTGGTAGTGAACTCCATCGACTTCACCTTGCCTTGGTGGTCTAGTGGTCGCCGATACAGACAATGTGAAGCGCGAATCATTCGTGAGAATCCAGTTCACAAGAGAACCTTTGCCGACACCTGCTGGCCCAGCTAGAACTATGAGCGTCATAATTTTAGTTTCGCTCGGTCAATTAGATTAGCCATCGCTTGAGGGCCTTGGCTCGTCAAGCCCCTGGACATGTTTGCAACCACGTTAGGAGCACTAGCGCCGAATAGATTCTTGAGGTCAGCTAGATCCGCGCCCTGAGCTCCGAATCCAGGAGCAAGTATTGGCACGCCAACGTCTTCGGTCAATACTTCTTCCAAACCAAAATCCTTGAGTGACTGGGTAGCACCGATAACTACACCGAAGTCGCTAGCTCCCTGCGTCATAGCCGTTCGTAGAACTCCCATGGCTACAGTCTGCCCCTTAGTTTTTGATGCTTGCACAACATTGGCCTCCTGATTGGAGGTAGCTGCCAGCATGAATATGCCACCTGAGATGTCTCTTGCATGGTCCAGCATTTCAAGGGCTGAGTCAGCTCCTAAATAGGGGCTGACAGTAAGGGCGTTTACGCGCAACGGCGAATCATCGCCGAACCAGGCCTGTGCATAGCCAAGCATCGTTGAACCTATGTCACCACGTTTGGCGTCAGCGATAACAAGTAAATCCATGTCACGAGCAGCCTGCAGAACCTCTTCAAGGGCTAGGTAACCGGCTGAGCCAAACCGCTCAAAGAATGCGACCTGCGGCTTAATAATGCCAATACGTGAATCTGCGGCATCGATGCAGCGCAAGCCAAAGTCTTTTGCCCCGCTGGCGTTATCTGGAAGGCCCCAGCTATTTAGTTCAGTCTCGCTCGGGTCAATTCCCAGGCAAAGGGCGCCGTATTCTGCCTTTTTTTGCCCTAAAAGTTCACCAAATCCAATCAAGTCAGTAACTCGATTCTCTCTTGAGCGTATTCCTGCAGTGGCTTCACTGAGAAAGGCCCTTCCCGGACGACTTCAAAGGATCCAATCGCGGCACACAGTTGAGCCACTGTTGTGAAGATTGGCTTGTCGGCGGCTGTCGTGGCGGCTCTAATCTCGTAGCCATCGACTCTTGCATCAGCGCCGGAAGGCGTGTTTACGACGACATCGACCTGGCCATTTGTGATCATGTCAACGATTGATACTTCGCCACTTTTGGCTTCAGAATGCTTGATGACCGACTCGGCCTTTATGCCATGCCTGGCTAGCATCTGAGCAGTTCCCTCGGTTGCGAGGATGCGGTAACCCAATTGGTCCAAACGCCTGACTGGAAGCAATAGTTGTGGTTTATCTCTGTCGGCTACGGAGACGAAGACTGTTCCTGATGTTGGCAAGGCTGACCCTGAACCTGCCTGAGACTTAGCGAATGCGGTCGGGAAATCCTTGTCTATACCCATCACTTCGCCGGTGGAGCGCATCTCTGGTCCAAGCAAAGAGTCCACAAATCGTCCATCCGCTGTTGCGAATCTTTTGAATGGCAGCACAGCTTCCTTTACGGAGATTGGCGTGCCAGGTGGGAGGTGCCTACCATCTTGATGAGGAAGGTTTCCTTCCGCGACAAGCTCTGCAATTGTTGCGCCAACCATGACTCTGGCAGCTGCTTTTGCCAGTGTGGTCCCAAGTGCCTTTGAAACAAACGGAACGGTCCGGCTGGCACGAGGGTTTGCTTCCAGTACGTACAACACATCGGACGCGAGGGCGAATTGAACATTTAGCAGCCCGATTACGTTGAGTCCCTTAGCGATTACATCGGTTGCAGCAGCAACTCGATTGATTTGGTTCTGGCTAAGCGTTATAGGTGGAAGCGTGCAGCTTGAGTCGCCGGAGTGAATACCGGCCTCTTCGATGTGCTCCATGACTCCACCGATAAAGAGCTCGTGACCATCGTAGATCGCGTCAACGTCTATCTCGATGGCGTCGTCAAGGAACCGGTCCACCAATAGAGGATGCTTTGCGTCAACTAGAGCGTGTTCTGCAATTCGGTCGAAATAGCCACTCAAAGAGTCCTGATCGTAAACGATTTCCATGCCGCGGCCACCAAGTACGAAGCTTGGCCGAACCAGAACAGGGAAGCCGATACGGTCGGCTACGGCGGCCGCCTCGGAAAGGTTGGTTGCGATCCCATTGGCTGGGGCTAGGAGGTTACCGCTGTCTAGGATCTGCTGGAATTGACCTCGCTCCTCAGCTCTATCAATATTTTCTGGGCTCGTGCCAAGAATTGTGATTCCAGCCTTCTGGAGTCCTTCCGCTAACCCAAGAGCGGTCTGTCCTCCCAGCTGCACGAGGACACCTAGCAGTTCGCCTGACTGAGCCTCTGCATGAATGACTTCAAGAACGTCTTCCAGTGTCAGTGGTTCAAAGTAAAGCCTGTCAGCAGTGTCATAATCAGTCGACACTGTCTCTGGATTGCAATTGATCATAATTGTTTCAATTCCGATTTCGCGCAGCGCGAAGGTGGCATGTACGCAGCTGTAATCGAACTCGACACCTTGACCGATTCGGTTAGGCCCACTACCTAGAATCACAACCTTTTTCCGGTCCGAAGCGGTGACCTCGGTGAACTGCTCATAGGAGCTGTAGTGGTAGGGGGTTTCGGCTGGGAACTCTCCCGCGCAAGTGTCAACTGTTTTGAAAACAGGTCTGAGGTTGAATCCATGCCGGATGGCGGTCATTTCAGCTTCGGATGTTTGTCGAAGGTCAGCTAATTGCGCGTCCGAAAAGCCGTGCTCTTTGGCTCGCTTGAGCTCGTCTAACCCGACAGTCTCTAAATCTCTAAACCACTCTGCGATCTCATTTATAAGCACAATTTGATCAACAAACCAAGGGTCAATCTTTGTGATCTCGTGAATCGTCGAAGCTTCTGCGCCAGACCAGAGTGCCTGCTGAACCTGGCTAATTCTGGACTCGGTTGCCGTTGACATTTGTTCGAGCAACCTATCCACGGGCAGTTTCACATTCGGCCAAGAAAATGAGCTGCCGCGTTTTTCAAGGGAGCGAAGGGCCTTTTGTAGCGCCTGGGAGAATGTTCGGCCAATTGCCATTGCTTCTCCAACGCTCTTCATCGTTGTGGTGAGGGTCGGGTCGGCAGCCGGGAATTTCTCAAACGCGAATCTAGGAACTTTTACCACGATGTAGTCCAGGCTTGGCTCAAAAGATGCAGGGGTGACAGACGTGATGTCGTTTGGAATCTCGTCGAGCGTGTAACCAATGGCAAGCTTTGCAGCGATCTTTGCTATCGGAAAACCTGTCGCCTTCGACGCCAATGCCGATGAACGGCTGACCCTTGGATTCATTTCAATCACAATCACACGGCCATCCGTTGGGTCGACCGCAAACTGAATGTTGCAACCACCGGTGTCCACGCCTACATCTCGAATAATTTGGATTGAAATGTCTCTAAGGTTTTGGTACTCACGATCGGTTAGCGTCATGGCTGGTGCCACGGTAATCGAGTCGCCAGTGTGCACACCGACTGGATCGAAGTTTTCGATGGAGCAAACCACAACAGTGTTGTCGTTCTTGTCTCGCATAAGTTCGAGCTCGTATTCTTTCCAGCCAAGAATTGACTCCTCGAGGAGTACCTCGGTTGTGGGTGACGCTTGCAAGCCGGCTCCAGCAATACGGCGCAAATCCTTCTCGTCGTATGCAAAGCCTGAACCGAGCCCACCCATGGTGAAGGAAGGCCTAACTACCATTGGGTAACCGATTTGCCCTGCAATCTCGATCACTTCTTCCATGTTGTGTGCCACCGCGGAGTTTGCAACACCGGCACCAGCTTTCAACACAAGCTCCTTGAACTCAAGGCGGTCTTCACCGGCTCTGATGGCGTCAACATTTGCGCCGATTAGTTCGACATTGTATTTTTCAAGAGATCCGCGTTCGTAAAGCGCCATCGCGGCGTTCAACGCTGTCTGGCCCCCCAAAGTCGGGAGTATCGCGTCGGGACGCTCCTTTTCTATAATCGCCTCGATTACCTCTGGTGTGATTGGCTCAATGAAAGTTGCATCCGCAAAATCGGGGTCCGTCATGATGGTGGCAGGGTTTGAGTTGACCAGAATCACTCGAATGCCCTCTTCTTGCAAAACGCGACAGGCTTGTGTTCCGGAATAATCAAATTCACATGCTTGCCCAATAACAATCGGGCCTGAGCCGATTACGAGAACCGAATTTATGTCAGCGCGCTTTGGCATTATTTGGTCTCCTGAATAGCCTTGAGAAATTTGTCAAAAAGGTAGTGACTGTCATGCGGGCCGGCCGCAGCCTCTGGATGGTATTGCACCGAAAATGCTGGAATGTCTTCACATTCCAGGCCCTCAACGACGTTGTCATTTAGTCCCCGATGAGAAACTCTGACTCGACCAAATCCAGCGGGTGACTCGGCACTCTCAGATTCGAGCTTGACGGCAAAACCGTGATTATGAGCAGTGACCTCAACTGTCTTTTGTGCAACGTTGAGAACAGGCTGATTAATGCCACGGTGCCCAAACTTCAATTTATAGGTCTCAAAACCAAGAGCGCGGCCCAGCAACTGATTCCCGAAGCAAAT
Source organism: Aquiluna sp. (assembly GCA_029241985.1). Classification (GTDB taxonomy): domain Bacteria; phylum Actinomycetota; class Actinomycetes; order Actinomycetales; family Microbacteriaceae; genus Aquiluna. The sequence continues at coordinate 32,707 of JAQWUU010000021.1, read as the reverse complement.
TCCGAAGAAGGGCTTCCCGGTTGCGAGGAGTTCTTTGAGCATCTGAACTTGATTTCCGCTTGCCTCCGGGTCTCCGGGGCCATTCGAGAAAAAGTAGCCATCTGGCTGTGATGCCAATATCGTGTCGGCTGAACTATCTGCCGGGAAGACTTCAATTTCTAAGCCTCGTCCGGCTAGGTGCTCAAGGGTGGACCGCTTAATGCCGAGGTCCAGCACAGCAACTCGTCCATTCAAGGTTCCGGTTGCGGGGATCGTATATCTTGCACTGGTCGTAACTTTGGAAGACAGTGATTGACCTGTCATCTGGCTCGAAGCCTTTACTATCTCAAGCATCGCCGCACGGTCAGGAAGATCTGAACCCGAGAAAATGCCTGCTCTCATTGACCCTAAGGATCTAATGTGAAGGGTCAAGGCGCGGGTATCGATGTTTGAAATCCCAATAATGCCACCCTCAATAAGAAGCTCCGTGAGAGGTTTCTCGCTTCGGTAGTTGCTAGAAATTCTGGAAGGCTCTTTTACTACATATCCGGCAACCCAGACTTTGTCCGATTCCGAATCAGTCTGGTTTGTTCCGACAATCCCAATGTGAGGAAAGGTCTGGATTACTATCTGTCCAGAATACGACGGGTCCGTAAGGGTTTCCTGGTAACCGGTCATACCGGTGGTGAACACTAGCTCACCTAGGGTCTGGCCCGTTGCCCCATAACATTGGCCGTCGAAAATTGTACCGTCCTCGAGAACGAGGTATGCCTTATTCAAATCTAACTCCAAGCTTTGTAGTAATCGTATCAAGGGCTTTCTGATGGCTGGCTGCGCTGCTGAACCGTAATTGGGTGATGAGATCGATCCCCGAATGCGTCCAGGAGATGCTCAGGAGACCATCCCTTTCAACTGCCTTGTCTATGGTTGCAGTGCTGGTCCCGATCCTTTGAATCGAGGCTGAAGGAATGGTGAAGCTGGCCTCGCCTGTTCGAGCGATGCCGAGACCTGATTCACTAATTGAAACCTGGGCCCTACCCCTTGGGCCCAAACCTCTTGCCCATACTCTTTCTAACGGGCTTGAAGTGAACACCGTGCTGACATAAAGCGAGTCAGGCAGCGCCTCACCAACCTTGAATTCTGGCAGCGGTTCAATTACTGACTCCTGGGCGCGGCGACGCCTCCTGACTGCGGTGTAAGCGATCAGTGCCATCGCAGGGACAATCAAAAGCGCTATAAAGCCAATGAGTTCTCTAGTCATCGAATTCCTTCAGTACGTGATCGAACATCGTGAAATGTCCATCTCTAATCGTGTGCTGGACACGGCCTTGAAGCGTGAGATTGGCGTATGGTGAGTTCGACGACTTGGAAGCCGAAGGAGTCGCACCGGGAAGGCTTGCCGCGGGATCAAAAAGCGTGATGTTGGCCCTGGCACCAGCTTGAATAGAGCCATACCCCGCTAGCCCAAGCATCTTTGCGGGATTCTGGCTCGAGACCTTCTCGAATAGCTGCCAGCTAGCGGCTCCAGAAGCAACTAAAACCTGATGCAGTGCACTTGCAGCGCTTTCAAGGCCAATCATTCCAAAAGCTGCATTCTCCCATTCGCAATCCTTCTTCTCAGAAGAGTGGGGTGCATGATCGGTTCCGAGCATGTCGATTGTGCCATCGACGAGTCCTTCTAGGAGTGCGATGCTGTCCACGCTCGTTCTCAGCGGTGGATTGACCTTATAGACCGGGTCATAACTCCGGGCGAGTTCTTGATCCAGCAAAAGGTGATGAGGCGTGACCTCAGCGGTGATTCTCGCACCCTGCTTTTTAGCCCATCGAATAATTTCAACGCCTCCAGCTGTTGTCACGTGACAAACATGAAGTCGGCTCCCCGTTTCGAGGGCCAATTCGGCATCTCTTTGAATTATTGCTTCTTCGGCCAGAACCGGCCACCCCTTCAGTCCCAACTCTATGGAAAGGGCGCCATCGTTCATTTGCGAGCCGTCTGTAAGTGTCGGATCTTGCGCGTGCTGCGCGATTGCGCCGCCGAATTCCTTCACTTTTTGGAGAGCTTGACGCATTAGGTTCTCGTCAAAGACACACAGTCCATCGTCACTAAAGACCTGCACCTTTGCCCGTGAATTTGCCATAGCCGTAATGTCTGATAGCTGCTTACCAGCCAATCCTTTTGTGACTGCACCAATCGGCTGCACGAATGAATATTTAGATGCTTGCCCGAGCGCAAAAACATCCTCTACGATTTTGCTGGTGTCAGCCACGGGGTCAGTATTTGCCATCGCAGTAACCGCAACGTACCCACCTTTTGCTGCAGCCCTAGTTCCACTTAGAACCGTTTCGCTGGCTTCAAAACCTGGCTGTCTAAGGTGAGTATGCGGGTCAACGAGGCCAGCAAGTGCCATTAGCCCACTGCAGTCGACACCCTTCTCGCGAAGAGTACCAATCTCCACGATTGAATCCCCTTCAATTCGGATGTCTGCTCGAGTTCCGCTTGCTAACGTAACTTCTTTGAGAATTACTGACACTAGCTTTGACCTCCCAGCAAGTGATGAAGAACTGCCATTCTTACGGCAAGTCCATTCTGAACTTGCTCCAACACCTGCGACCTTGAATCTTCGGCGGCCCCATTTGAAATTTCCAAGCCTCGGTTCATGGGCCCCGGATGCATAATCACACTGGCCGGCTTCAATTGCCCAAGACGCTCTTCCGTGAGTGACCAGCTCCTCTGGTAATTAGAAGCTGAGAAAGCCACATCAGCCTGCATGCGTTCCTTTTGCACTCTCAACATCATTATGGCGTCTGGCTTTTGTTCCAGGGCTTGATCCAAGCCTTCGTAGAGAGTGACGCCCATCTCCGAGAACCCAGTGGGCATTAGCTCCTTTGGTCCAGTTGCAATCACCGTCGCACCAAGAAGATTCAGCAAAAGAAAATTGCTCCTTGCTACTCGGGAGTGCAATAGATCCCCGACTATAAGTACCTTCAAGCCAGTGAAATCGCATCCAGCATCGAAATGTCGATTTATCGTCAGAGCATCAAGAAGTGCCTGGGTCGGATGTTCGTGCCTACCATCCCCAGCATTTATCACGCTAGAAGAGATCCAACCTCGAGTGGCCATCGCATGGGCAGCGCCGGACATTGGATGCCTAAGCACTATTGCGTCGGCTCCGAGGGCCTCGAGTGTTTGGGCGGTGTCTTTGAGACCTTCTCCCTTTGAGGCGCTGGAGACTTCGGAGCTTACGTTGATAACATCGGCCCCGAGTCGCTTTGCCGCGATTTCGAAGCTAATCCTTGTCCTAGTGGAGTTCTCATAGAACAGGTTCACCACGGTCTTTCCGCGCAAAGTGGGGAGCGTCTTAATCGCTCGTCTATTGACGGCAGACATCTCATTTGAACTGGATAGAAGTTCTATTGCCTTGTCTTTTGAGAGGTCTCGAATTGACAGCAGGTTTTTCAAGATTCGATCACAACCTCGTCTACTCCCTCGGTTGCCTGAAGGCGAACAAATACTCTCTCCTGGATCGAGGTTGGGAGGTTTTTTCCTACGAAGTCCGGACGTATTGGAAGCTGCCGGTGTCCCCTGTCAACCAGAACAGCAAGCTTGACTTGCCTTGGCCTACCGATACTGGCAATCGCATCCAGGGCAGCCCTTACTGTTCTGCCAGAAAACAACACGTCGTCCACAATAACGACGACTTTGTCTTCGATTCCCGCTGTAGGGATCCTGCTCGGGCTGACCGCTCTACCAAGTGTGGCAAGGTCATCACGAAAGAGAGTGATATCTAATACACCGGGGAGCACAGTTTGGCCGTCGGAAATGTTTGACAGGTGCTCGGCAAGACGGTCTGCCAGATCTACTCCCCTGGTTGGGATTCCGAGAAGTATTAGGTTTTCAATGCCTGAATTTGCTTCCACGATCTCGTGGGCTATGCGCTTAAGCGCTCGATCTATGTCCGATGCGTTTAGCACGCTTCGCTTAGTCATCTTTCACTCCTTCTTCGCCTCTCAGGACGGATTTAAAGGACCATTTCGTTTCAGTATAGCAGGCGCCTAAAGTGCCTTGGTTCCCTTTGCAAGCTTCGCCAGAACGCCGTTAATAAACTTCGGGGAGTCATCCGTAGAGTACTCCGCTGCCAGCGCAACAGCCTCAGCGATTGCAACCTCGTTTGGGACGTCAGAATTGTGCAGAATTTCCCAGCAGCCGAGACGCAATATGCATCGGTCTACATTTGGCATTCGCTCCAAGGACCATCCGTCTGCCAACAATCTCAGTTCGCCGTCAATTTGGACCAGATTTTCTGTCACGCCAACTACAAGAGTCTCTGCGTAATCAAATATTGCTTCTTGGTTTTGTCGATCCGCTACACCCGCCGCAGTCTGACTCAAGAGACTCTTTGCGTCAATCTTTCTTATTTCAGAAGCATAGAGAGCGTCCAGTGCTCGCTTCCTGGACTTGGTGCGGGCGCTCAACTATTCGCTCACGCGGCCGAGGTAATCCCCGGTTCTAGTGTCGACCTTCACCTTGGTGTTGTTGTCGATAAATAGTGGCACCTGAATTTGGTAGCCAGTCTCAAGTGTTGCCGGCTTGGTGCCACCAGAAGATCGATCTCCCTGCAGACCTGGCTCTGTGTAAGTAATTTCAAGCACAACTGAGGGTGGAAGTTCAACATAGAGCGCCGAACCTTCATGAAGGGCAACAGTTGCGTTTTGATTTTCAAGAATGAAGTTGGCAACATCGCCGACAACTTCGGTCGGGACTATGAGTTGCTCGTAGTTTGTGGTGTCCATGAAGACGAAGCCAGTGCCGTCGTTGTAGAGGTACTGCATGTCTCGGCGGTCGACATTAGCTGTCTCAATTTTCGCACCCGCGTTGAATGTCTTATCAACAACTTTCCCCGACAACACGTTCCGCATCTTGGTTCTAACAAAGGCAGGCCCTTTTCCAGGCTTAACGTGCTGGAATTCAATCACGGACCAGAGTTGCCCTTCGATTTGAAGAACCATACCGTTTTTGAGGTCGTTCGAGGATGCCATTATTTCTCCTTAGTGCCTTGCAAATTCTAGTGGCGAGCCAGTTGCTCAAGCGCCAAAAGGTAACTATCGATGCCGAACCCGGCGATTACGCCCGTGGCAACACCGGAAATTACACTCGTGTGCCGGAATTCTTCTCTCGAGTGTGGATTCGTTATGTGAACCTCAATCAGCTGTGGGCCCGATGCCGTAAGCGCGGCGCACGCGTCTCTCAGCGCGTAACTGTAATGAGTGAATGCGGCCGGGTTAAGAATCACATCAGACTTCCCAGCGAATGCATCGTGTAACCACTGGATTAGCTGGTCCTCGCTATTGGATTGAAGGCAAGTTACCTCGAGTCCCAATTCACCTCCCCGTGCCTGCAATGCCACGGTGATGTCCTCCAGAGACAGCGACCCGTATATTTCCGGTTCACGTGCTCCGAGCAGGTTTAGATTGGGTCCGTTTAGCACGTAGATTTTAGCCATGTGACAACGCTATTCCACAATCGCTTGAAATGCGGTAAAAACTAACTCCGGCGTGGGGCCATTCAAGATTGAGGGCTTGCCTATTTCATTAAGTACGACAAACCTTAGGGAGCCAGCCCTGGCCTTCTTATCACGTTGCATTGTGTCAAGCAGCTGTGGCCATTTCTCCGCATCGTAAGTTGTTGGCAGGCCAAGGGATTTCATTACAGATCGATGCCTATTGACATCGGCCTCAGAAAGCTTTCCAGAAAGCATTGAGAGCTCAGCTGCAAATACCATCCCAATTGCTATTGCGGCCCCGTGACGCCACTTATAGCGCTCTGCATGCTCTATTGCATGACCCAGAGTGTGGCCGTAATTTAAGAATTCTCTCTCTCCAGATTCCCGCAGATCTCTCGAGGTCACCCCTTGCTTGATCTTGACTGACCTGCGAATTAGTTCTTCGAAAACATCGGAGGTTGAGTCAGTCGCAAGTGGATCCGACTCAATGGTTTCCAGAATCCAAGGGTCGGAGATTAGGCCGTACTTAACGACCTCGGCCATTCCAGCGAGAAGTTCATTTCTTGGAAGTGAGGTGAGGGTGTCCAAGTCGATAATCACGCTGTGAGGAAGGTGAAAAGCACCCACTAGGTTCTTACCTTCTGCGGTGTTAACGCCGGTTTTCCCGCCAATTGCTGCATCCACCATTCCAAGCAAGGTAGTCGGTATCAAGACGGAACGTATGCCGCGCAACCAGGTGGCTGCTACAAAGCCTGCTAGGTCGGTTGTCGAACCACCACCAAGCCCTATCACGGCATCGTTTCTGTGAAAATCAGCTTGACCCATAATTTGCCAACAAAAGGCTGCGACCTCGACTCGTTTCGCGTCTTCTGCTGCCGGTACTTCAGCCAGGTAGGTTTGGAAGCCATCTGTTTTTAGTTGCTCCGCTAGAGCCTCTGCTGTCGCCGCGAGTGGTTGCGGGTAGACGATTAATGTTTTCCTGACACCATGAAGTGAGTTAGGAACGTCATTTAGAAGCGCGCGTCCAATGGTGATCTCTGTCATAGCTTTGCAATTTCCTTTTCTAAAATTTCCAGTACCGCCTTAGCAGATCGGTCTGCGGTGTTGATTGTTGTAGTAGCGACTTCTTGATAGGAGGCGAGCCTGGAATCATAAAGACGACCCCAATTTGCTGGATCATCTTTTAGCAATGGCCTCCTTTTTATGTTCAAAGACCTAAGTACAAAATCCATGTTCGAATCTAGAAATACAGTGTGGTGAGCTTTTAGCAGTTCACGATTCACGCTGGACATAACAACGCCGCCGCCGGTGGCTACGACTCCCCCGGTCGCGATGGCGTCGGCAAGACTTAGTTCCTCGAGCTGCCTGAAGTGCGCCTCGCCGAACCTTTGAAATATGCTGGATATCGAACCATGGGTCTTGCTGATTAGGGAGTCAGTGTCAGTAAACGGAAGTTCACACTTCTTCGCCAATCGTTTGCCGAAGGTTGTCTTTCCAACGCCCATTGGGCCAACCAGGATGAGCGTCTTGCCCATCAGTCCCTAACTATTCTCGAATGCAAATTTTTGGGGATGTGATCTAGGTAGCTCAGCATGTTTCGCTTTGTCTCGGCGACAGAGTCGCCACCGAATTTCTCAATAACTGCGTTAGCGATAACCAAAGCCACCATTGCCTCAACTACAACACCGGATGCAGGTACGGCGCATACGTCGCTTCGTTGGTGATGAGCGGTGGTCGCCTCACCTGATCCTGTATCGATAGTTTGTAGGGCCCTTGGCACAGTACTGATTGGTTTCATTCCGGCACTAACCCGCACGATTTCACCATTTGTCATACCGCCTTCGATTCCACCAGCGCGATCAGTCTGTCGCTCGGCGCCATTCTCGCCCTTAATGATTTCATCGTGAGCGAGTGAGCCTCGTCTCCTTGTGGTCTCGAGTCCGTCTCCAATCTCCACTGATTTCATCGCCTGAATTCCCATAACGGCGGCAGCAATCTGTGAGTCGAGCCTCCTGTCGGAGTGAACGTAACTACCAAGGCCCGGTGGGCAACCATAAACCAAAGTTTCGCAGACGCCACCGACGGTGTCTCCTGAGGCGTGGCACTCATCAATTTCGGCAACCATGGCATCGGAGGTCTCTTTATCGAAACAACGCATTGGATCTTCATCCAGCGCCTTCACATCCTTTGGCCCGGGCAGCTTCCCCGAATCCCCGACCACTTTTCCGATGGCGACGGTGTGAGTTACTAGGTGTATCCCTAGCTCACCAAGGAACTTTTGTGCAACGGCGCCAAGAGCAACCCTGGTAGCAGTCTCGCGGGCACTGGCTCTTTCTAGAACTGGCCTTGCTTCTTCAAACCCATATTTCTGCATGCCGGTGAAATCTGCATGCCCTGGTCTTGGTCGCGTTAGTGGTGCCCCTCTGGCTCCGGAAAGAGCTGACTCGTCCACGGGAGATGCGGACATCACGGTTTCCCATTTGGGCCATTCGGTATTTGCTATGCGAATCGCTATTGGACCACCTTGGGACAGACCGAATCTAATTCCAGTCGACAAAGTGATCAGGTCCTGCTCGAACTTCATTCGCGCACCACGGCCGTAGCCGAGGCGACGACGCTGCAGCGCCTGTTGAATGTCCTCTTCCAGAATCTCAACACCGGCCGGAAGCCCCTCAAGGACTCCAATGAGTTCAGGGCCATGTGATTCGCCCGCAGTTATCCATCTAAGCATGTGCCTATTTTGCCATGTTAAGAGCGGTTGTGATTACCTCAAGCATCTTCGCCTCATTTGGGAACGCATCGGTCGGTTCCCGTCCTGCAAATATTCTCTGCTGCATAATTGCTTGCCACACCAGCATGTCCAGTCCAGAAATGGCTCCCCCTGCGAATCTTGGGTCGCTGCCTTCAGACTTGGCGTAGCTAATGTCAAAAAGGATGCCAGGAAAGTTCGAACTATTCTGAATAAGTTCCGTAAGTACTCCAGCGGGCAAAGTGCTAACCACTAGATCGGCATTGAGTGCTTCCTCGAGGCTTACTGAAATCGCTTGGAACTGGCTAGCCAGACCGAGTACCCGCTCGGAGTTTCGTCCCCAAACCAAGGTTTCCTTATCTTGGAATGCGGCCAGTGCTGAACGAGCAGATGATCCCGACCCGAGCACGCTAACGCGATCGAACCTGCGACCATTGGCGGCCTGTCTAAGTCCAAAAACATCCGTGTTGTAGCCAGACCAGCCGCTAGGTGTCCTAACAAGGGTGTTGCAATTTTGGGTGAGTTTTGCCATAGCGTCATGACTCTCAGAGATCAAAAATGCCTGCTCCTTGAGAGGCATCGTGATGCTGAGTCCCTTGAACTGGGGGTTATCCGCGAGAAAGACCCCCAATTCGGACACCTGGAACGCGCCATAGACAGCATCTCTAGCAAGCATCCTGAAACAGACATCATGAATAACAGGCGACTTAGAATGACTAATCGGTGACCCTAGAACCGCAAATTGATCGCTCATTGACTAGGGGTTATCTCTTAGCCATTGACGGTAAAGTTCGGCGGCCTTTTCATGTTCGGCCAGCGTTTCTGAAAATACCGTTTCACCTGTGTTGAGGTTGACTGATACGAAGTAGAGCCAGTCGCCAGTTGCTGGCCTAAGGGTGGCCTCTATAGCTAGGCCGCCTGGATTTGCTATAGGCCCAATGGGCAGCCCAGGATTGGCGTATGTGTTAAACCGCGAGTCTGAATCTTTCAGCCCCTCCTGGAAGGACTCGAGGTTTCCTTCGAACCGATACTTGACCGTGGGGTCGGATTGGAGAGCTATTCCCCGGTCCAATCTGTTGGTGAAGACGCGGGAAATCTTGTAGAAATCCTCTTTCAACATACCTTCGGCTTGAATCACAGATGCCAAAGTCACAACGGCAAATGACTCCTTCAAAGGGATTTCATAGTTTGCCAACTCACGCTCCATCCGATCAACCATGGCCGTCACGACCTGGTCTGCCGTTGGATTCGGGTCAAAGGAATACGTTGCAGGAAACAGGTAGCCCTCAATCGAAGGCAAGTTGTCTGGTAGCCGTTGCATTTGCTCGTCAAACGCACTCAGCAATTTGCTAGCTGGGATTCCGAGCTCTTCCTCGACTCGCGACAAGATCTGTGCGACTGTGAACCCCTCTGGAATTGTCGTGGCGACAGTTACTCGATTCCCGCCCTGTAGCAACAGCGCTAGCGCTGCGGCGCCAGACAGCTTTGTTGGGAATTCATAAGTACCGGGGAAGATGACCAGGTTCGCGTTAAGCATGTCTCGATAAATCGCGTCAAAGCTTTGGATAATGTCCGCATCCACCATGGACCTTGCAACATCCTCACCATTTGCACCCGGGAGTATTACGAGTTGAGTCACAGGGCCCGGTTCACCGGAATAGTCCTCGACCTGGAACCTTGATAAGAATTCCTGGATCGTACTACCAGCAGCCAGCAATCCACCGGCAACTAGTCCAAAGATCAACAGGATCGCAATTAGTCCTGATGCTAAGGATTTTTTAGATTTTTTTGGCGCCAAATCTTCTTGGAAGTCATCGATCAAGAGCGTCCTCCAAAGTCAGGCCAGACCAAGCGCCTTGGCGCTCGGTTTCAATAGCAAACTCCAATATAAGGCTTGCTGCAACGGCGTCTATCAGTGGTTTCTGTTCTCTTGAGTTTTTTCCGGCACTTTGGAGAGCTTTCTTTGCTGAAACTGAAGTGAGGCGTTCATCCACCATTCGGATTTCAATTGCTGCACCGGAGAGCTGCGATGCAAATTCCAAGGCCATTCTTGTGCTTGCAGTCTGTGAGCCCGAAAGCGAGAGTGGGAGGCCGACATAGACAACCGATGCCTGAACTTCTTGTATTAGGTCCAGGAGCTTTGGAATCGCGTCTGGGTCGTTTCTCAGGACTGAGTGAGGAAGACAGAGCGAGTCTGTTGACACGGACACGCCTATTCTTGCTAGTCCAACATCAATGCCAATCCTCTTCATTACACTGCAGCCGCCGCCGCCGCTAAGGCCTTCTTCAGTGACGATACGTCAGTGCCACCACCCTGCGCTAAGTCAGGCTTACCACCGCCACCACCGCCAAGTATTTTTGACGCAATCGCCACGAGTGAACCGGCCTTTACTCCGCCAGCCACGGCTTCCTGTCCCGCAGCGACAATAACTGTCGCCGCAACGTCAGTGGCTGTAGCGACTATCACTACCGCGCTTTCGCCGAGCTCTGACCTGAGTGCTAAAGCCAGTGAGCGAAGCTCTTCAGAGCTAACGTCATCAATAGTCAGGTTCAAAATTCTGTTTGCTCCAGTTTGGATTGCGCCCTTGGCCAACTCTGGAACCTTGGCCTGCAGCTCACTCGCCTTCTGCACGGATACTTGCTTCTGAATTTCCTTTAGGCTCGCGAGTTCTTCCAGAACTTTGTGCTCGAGATCATCCGTGGAGATTTTTAGCTGTGATGCCAGCCTACGAACTAGGTTCCGCTGACCTTGGAGGGCTGTCAGTGCGTCTTGACCAACCACGGCCTCAATTCTTCTTGAGCCGGAGCCCACTGAAGATTCACCGCTGATGCTAACCAGTCCGATCTGTGTAGACCTAGACACGTGCGTGCCACCACATAGCTCTCGGGACCATGGGCCACCAATTTGCACGACCCTGACCTGCTCGTCGTATGTCTCACCAAAAAGAGCTATCGCCCCGAAATCCTTGGCCTCTTGGACAGTCATGAACTTTGCACTTACAGCGAGGTCTGACCGAATCGCTGCATTCGAAACATGTTCGATTTCACTTTTAGTTTGGTCGCTCAAGGCCTGGTTCCAGGAAAAGTCCAAGCGCATATAACCGGGCCTGTTGAATGACCCAGATTGCAGGGCTTCAGGGCCTAGAACTTGGCGGAGTGCGGCATGAACAACGTGTGTCGCGCTATGCGATTGACAAGCCCCCAGACGCCACTCAGCATCGACGCTTGCGACAACGCTCGAATGCAGAGAGATTTCACCGCTCTCTACTCGCACTTTATGCGCAAATAGACCCTTTACTGGTTTTTGAACATCTAGCACCTGTACTACGAAGCCATCCCCAATCAACTGTCCAGCGTCAGCTGCTTGCCCACCGGATTCGCCATAGAGCGTTGTCCGATTTAGGAAAACTTCACCAATTTGTCCCTCGGTTAGAGTCTCAACGCCGTGTCCGTCCCGAACCAGCCCGATAACTACGGCCTCGGCCTCCAAGGTTTCATAGCCCAGAAACTCGGTCTCACCGAGTGATCTTGCGGCGCTGTAGACCTGAAGAGATCCTCCACCGGTTTTCTTGTTCTGTGCGTCCTGCTTGGCACGTTGCTTTTGTTCTTGCATGAGAAGATCGAATCCATCACGATTCACTTCAATGCCTGATTCACCGGCGATCTCTACGGTCAAATCGATTGGGAAACCATAGGTGTCATGCAGCAAGAAAGCAGTTTCTCCGGAAAGAATGCCCTGCGCCTCGTTTACTGCGCTTGCAAGAACTTGAGTGCCCGTCTCTAGAGTCCTGGCAAAGCCAGCCTCCTCTGACACGGCAGACCTCAATACACGATCGAAATTCTCTTCCAACTCTGGGTACGCATCCAACATTGCGTCTTTGCTTACCTTGAAGAGTTCCGCAAAGCTGTTGCCTCGGACGCCTAATAGTCTCAGTGAACGTATCGAACGTCTGAGAAGACGTCTAAGTACGTAACCACGACCTTCATTCGAAGGTGCCACGCCGTCAGACATAAGCATGAGCGATGAGCGAATGTGGTCGGCGATGACCCGCATTCGAACGTCATCCGTTTCATCGGCACCATACGATTTGCCGCTGAGGGTTGCGGCTAGATCGATAAGGGGTCTGATCTGGTCAATCTCGTAAATGTTCTCGACTTCTTGGAGCAGAAAAGCCACTCGCTCTAAGCCCATGCCGGTGTCTATGTTTTGCTTAGGAAGCTCACCAAGAATTTCGAAGTGATCTTTTGTTCCACCGTCAGCACGCTCGTATTGCATGAAGACAAGATTCCAAATCTCAATGTACCTATCCTCGTCAGCTATTGGACCGCCTTCAACGCCATAGTCAGGACCTCTGTCGAAATAGATTTCCGAGCAGGGACCCGCTGGGCCACGCTGTCCTGTAGACCAGTAGTTATCGGCCATTCCTCGCTTCTGAATACGCTCTAAAGGAATTGAGGTTTGCTCGAGCCAGTATTGAATCGATTCTTCATCATCTTCGTAAACGGTTGCCCATAGCTTTTCGGGATCAAAACCGTAGCCACCTTGCTCTATTGGTCCAGTCAGCAGTTCCCATGCGAAGGATATTGCTTCTTTCTTGAAATAGTCGCCAAAACTGAAATTGCCATTCATTTGGAAAAAGGTTCCATGACGGGTGGTTTTGCCTACCTCGTCGATGTCAAGCGTTCTGACGCACTTCTGAACGGATGTCGCACGCAAATATGGAGAAGGGGTTACACCTGACATGTATGGAATGAATGGCACCATTCCAGCAACCACAAACATTAGCGTCGGGTCTTGGCTAATTAGCGATGCGCTTGGGACCACCGTGTGGCCCTTGGACTCAAAAAAGGACAGCCAACGGCGCCTGATTTCGGCTGTCTTCATGGCTACTTGTTTGTTTTAGAAGCTTTGTGAATTTCTGCTTCGCGTTCTTGGTATCCAGCTGTAAGGGCTGAAGAGAAATCTTTCGCTGCAAGTTTTATGTCTTCGACTGCTTGCTGAGCCTTTGGGTTGTCGCGCATTTGAATCACGCCTACCGCTCCAATTGCGGCCCCGACTACAAACCATCCCAATTTCGACATAACTACCTCCGTTTTCCAAAAACCTTAGACGCACCTTGCAACACACCAAAAATCTTAGTTAGAGGTGCACCAACTGAAGCCGTGAAAACCGCAACCAAAGAAGATATGTTTGTAGAGACCTGCTCAACATCTTTTGTGATGTTGTCAACTCTCTTCAGCTGCTTATTTGCCTCGGCAAGTGTCTGCTTCGCTTCTGCGAGTATTGGTTCGAATTCATTGTTAAACACTGAAACCGTCTCGGCTGTTTTATCCAGGAGCTTCCCTAATTTTACGAGTGGGAAACCCAGCAAGAGAACAAGCAGAGCTACGCTGCCGGCCAAAATGACCACAGCAAGCTCTCCGCCTGTCATTCTTAGCTACCTGGCTGCGTAGTACTCAACTACAAGCTGGACTTCACAGGTCACTGGAACCTCTTCACGCTTTGGGCGACGAACGAGAGTTGCTTGTAGTTTGTCGAGATCGACAGAAATGTACTCTGGTGTTTTAGCTAGGACGTCAGAGTGACCGCCTGCTGCAGCAACCTGGAAAGGCTCTGTCCGCTCACTCTTCTCGTGAACGTGAATCATCTGTCCCGGCTTTACGCGGAAAGAAGGGCGATCTACGCGCTCTCCGTCCACAAGAATGTGACGGTGAACCACAAGCTGTCTTGCCTGTGAAATGGTTCTAGCCATACCTGAACGCAGCACTAGCGCGTCGAGACGCATTTCTAGAAGCTCCACCAGGTTTTCACCGGTTAGACCAGAAGTGCGCTTAGCCTCCTGGAAAGTCTTGCGAAGCTGCGCTTCGCGAATTCCGTACTGAGCGCGCAAACGCTGCTTCTCACGAAGTCTGACTGCGTAGTCAGAGTCGCTCTTGCGCTTCGTGCGGCCGTGTTGACCCGGTCCATAGGGTCGTTTTTCCATGTATTTTGCAGCTTTCGGCGTCAATGCGATGCCAAGAGCACGCGACATGCGTGTCTTACTGCGGGTTCTAGTGGCCTTAGACAAAAAGGTACCTTTCAAGCTTTAGTTTGGATTTCTTAGGTCGTGAAAATTCCAGCCGCAGAATCTAAACAACCTGAGAATCCTATCAGGAGGCTGCTATGCCTGTCACTATTCGAAGAGTATTTTTCTAATTGCTGAGTCCCTAGCGGATAACTCCGCCTCGTAGCCGAATTTGGAGGGGGTATAAATGCGGCCAGTTCCGTCTCGGTATTTTTGGACGACTATGGCGTGAGCCGAATCGTGGGGATAGAGGTATCCGGTCGCGCCGGTCGAACGAAGAGCTGAGGGAATCGGTGGTGTGTTACCCGCTTGCACTTCCTCCATGGCTTGATTTATAGCAAGGTACGCTCTGTTTGATTTTGGTGCCAGCGATAGATAGATAGTTAGCTCGGCTAAAGGAATCCGCCCCTCCGGCATTCCAATTCGTTCAACGACTCCGGCAGTTGCCTCGGAGAGTACCAACGCTTGCGGGTCTGCCAGGCCGATGTCCTCGGCGGCAAGGATCATCAGCCGACGGGCGATGAACCTTGGGTCCTCACCGCCAACAATCATTCTGGCTAGATAATGCAGAGCGCTGTCTACATCAGATCCGCGAACAGACTTTATAAACGCGCTTATTGTGTCGTAGTGGTTCTCACCGGCCTGATCATAAACAATCGTTGCGCTAGCGAGACTCTCTGCTTCCTGAAGTGTGATTTTGGCGTTGGTAGAAGCCGCAATCTGTTCCATGAATGTCAGAGCTCGTCTTGCGTCCCCTCCTGAGATCTTAATTAGGTAATGCAGTGCCGCAATTTCGAAGTCGGAATTCGTCAGCGCGGAATCTGAGGCGAGAGCATTTTGCAAAATCTTCAGCATTGACCCATCGTCGATGGGGCTCAGATTCACGACGATTGATCTTGATAGTAGCGGCGTAATCACGCTGAAAGACGGGTTCTCTGTGGTCGCAGCTATAAGCGTGATGATGCCCGATTCAACCGCGCCAAGCAGAGAATCTTGCTGCGATTTCGAAAATCGGTGGACCTCATCTAGGAAAAGCACAGTTGGTTTGTCATAGAGATTCTTGAGCTCCCGAGCTTTAGAAATTAGATCCCGAACTTGAGAGACGCCCGCGTTGACGGCGCTCAGCTCTTGGAAGTGTGCGCCGCTAGTTTCGCCAATTATCCGTGCGATCGTTGTTTTGCCGCTGCCAGGCGGGCCCCAGAGAATTACTGATGTCCAAGCGACGCTCGCTTTGCCTGACAACAATCTCGCGAGCGGACCATTTTGTCGCAGCGCAGCATCTTGACCGACGACGCCGGTGATAGTGACTGGGCGCAACCTCGCTGCTAAAGGAATTTCAACCACACGCGAAGTCTAAGCAACACCTAGAATTACCAAGGCGGAAAAAGGGTGATTTATGAAAACAGATAAGAAGCTAGAGAACTATCAGGCTAAACAGGCACTCCTGGAAGCCAGGGGTAGGCGCGCAAAGAAGGACAACAAGACCTTCGTGCTAATAGCAGCAGCAGCGCTAGTGGTTGCACTGGCGGGCCAGCTAGCGTACTTCTCATTTGGTCCTGGTCAGCAGCAGGAAATCGCAACAGAGGACAACGACCCAGCCACAGAGGTGGAACCCGCTGATTCAGATGAGACACCAATTTCAGGTGAACAACTCGTCCCAGATGTCTCTGTTTCTGAAGATCGAGTCTGGTCAGGATCTATGAACCTAAACGCCAGTGAACTCACCTTTGATTTATTCGGAGACATTGCACCTCAAGCGGTCGCCAACTTCGTGACACTGGCACAAGCAAACTATTTTGAAGATGTCAGCTGTCACCGCTTGGTCACAGCAGGAATATTCGTTTTGCAATGTGGCGACCCGTCTGGAGATGGCACCGGAGGCCCAGGCTATAACTGGGGACCGATTGAGAATGCACCTCAGGCCGACCTTTATGAGGAAGGCTACCTGGCCATGGCCAGGCGCGGTGGGGACGATTACTCCATGGGGTCACAGTTCTTCATTGTTTATGCTGACTCGACGATTCCATCCGATTCTGTGGGTGGCTACACAGTTTTTGGCAAAATCACGAGCGGGCTTGAGTCTGTGAAAACGATTGCCGAGGCCGGCACGGACAGTGGTGCATCCGATGGAAGTCCCGCAGAACAAGTTCTCATCAGCGCAGTTTCGGTAGAGTAAGACAAAACAACCAGGAGCATCCCTTGACAAGCAATCAATTCGGTCGCGTAGATGAGGCCAACAACGTATACGTTTCCGATAACGGAGCCGAGCGTTTAGTTGGCCAGTACCCAAACGTGACGCCAGATGAGGCCCTCGCTTACTTCGTAAGAAAGTTTGACGACCTTTCCGCACAAGTTAGGACTCTCGAGCAGCGAATCGCAGCAGGGATTACGGACGCCAAAAGCCTGAAGACCACCAGAGAACACCTAGCGAAAGAGCTAGTCGAGCCAAAAGCCGTTGGCAATCTCCAGAATCTTCGAGGCAGGCTCGACGCACTCTCCACAGCCATTGATGCCACTGCTGAGAAAGCAAATGCGGAACGTGCTGCACAGGCAGAAGTAGCACTCGCCAGCAAAGAAGAGATTGCTGCACGGGCTGAAGCGATCGTCTCAAATTTGGGTGGCGTGAACTGGAAGAAGTCTGGCGCAGAGATGACTGAGCTGTTCGAGCGCTGGCAGAAGTTGCAAAAAGAAGGGCCGAAGATCCCCAAGGCTAAGACAGACCCAATCTGGAAGAGATTTTCGCAGTCACGTGCAAAATTTGAGCAAGGCAGAAGATCCTTCTTTGCGAGCCAAGACGGATCCTTTAAGGAAGCGCGAGCAACCAAGGCTGCTCTGGTAGCCAGCGCCAAGGAACTACTGGCAAAAGGCGTAGACGCTACCGATGCATACAAAAAGCTTCAGAATCAGTGGAAGGACGCAGGCAAGGCAGGAAAAGCAGAGGACTCACTTTGGAGGGAATTCCGAGCCGCTGGCGATGCCATCTTCGCTGCTAAAAAGCAGAAGGACGCTGAGCTTGCGTCTGTTCAGACGTCGAACCTTGAGCAAAAAACTGAGTTGGTTAAAGAAGTTAAAGCGATTACATACGACGACATCGAAGTCGCTAAGGCTGCGCTGTCTAAGATTCAAAGCAAGTGGGAGAAGATCGGGCACGTTCCCAGGGAGCACGTTCGCAAGATAGAAGATCCTCTCAGGCAGGCAGAAAAGAAGATAACTGAAATTCAAGCTGACGCTTGGCGACGATCAGATCCTGCAGCCAAGGCCCGATCGAGTTCGTTGGTCTCGCAGCTTGAAGACGCAATAATAAAACTTGAAGCCGAGCTCACCGCTGCCAAGGCAGATAAGAAGAAAGCTATCCAAGAGCAGATCACAGCCAGGAAGGCTTGGCTACTAGCCGCTCAGCAAGCGGTTGACTAAGCTCTAGCCGGTCTTCAGCCGATACACATCGTAGACAGCCTCAATTTTACGTACCTGGTTGAGTAAGTGATCCAAGTGACCAGGGTCGGCCATCTCGAAAATGAACTTACTTATCGCCACCCGATCTCTTCCTGTAGACACAGAAGCGTTGAGGATATTGACGTGGTTTTCGGTCAGTACGCGGGTAACATCGCTTAGCAGGCCTGACCTATCCAATGCTTCGATTTGAATCTGCACCATGAAAACACCGCGCGCCTCATCGGCCCAAGAGACTTCAACGAGCCTTTCCTTGCTAAGGCTTTTCACGTTTTTACAGTCCATTCTGTGAACAGAGACACCCTCTCCCCTGGTGATAAAACCAGTGATCTCGTCCCCAGGAACAGGTGTGCAGCATCTGGCCATCTTCGACATGACGTCTGGGTCACCTTTTACCAGCACACCCTGAGAGTCATTCCGACGCAGGCGCAGCGACTTCGGTACTTGAATCGGAATCTCTTCGGTTTGGGCCTCAGGTGCGAGCCCCTCGAGTTGTTTCAGGCGTTCAATTACTGTTTGGACAGAAACTTGAGACTGCCCTATGGCGCTATAGAGGGACGCAACGTCAACCAACGACTGTTCACGAGCGATTGTCTGAAGCGAGTTGGATCCGAGCAGTGACTGCACCGGGAGTCCTTTTCGTCGCAAGCCCCGGGCCAGAGCTTCCTTGCCATCCTCGGTCGCTATTTCTTTTCGTTCTTGAGTGAACCAGTGCTTTATCTTTGCCCGCGCGCTAGGAGAACCCACGAAGTTCAGCCAATCCTTGCTAGGGCCGGCCCCTTCAGACTTGGATGTCAACACCTCAACAGAATCCCCGGCTTGCAGCTTGCTCTCGAGTGGAACTAGCCTGCCGTTTACCTTCGCACCAATTGTTTTATGCCCGACTTCAGTGTGGACAGCGTATGCGAAGTCAATCGGAGTTGAGCCAGCTGCAAGTCCAACAACTTTTCCCTTTGGCGTGAATACGTAGAGCTCTTTAGCGCCAATCTCGAATCGCAGATTGTCCAGAAACTCGCCTGGGTCTGCTGTTTCTTCCTGCCAGTCTGAAAGCTGCTTCATCCAAGCGAAGTCGACTTCCTTGGAATCCTTCCCAGCCTGTGCCTTGTACTTCCAATGTGCAGCAACACCGAATTCGGCTCTTTGATGCATTTCGAGTGTGCGAATCTGAATCTCCACCGCCCGACCCTGAGGCCCAACCACAGTGGTATGAAGCGACTGGTAGAGGTTGAATTTTGGCATCGCAATGTAATCTTTGAATCTACCCGGCAAGGGAGACCACTTAGCGTGGATTGCTCCAAGAGCCGCGTAGCAGTCTTTTACACTCGCGACTATTACCCTCACTCCAATTAGGTCGTAAATGTCATCGAATTCTCTACCTCGCAGGACCATCTTTTGGTAAATGGAGTAGTACTGCTTTGGGCGACCGTCTATGGCTGCCTTCACTCGTCCCAGTCTGAGCTCTTGCCCAATTTCACTTATTACGTTCTCGGTGTAGTCGCTCCTGGATGGGTTCCTTTGGCCCACCAGTGAAACAATTTCCTCATAGACCTTTGGATAAAGCACCGCGAAACAGATGTCCTCGAGCTCCACCTTCATCGTCGAAATTCCCAGCCTGTGGGCCAGAGGTGCGTAGATCTCAAGAGTTTCTTGAGCCTTTCGCTTCGCGGATTCTGGTGAAACAAAGCCCCATGTCCTTGCGTTATGCAGCCTGTCCGCCAACTTGATAACTAGTACACGGACATCTTTGCTCATGGCAACAACCATCTTGCGCATAGTTTCGGATTGTGCACTGTCGCCAAAGGACACTCGATCGAGCTTAGTTACGCCATCGACCAGCAGTCCAATCTCCGGACCGAAATCTTGCTGGAGAGACTCCAGAGAGTACTCTGTGTCCTCAACAGTGTCGTGAAGCAGTGCAGCAGCAATCGTTGCCGGGCCCGACCCAAGGTCGGCCAGAATCCTTGCAACGGCCAACGGGTGCGTGATGTATGCCTCACCTGATTTTCTGAGTTGGCCCGCATGAAACTTCTCAGCAAAGCTGTACGCCTTGTCAATGACAGCTAGGTCGGCTTTGGGGTGCCCGCTTCTAACTATTTTTGTGAGAGCGGCAAGGTCAGATCCATAGGCAGTTGAGGACCGCGTGAAAATTTTCGGCAGTCTGGCACGAAGCGAGCTTGATTTCGCGTCAGTCATATGGCCATCCTCTAAAGCAATGGCAATAGTCTATCCGCGACTAGCAGCAACCTTCTCAGCTGCTTTCTTCAATGCAGGCTCATTTTCACGCAAGTGAGCGTAAATAGGGGCTGCCAAGAAAATCGATGAATAAGTACCGACGATGGTTCCGACGAACAGAGCCAACGCGATGTCTCGTAGTGTCCCTGCCCCAAGCAATAGGGAGCCAACAAAGAGAATTGACGCCACCGGCATAACCGCCACAACAGACGTGTTGATTGAGCGCACCAACGTCTGATTCACGGCTAAGTTAACCATTTCTCCGAAGGTTCGAGTTTCCGAATACTGGATTTCCAGTGTGTTCTCTCTAACTTTGTCGAAGACAACGACCGTGTCATAAAGGGAGTAGGAAAGGATTGTGAGGAAACCAATCACTGCGGCCGGAGTGACCTCGAAGCCAACGCCGGCATAGACGCCAGCGGTCAGGACCAAGTCGTGCGCTAAGGCTAAAAGCGCTGCGACGGACATTTTCCAGCTTCGGAAATAAACCGCCATGAGCAAAGAGACAAGAACCAAAAATACTATGAGTCCTGTTATGGCCTGCGTTGTAACATCGGCTCCCCAGTTGGGCCCAACAAAGCTAGAAGCGACATCTGACCCCTCAACCCCGAAGGCTTCTGCCAGAGCCAGGCGTGCCTCTTCTGACTCCAGGTCTTCTAGCTGTTCAGTTTGGATTCGAATGTCCGCGAGGCCGACGTCGGTAACCTTGACCTGACTGCCAGGGGAAATTTCAGACAAAACGTCAACAGCGACATCGTGTGACAGGCTTTGTGAGTTGGTGAGTCGGAACTCAGAACCGCCACGGAATTCTATGCCGAAGTTGAATCCACCTCGAACAATTGGGAGCAACAGTGCGAAGATGACAGTTACCGCAGCGATGGCATACCAAAGCTTTCTGCGTCCAACAAAATTGAAACTTTGTTCACCGGAATACAGTCTGTTTCCAAAATCGCGTGCTCTACTCATTGTCATCTCCCATGCCAGCTAATGCTTTTCGTTCGGCAATGGTCTGCCTCTTGACAGCCTCCTTGGAAGCCTTCTCAGCTTTTCCAGCGCCAAGCTGAGCAGAAACCCTGAACTCGCCCCTGCCCTTGTAGGAAGCAGCCTTGGCACTCAGATCGAACCCTGAGAACCTGTGTCCAGATGCAAAGAACTTGTTCCTTGCCAACAGCTGAACCAGTGGGTGAGTGAACATTGTGACGATCAAAAGGTCAATGAGTGTTATGAGACCAAGCGTAAAGGCAAAGCCACGGACCGACGAACTGGTGAGCAGGTAAAGCACTACTGCTGCCGTGAAGCTCACAGCGCCTGAAATCAGGATGGTCCTCAATGCACGGCCCCAGCCGGCTTCGACAGCCGCTTCCAGACTTCTTCCATCTCGAAGCTCATCACGTATTCTTTCGAAGTAGACAATGAATGAGTCCGACGTGATACCAATGGCCACGATCAAACCAGCTACTCCCGCTAGAGAAAGCCTGTAACCCTGTCTCCAGGACAAGAACGCAATTGCAAGATAGACCAGCAGTGCCGCGATGATCAACGAACCAAGAACTACTGTTGCAAGGCCGCGATACTGGAAAGCCATGTAAATTACGACGACTATTAGTCCGATAAGACCTGCAATCAAGCCAGATCGAAGCGACTCACTTCCCAGCGTTGCAGAGATATTCTCTTGAGACTGGACCTCAAAGCCGATTGGCAAGGCACCGTACTTCAACTGGTCAGACAAAACTGTCGCTGACTCTTGAGTGAAAGACCCGGTGATTTGCGCCTTACCATTGGTGATAACGGCATTGGTAGATGGTGCAGTGATCACCAAGCCATCGAGGGTGATAGCGAATTGGTCAGTAGGGCTCGCTTGACCGAAGAGCCTTGAAGTAACTTGACCAAAGGCCTCCGTGCCGTCGGCGTTAAATTCAAGGTTCACAGCCCAGGTGTTCGTGGATGCTCCAGTCTGTGTGGTCACGGTTCCAGCACTGGCATCGGAGATGCTAGCGCCCTGCACCTCCACCGGCCCAAGAATGTACTTGAAAATATATGATTCGTCGCAGGTGACCAGTGCTTTACTAGGGTCATCAATTTGGCCTGGCTGGCGAAAGGCAGTGAGGCAGTCGATCTGCTCGAATTCCGCCAGAATTCTTTCAGTTGCCCAGGCCGCATCGCTTGGAGAAGCTGGGTTGGTTGCGGGTTCGTCACTAAGCGCCTCTAGGTCCGCCACCAGCGCGCCTTCGGCAAGAGGTGTGGATACGGCTTGAGAAATGACAGGCCTGAATTCCAAGAGCGCGCTAGCTCTTATGAGCTGCAGTGTATTGGCGTCCGGCGTACCTGGGATTGAGACAACAATGTTCTGTGCACCTTGGATAGTGACCTGTGCTTCTCCAACTCCAGAGCCATCGATACGCTGTCGAATAATCGTTACAGCCTGGTTCAGCTGCTCTGCACTGGCCTGATCTCCATCTGCGACTGTCGGGGTAAGAATAATTTGTGTTCCACCCTGGAGGTCTAGAGCTAGCTCAGGTGAATAGGACGCTCCAGTTTGACCCGAGGCGACACCCCAAACCATCAAACCTACGAAGAAAACCGCTATTCCACTCAGCCATGACAGTTTCCTGCGAGCTGAGCTGACGGTTGTGTTTTCAGCCAAAACTAATTCCCCTCAGTGCTCTCGATAGCACGAACTGATTGCTTAACCACTCGCAGCTTTGTGCCTGGAGTTGTTTCAATTTCAAGATCTTCGCCGTCAATCGCTACGACCGTTCCTTTTATACCGGCGTACAAAATAACATTGGACCCCGCTTGGAGATTGTCAAGCAGGTTGGCAGCATCCTTCTTCCGTTTTCGGCTCTGCCCCACAAGCAACAGAATCATGACGGCAAGAACCGCGAGAAGTAATAAATCCAAGATTTTCCTAACCGATTGGTACCCCGAAATTATAGGCGTTTCGGCCAGTTTCTGCTCTACTGAATCGCTAAATGCTGCAATCCCAGGGCCGTAATCTCTCTTCCCCGTGGGGTTCTTTGTATGAGGCCAGCCCTAATTAGAAAAGGCTCTACTACCGCCTCGATAGTTTCTGGCTCCTCCCCCAGTGCTACAGCCAACGTCGACAATCCCACTGGCTTGGCACTGAATTTTGTCGCAAGCATGTTCAGCAGGGTCCTGTCCACCCGATCAAGCCCAAGCTGGTCCACCTCAAATAGCTCCATGGCCTGGAGGGCAATGTTGTAGTCGATTTCGGCGTGGTTCTTTACGCTTGCGAAGTCCCTCACTCTTCTCAAGAGCCGATTTGCGATTCGAGGCGTGCCTCGTGAACGAACGCTCAAGAGCTGCTGCGCCTCCTTAGAGAGGATGATGCCCAATTTCTTTGATGAAACAGCGACGACTTCAGAGATTTCAGATGCTTCGTAGTACTCCAAAAACGCGGTGAACCCAAAGCGATCTCTCAATGGGGTCGGGAGCATTCCACTTCTAGTAGTTGCCCCAACTAGTGTAAAAGGGGCGATGTCAAGGGAAATGGATGTTGCTCCCGGTCCTTTGCCGACCATCACATCTACACGAAAGTCCTCCATCGCAAGGTAGAGCATCTCTTCGGCGCTCCTGCTCATCCGATGAATCTCATCGATGAACAAAACATCCCCCTGGTCCAACGCGGAAAGGATCGACGCCAAATCCCCGGCTGATTGAATTGCTGGACCGCTTGTCAGCTTGAGAGTTCGTTCGGCTTCGTGGGCGACAATCATTGCAAGTGTGGTTTTGCCAAGTCCTGGTGGACCCGCTAGCAGTATGTGATCGGAAGTGCGACCGCCTATTTTGGCCGCCTGAATTACAAGTGAGAGCTGTTGGACGACTTTTGTTTGCCCAATGAATTCTCCGAGCACTCTGGGTCTGAGCGCTGCTTCGATTTCGCGCTCATCGGGGTCGAGTGCGCTCACGAGCCGAGCTTCGATCTGCCAAGTTTAGAAAGTGCAAGCTTGAGCATGTCAGACTCGGAAAGGGTCTGATCTAGCGTTGCCAGCAACTTACGGGAAGAAGCTTCGTCCCCACCCAGCTGAAGCATCGCTTGCAAGACATTTTCATTCAGCCTGACCCCCTTGGACAGCCCGACTTTACCCTGGAGGGTTATCAAAACCAGCTTCGCGGTTTTCGGCCCAATCCCCTGGACTGCCCTGAAGGCCGACTCGTCTTGGGAATTTATGGCATTGACCAACAGCTGCGGGGGCAGTCCAGAAAGCGTTGTCATTGCTAGCTTTGGGCCTATTCCATTCACTGAGCAAAGGTGCTCAAAAAGACTGGCCTCCTCTTGATCTTGGAAGCCGAATAACGAAAGGTCGTCCTCCCGAACGACCAATTTAGTTTGCAGCAATAACTCTTGCCCAACTTCCAATTTGGCAGCATGCCGACTTGTTACCTGTATGGAGAAGCCGATGCCGCCCAATACCAGAGTGACCCGGTCTGTACCGATGGCACTGATTGATCCCTGCAGGCTTGATATCACGTAGCTAACCTAATCTCGTATTGGCCGTCTTGGCCGCCGCGACCCACTTCTGTTGAGCTTTCGTTCCCTGTCCTCGAGCTCGCTTGCTTGCACAAAGTGCTACAGCAAGCGCGTCTGCGACGTCTGCCGGCTTGGGAATCTCCTGAAGGTTCAATGTCTTGGCAACCATCATCCCGACCTGTGCCTTATCAGCGCGACCGCTTCCCGTGACAGCTAACTTCACTTCGCTAGGTGTAAAGAATTCGAGCGGAATCTGATGCCTGTAGGCAATTGCCATCAGGGCACCCGAAATTTGAGCTACGCCCATCACGGACTTCAAGTTAGCCTGTGCAAAAACTCGCTCTAGAGCGATGAGTGTTGGTTTATAGGTGCTAACCAATTCCTCCAGCTGTGTCGCAATGGTGCCCACTCGATCAATGGCTGGCATGTCGGGAGTTGTCGTGAATACCCCGAAGTTCAATGGCTTATTGTCCTTTAGCAGCCCAAAGCCACAGCGTGTTAAACCCGGATCAACACCCAGAATTACGCTCATTCGCCCATTTTCTCTAATTCTTCGAGGACCGCAGCCGAAAGCTCCATGTTGGTGTAAACCTCTTGAACGTCATCAAGATCCTCGAGTGCTTCCACAAGAGCTATGACCTTTTGAGCGCTTGTTGCATCGACATCGACCTTGACCGAAGGCACAAACTCGACATCCGCCGACTCGTAATCGATTCCTGCCTCCTGCAATGCTGATCGCGTTTCCACCAATTTGCTCGGGTCGCAAGTCAGCAGATAGCTCTCACCGATCAGCTGTATGTCTTCCACGCCGTGTTCTATCGTTGCTTCTAAAATTCTGTCTTCGCCGAAACTTCCGGAGGCTACGATGACTCCCTTGCGTGCGAATTGATAACTTACAGACCCCGGGTCCGCCATGTTTCCCGAGTTCTTTCCGACAACCAGGCGGACATCGGCAGCAGCTCGATTCCTGTTGTCCGTGAGGCACTCGATCATGACTGCAACGCCAGCGGCAGCGTAACCCTCGTACATGATGTTTTGGTATTCGACGCCGTCGCCAAGCTCTCCAGCACCTCGCTTGATTGCACGGTCTATGTTGTCGCCCGGAAGCGATAGTTTCTTCGCTTTGTAGACAGCCTCGAACAGAGTGGGGTTACCCTCTTGATCGGATCCACCCATCCGGGCTGCGACTTCGATGTTCTTAATGAGTTTGGCAAATAACTTCTGGCGCTTCGAATCGTTCGCAGCCTTTTTGTGCTTGGTTGTTGCCCATTTGGAGTGACCTGACATAGTTGTCTAAATTACTAGCTCTTGGTCTCTTTGACGAATTCAATAAACAATTTGTGCAAATGTGTCCCACCGGTCAGCTCAGGATGAAAGCTGGCCCCGAAGAGATTGTTGCTTCTCACTGCCACCGCCTCGTCACCTAATCGAGCGATTACTTCCGTGCTATCGGAATCTAGAATCTTGGGAGCACGAATGAACGCCACGTTCTCCTCCTCGCCAGAGCTAAACGTAACTGTCGCTTCAAACGAGTTCAATTGGCCGCCATAGGCGTTTCGGCTGGAAATAATTGGAAGTCCACCAATCAACTGCTGTCCTTGCAAAAGTCCCTCGACCTCATCCGATAGCAAAATTAGTCCCGCGCAGGTTCCCAGCACCGGTCTCGTTTTTGCAAAAGACCGAATCGGATCCAGAAGGTCAAATATTTCTAAGAGTTTGGATATTGTTGTGGACTCGCCACCTGGTATTACTAGACCGTCTATGGCACTCAGGTCGGCAGCGTCCCTGACGGCCACCGCGGCGACGTCAAGGGTTTCCAGTAAGTGAATGTGTTCGCGGCTATCACCTTGAAGAGCGAGAACGCCTAAAAGCACTTACCAGCCACGCTCAGACAGCTTGTGCGGAGCGGGCAGGTCGCTTACGTTTATGCCGACCATCGCCTCCCCCAGTCCCCTGGAAGCAGCTGCAACTACATCGGCATCGCTATATTTCGTTGTTGCCTTGACAATGGCTGCGGCACGAGCTGCCGGATTTCCCGACTTGAAAATTCCAGATCCAACGAATACGCCGTCTGCTCCAAGTTGCATCATCATCGCTGCGTCGGCAGGTGTTGCGACACCGCCGGCGACGAAGAGGACCACAGGAAGTTTGCCGTCTGTTGCGACCTTCTTTACAAGGGCATAGGGAGCTTGAAGCTCCTTGGCTGCTACGTAAAGTTCATCATCGCTCTTTGCTGCCAGAGCGCGAATTTCACCCAAGATCGTTCTGATGTGCTTGGTGGCCTCGGAGACGTCTCCGGTCCCAGCCTCGCCCTTGGAGCGGATCATCGATGCGCCCTCGGTAATTCTCCTCAGCGCCTCGCCAAGATTGGTTGCGCCGCACACAAATGGAATCTCAAAGCCCCATTTGTCGATGTGATTCACATAGTCCGCAGGAGATAAGACCTCGGACTCGTCAATGTAGTCGACTTTCAGTGACTGAAGAATTTGGGCCTCAACGAAGTGACCAATTCGAGCCTTTGCCATAACTGGAATAGAAACCGAAGCGATTATGTCGTCGATTAGGTCTGGGTCGCTCATCCTGGCGACTCCACCCTGTGCGCGAATGTCTGCTGGCACTCGCTCAAGAGCCATCACTGCCACGGCGCCCGCTTGCTCAGCGATAATCGCTTGCTCAGCGTTCACGACGTCCATTATGACGCCGCCCTTGAGCATTTCTGCGAGGCCAGATTTGATGAGAGGAGTTGACTCAGAGTTTTTTGACATGGGTTAATTCTAAGCGTCGCCCACCCAGTTATTTGCAAATGTTTCTCTAACTTCACCAAGAAGTTTTGGGATTGCCTTTGTCTTGGCAATTATTGGAAAAAAGTTGCTGTCATTTCGCCATCTTGGAACGATGTGCTGATGCAAGTGCTCAGCAATACCAGCTCCTGCAACTTGTCCCTGATTCATGCCGATGTTGAAGCCATGAGCCCCCGAGCTCTGTTCGATTGTTCTCATCGCTTGCTGCGTAAGAAGGGCAATCTCGGCGGTTTCCTCTGCAGTTGCTAGGTCATAAGTGGAGACATGTCGGTAAGGGCAGACCAATAAGTGGCCTGTGTTGTAGGGGAACAAGTTCAAGAGCACATAGGCGGTTTTGCCGCGGTAGACAATAAGTCCATCCTCGTCCGACTTTTCCGGAGCCTCGCAGAAGACGCAATTATCTCGCTTTGGCCCCTGAAGTCCTTCGATGTAAACAAGGCGATGAGGGGTCCATAAGCGTTGAAAGTTATCCTGCATGCCACCCATGCCCTCGAGGTAGTCAGCCACTAGACCTGAACCTTCGCGTTGATTGAGTCGAGAATTATTGCCTTGGCCTGTTGGAGTCCCACGTCGTTGATCTGCCTGCCGTCACGGTATCGGAATGACAAGGTCTTGGCTTCTTGATCTCGGGCTCCTGCAAGAATCAGAAACGGAACCCTATCCAGAGTATGGTCACGAATCTTTTTCTGCATACGCGAGTCTGAATGGTCAACTGTCACGCGGACGCCCTCGGACTTTAGGCCCCTACAGAATTCTTCAAGGTAGTCGCCAAACTCGTCCGCCACCGGAATGCCTACCACCTGCAATGGGGCCAGCCATGGTGGGAAGTGCCCAGCGTAGTGCTCAGTCAAAACACCAAAGAATCTCTCAATGGACCCGAATAGAGCGCGGTGAATCATAATTGGTTGGTGCTTATCTCCGTCGCTCCCCACGAACTCAAGGTCGAAGCGCTCTGGCAAATTGAAGTCCAATTGAATCGTGCTCATCTGCCAAGTTCGGCCTATAGCATCGCGTGCCTGGACCGAAATCTTCGGGCCATAGAACGCCGCCCCGCCTGGATCTGGAACTAGCTCTAGGCCAGAAGCCATGGCTACGGCCTCCAATGTGTCGGTTGCGGATTTCCATATCTCATCGCTCCCAACAAACTTTGGATTGCCATCCTCTTTAGTTGACAGCTCAAGGTAGAAATCGTTCAAGCCAAAATCACGAAGTAGTTCGAGAACGAATTGCAGAACCTTTGTAAGTTCTTCTTGGAGTTGATCTGGTGTCACGAATAAGTGGGCATCGTCTTGAGTCATACCGCGAACTCTTGTCAGGCCATGCAGAACGCCCGATTTCTCGTAGCGATAAACAGATCCGAATTCAAACATCCGAAGCGGTAGCTCACGATAGCTCCGGGAGCGTGATTTGAATATCAAAATATGAAAAGGGCAATTCATGGGTTTCAAGAAATAATCGGCACCCTGCTTTTTGATGGCACCATGCTCGTCCAGCTCGGAGTCCAACTTCATTGGTGGGAACATGCCCTCTGAGTACCAGCCGAGGTGACCGCTTTGCTCAAAAAGGTTTGATTTAGTGATGTGAGGCGAGTAAACAAACTCATAGCCAGCCTCTTCGTGCCGCTTTCTCGAGTAGTCCTCCATAACCCGTCTGATAATCCCACCCTTCGGGTGAAACACTGCAAGTCCGGAGCCAATCTCATCGGGGAAACTAAATAGATCTAGCTCTGTTCCTAGTTTTCTGTGGTCGCGCCTTGCAGCCTGTTCAAGCTTTTCGGTGTAGCTATCAAGGGCCTCTTTGGTATCCCAAGCAGTGCCGTAGATGCGTTGAAGCTGTTTATTATTTTCGTTACCTCGCCAGTAGGCTGCTGCACTTCTTAGCAGGGCAAAATTCTTGCCGACCTGTCTCGTGTTAGGCAGGTGAGGACCTCGACACAGGTCCATCCACGCCACAGTTCCATCGGGGTTAATGTTTTCGTAGACAGAAAGTCCGTCCGGTGATACCTCTATGGAGCCTTCGGCCACGTCTTCGGATTTCAGCCCTATCAGCTCGAGTTTGTATGGCTCATTCTTCATAAGCTCAATCGCTTCAGCTTCAGATACCTCGACGCGTCTAAACCTTTGGGACTTGCCGACCAATTCCTTCATGCGCTTCTCGATGCGTCGAATGTCCTCAGGCACGAAGGGCTCAGCAACATCGAAGTCAAAATAGAAACCATCCGTGATGTAGGGGCCAATGCCAAGTTTCGATTCGGGGAATAGCTCCTGAACTGCCTGTGCCATTACGTGAGCCGTCGAGTGTCTGAGTATTTCCAGACCAGCTGCGCTTTCAAGCGAAATGCCGACTACGGAATCGTCCGGCTGAATAACGTTTGCTAGGTCACGAGGCTTGTCGTTCACAAGCATTGCGACGATGCTTCGATCTTTGAAAAGATCGAACCCAGTAGCGCCCTCTGCGATCTCTTGAGAACTGCCCGATAACAATATGTTCAATGTGACTCCTAACAAGCCACAGTCTAACGACGCAGTTAGGTCAGCCTTGCTAGCGAAACAGTTCCCAGCTGGACAGAATGTTCACATGGCTGGAATTGAAGAACAAAGACTTGAGCTTAAACTCAACTGGCTCCGAGCTTCAGTGCTCGGAGCGAACGATGGAATAATTTCTGTTGCAGGCGTGGTTATGGGAGTAGCCGCAGCTGGTGCCGATTCCAAAACTATTCTTGTCGCCGGCATTGCAGCACTGGTAGCAGGTGCTATCTCAATGGGTGGTGGCGAGTATGTAAGCGTTTCGTCACAACGAGATGCAGAGATCAGCCACGGGAGGCAAAAGAGTGAGATATCGGCCCGCCCTTGGGCAGCGGCATTTTCGTCATTCGTCGCATTCACTGCTGGTGCCACCCTTCCGCTGATTGCAATAACTGGACCTTGGCAGGATTTTGGCATTCAAGCCACCATCGCCAGCGTCGCCCTCGCCCTGGCCCTAACAGGCTGGTGGGCAGCCTGGGCTGGTAAAACTTCCATTCTCAAATCCATCTCAAGAAACGTTTCGATGAGCGCGCTGACTATGGGAATTTCTTACGGAATTGGGGCGCTTTTGGGTGTAACGGTGTTTTGACCGATTAGCCTTGTGCTGTGACTGACATCCAACATTATGATTACGCCCTTATAGGTGGCGGAATTATGTCCGCAACTCTTGGCGTCTTACTGAAAGCTATCAATCCAGCGATTTCGCTGGTTATGTTCGAACGCCTCGACAGGGTAGCTAGCGAGAGCTCAAACCCTTGGAATAACGCCGGGACTGGTCACGCCGCACTATGCGAGTTGAACTACATGCCAGACTCTAAAGACGGATCCCTGCCAGATCCCTCAAAGGCAATTGCCATAAATGAGCAGTTTCAAGTTTCTCGTCAGTTCTGGTCCGCGCTTGTCAAGCAGGGCATTTTGCACGAACCGGCAAGCTTTATAAGAACCGTTCCTCACATGACCTTCGTTCGCGGCGAAAAGGATTGCGACTACCTAAAGCGTAGACATGAAGTTTTGTCGCAGCAGCCGCTCTTCGCTGGAATGGAGTACTCCACCGACCTCAGAAAAATTGCCGAATGGATCCCGCTGGTAGCAGACGGCAGGCAAGACACGAAAATTGCGGTGACTCGCACAGAACAGGGCACTGACGTCGATTACGGCTCGATGACTGAACAAATGGTTGGTTGGCTAGTTTCCAAGGGCATGACGCTAGAGACCAATGTGGATGTCAAAAATCTTTATCAATTCGGCGATGGGAAATGGCAAGTTTGGCTAGGGGGCTCCACCCCAAGATTCATACATGCTGACAAAGTCTTTGTTGGCGCGGGCGGCTATGCGCTAAAACTCCTACAAAAGGCGGCGATACCGGAGATTCGTGGGTACGGAACTTTCCCGGTCAGTGGGCACTTTCTCAGGACTGATAATCCCGACTTGGTCTCCAGGCACAAAGCTAAGGTTTATTCGCAAGCTGATGTGGGTGCACCGCCGATGTCTGTTCCGCATTTGGACACCCGGGTAGTCGACGGTAAGGAAAGTCTGCTATTCGGGCCATATGCCGGACTGAACCCTAAATTCCTCAAGCACGGGTCAATTCTTGATCTACCTGGCTCCCTGAAGTGGCACAACCTGCTGCCCTATTTATCTGTTGCGATCAAAAATCTCGGCCTGGTGCGATATCTCATAGGCGAAATCATGAAATCCAAGAAACAGAAAATTGAGTCACTTCGGGCTTTCATCCCAACGGCGGATCCTGCTGATTGGACTTACTACGAGGCAGGCCAACGAGCCCAGGTCATAAAGCCAGTTGGACAGTCTGGAACCTTGCAGTTTGGTACGGAAGTAATCTCAAGCACCGATGGTTCCATAGCAGGGCTGCTAGGTGCAAGCCCAGGTGCTTCAGTGAGCGTAAGCGTCATGCTCGACGTGCTCCAAAAAATGGAGCCTTCCGACTTCGATAGTTATTCAAAGCAGCTCCGAAAGCTCATCCCGACTTACAACCTCGATCTAAATGCCGATGCTGCACTTGCAAAAAAGACAATGGCTGCTACGGCAAAGACTCTCAAGCTAAAGGCCTAAAAATGACGAAAGAAACTTGCACGGTAGTAGCTACCATCAGACCGACCAGGACTGAACTCGATGCGGTAAAAAGATTCTTACTACTTGCCGCGGAGGAAGTTCGCCTAGAGGACGGGTGCATCTATTACGACCTCTATGAAGAGGTCGGCGGCAAGCTTCTGTTCATTGAAGCTTGGCGCGACAGAGATGCTTGGCAGTTTCACAATCAGGCGAAAAGTGTCGAAAAAATTGTTGCATTCCTCGAAGGAAAGCTAGAGGAGCCAACCCTTGTCCAAGAAATGTATTTGGCAGCTAACTAGTTTTTACCGAAAATCCCTTCAACGGCTAGATAAACAAACATTCCGATCAATGTAATAATCCCGACTGATGTCACGGACATCAGGACTGTGATTTCATTTAGCTCAAGGACCAAGGTGGCGAAGAAACGAAAAAGGGATTCTGGTTGAACAAAAACTACCTGGAAAAAGTGGTCAAGAACCTCCCCTCCATTTAGGCCCAGGCTCCGAAGCCCCAGTTCTCAAGATACTGAACCATCCAGTCATCAGGCGTCGAAAACATTTTTGGTCTGAGGCGCCGCATGCCATGGTCGTTGTGAGCCTTGCCGTTTCGCCCTTGAGTGCAGGAGAGGCGAACTATGCCTTCGCTAACAGAAGGTAAGCAATCACTGCAACACAATGTCCGAGCTGAGGACCTCATTGGCAGGCTTGAGGACTCCAAGCGCCTGAGTTACCTAGAGGCTCTCGAAAACAAGCGTTGCCTGCATTCTGTCACCGCCGCCGAAGCCCTTGCTTCTGGCAGTTGCTGTTGAGATGGTGTGCAATCTAAAGCCTTTAGCTACCT
>JAQWUU010000020.1 GCA_029241985.1 Aquiluna sp. | reverse complement strand
CCTTCGATGATCGCACCTAACCGCTTGGGTGTGGCGCCAACTGACTCAAGTTCTATCGATGAGCGATCTAAGCCCAGCTGAGCAAGCATTGCCAAAAGTAAAAAGGCAAAGCCAGAGTGAGGTACGTCCACGCCAAGTTTTGTTCCAGCAAAATCCCCAGGATTTTTCATTTGATCCGAAGAAAATAGTGCCAGCCCCATGCCTCTGTCTATGGGCCTCAAAAGGGCCAAATCCAACCTCTTTTTGATCGGATTGGCGTCCGTGGTTGAATAGAGCATTACGTTGTCTGGGCTAGTTATTGCTATGTCCATTTCACCGGAAGCCAAGGCTTGGAATTGAGCCGGAGAAGACACCACCCTTTCGGTTACCCAATCGACGCCGAATTCTTTGTCAAGCCCCAGAGCTCGAGCGATCGAAAGTACTGGAGATTCGCTGAATTGCCCAATTCGTAGTTTTGTTAATTCAGAAGCCATGTTTCAATCCTTGCACTGTTTTCGGACAGCAGGTCCGACTCGGAATACCGACCTACTTCTCAGGTTCCAAGCCGTCTGTGACTGCGGCATTCTCTGAAGCAAGTTGAAGACCTGCTCCCGCCGCAACAACGCGCATCAATGTGGCAAAGTCTTCCTCGGTATTTCCCGAACCAGCAGCTTGAGCCACTATCTGTCTTGTAGCCGAAGCAATGGGCATTGGTACTCCCAGATTCGAAGAAGCCTCGAGGCCTAGGTCAAAGTCCTTCAGCAATAGCGGCATTGTGAACGTTGGAGTGAAGTCTAGATTCACCATCGCCGGAGTTTTGTAGCGAGTAAACACAGAGCCCATGACTGAATCATTGAGGAATCCCAGGAACGCCTCCCGGCTGACCCCTCCCTTTTCGGCGAGAATAGTGATCTCAGAAAGTGACTGAGTGATGACTCCAAGGAACACGTTGTGAGCAATCTTGACCAAGCGGGCTACTTCGCCTTCGCCAACGTAGGTTACGCCCCGACCAAATACCTGCAGCACTGGTTCAACATTAATGAAAGTCGCCTCCGGGCCTGATACTGCCACCGTTAGCTTGCCGGCGGCTATTACTGCCGGGTTTCCACTGACTGGGGTTGCTAGAAATTCGGTGTTTCTCTCAGACGCTGCTGCTCGAATTTCAGCAGATGCTTCAATCGAGACAGTTGAGCAGTCAGCAATAATTTTCGGCGCGACCGCTCCAGTTAGCAGTCCACCTTCGCCCAACATGACGTGCTTTAGGTCCTTCGATGCGGACACCATGCTGAACACCAGGTCGCGATCGGCTAGGTCAACCGGGTGGTCAACCGCAGTGGCACCGATGTCAACCAACGGTTGCAGCTTGGATTTTGTTCTGTTGTAAACAGCGACGTCATATCCAGCCTCAATTAGCCGCGTTGCTAACTGAATACCCATTCTTCCTGCGCCGATCCAACCAATTGACAATGTGTTCTGGGCCATTATGGTGTTCCCTTCTTGGAAATAAATATTCGATAAGACTCAACTGAAACAAATTCATCGTTGCGATACGTTGCTCGACACTGAGTGATACCACAATCGATTGCAATAGAGTATTGCATGATTTCTCGACTGTCAACTTGTTTGCTATTTGGCTGTCACGTGTCTCTGAGTCGGGAGCCCTGAGGCCTAATTTCCGTAGCCGCTATGCTCTCTAGTTTGCTGCCCGACTAGGCCCCGTTGAAGCCCTAACTACCAAAGAGACTGGCAGGGTAACCACTCCCGGTACCGTCTCATCGTCTTTAAAAATTCGAACGAGTTGTTTTGCAGATTCCTCGCCGATGGCCTCCAGTGGAACTCGAACAGTGGTCAATCCGGGACTGAACTCTTCTGCAAAGGGCATGTCGTTGAACCCCACCACTGAAATATCCTCTGGGCACCTGAGTCCATGCCGACGAATTGACCGAAGCACCCCGAGTGCCAACAAGTCGGTGCTGGCTTGAATCGCAGTGAATACAAAGTTTTTGTCTTCAAGCAACGAGTCAGTCGCGCGTTCCCCTTGCTCGATGGTCAGGGCCTCAGTAGTTTCTATCTTCAAGGTGATGCCCCTGGCTTCGCAGGCGCGTGATACGGCCTCCGATCGAATCCTCGAGGTCGAAAATGATTGTGGGCCAGCGACGTGAACAATACTGCGGTGGCCAAGCTTGTAGAGATGACCCACGGCTTCCTGGATACCCGCCTCATCATTTCCTGTTACAAGTGGATAAGAAGTCTCCCCGGCCCCGCGGTTGGCAAGCACGACAGGCACCCCTGATCTTTCTAGAGAAAGCATGAGGGCTGACTCCTCAAGACCAGTAGCGATTATGAAACCATCGACCCGGCGTTGCGTTAGGGAAGTTATTGCCGAACTTTCCAGCACTTTGCTGCCATCAGTGTCAGCCAAAAGCGTCGTGTATCCCAAAGGCGCCAGGTGTCTTTCGATACCCCGGATGATTGGAGGGAAGATGGGGTTTGTGAGGTCAGGGATAATTACCCCGACAGTCATTGAAGATTTGGTGCGAAGGCCACGAGCCATAATGTTGGGAACATACTGCAAGCTCTGAGCAGCTGCCTCAACCCTTCTGGCTGTCTTTTCATTGACGATTCCCCGGGTAGACGGATTCAGAGCTCTAGAAACTGTCGATTCATGGACGCCAGCAAGCTTTGCAACTTCAGCAATTGTGACCTGTCTCGACATAGTAATACCTCGATTAAGAGGTTAGCGCATCCGACCCAAAATCAAAGAGCGCAAGACTCGCTTCACCCCTAAATTGGCAGCACAATCAGTAAGGGTGACTTAGATGAGAAAGTGATTTCCTGCTCCGCGAAGCCATACGCTTCAGCTGGGTTTGTCACTGCATCCTTAGGCTTCCAGGTTGAACCTGCCAAACC
The DNA here is from genome assembly GCA_029241985.1 of Aquiluna sp. Lineage (GTDB taxonomy): Bacteria > Actinomycetota > Actinomycetes > Actinomycetales > Microbacteriaceae > Aquiluna. Next base: position 3,279 of record JAQWUU010000020.1, on the reverse strand, counting down.
GGGGTCACTCTGATAATCTCAACCAATGCGAATAAAGCGTGTTATCGCCATCACTGTGGCCTCCTTACTTGTTGTAACCGGTGCCGGTGCTTTGGCCGTTGGTGACTACGTTTACACCTCCGGCACTGAAGTTGCCTGCGCCGTAAATGATGACGATTTGAATAACTTTCCAGAGCAGTTTTTCACCGCCCCTTCGGGTGAAGGCCCTTACCCGGGTCCCGGTTGGGAAAAGTGGGTTGGCTATGACCTAAGCAGCTGGTGGTTGGTGGATTACCCCTATGACTCGGTGAGGATTCCAGTCGCCGACCAGGTGGAGCTTGCGGGCTGGTGGATCGATGCCAAAAACCCGGATTCGAATAAGACGGTTATGGTCACCCACGGTATCGGCACCTCAAAACAAGACTTTAACACGCTACTGCCAACTGCAATGCTCGTGAAAAACGGCTTCAACGTTCTTCTAGTGGATCAAAGAGACGCCGGTGAATCCACCTGTGTTGACGGTCGTCACTCCGCCGGGCAGGAAGAATCCAGTGACTTCGCAGTCGTAGCGGAATGGTTGATTGCAAATAAGGGTCTATCACCTAAGAGCATCGGCATGTTTGGGGTTTCCGGAGGAGCGATTGCCACGTCACTGGTGCCAGCTAAATCCAATAATGTTTCTGCTTTTGCAATGGAGGGCACAATCTTTGACTTCAATGCCGCTGCTACTCAAGAGGTGGAGTTCCAAGGATTCCCTGGATTCCTGTGGCAGTTTGCACTTATATCAGCGAGGGTTTTCCACGGCACTGATCTTTCGGAAACTTCAGTGAAAGACAGCATCGACTTGGCAGGCACCCGGCCAATGCTGATCCTGCACGGCCAGATTGACCAACGGCTTCCATACCAAAGCTCAGTGGACTTTTATGACTTCGCGGTTTCAGTTGGTGCTGACATTGAACTGGAGGGCTTTGCGAACGCGGATCACACCGAGGGCATGCTCACCGAGACCGATCGCTATGCCAAAGCATTGGCGGAGTTTTTTGACAGGTCGCTAGCGAACTAGCTATTTCTTCGGAGCAAAGGCCCTCGCAAGGGCTGATGCTGCTGCCGAAAGCTCGGTTGGGATAAACCAAACCTTATTTGCATCGCCTTGAGCCAAGTCCTTGAGCTGATCAATGTACTTATAGGCCAGCGCCTGGTCAGTAACAGCTGCCTCTGAAAGTGCATCAAAGACCTTTTGAATGGCCTGTGATTCACCGTCTGCAACCAGAGCCTGAGATTCTGCATCGGCGCGTGCGTTCAAGACCATCGCCTTGGCGCTACCCTCGGCGCGCAAGATATCTGCTTGCTTATTTCCCTCGGCGGTCAAAATAGCCGCTTGCTTAGTTCCCTCGGCAAGCAAAATTGAAGCGCGCTTTTCTCGCTCCGCCTTCATCTGCTTCTCCATAGAGTCGCGAACTGACTCGGGTGGAACGATATCCCTGATTTCAACCCGGTTGACCCGAACTCCCCATTTGTCTGTTGCTTCATCCAAGACAGTGCGGAGGGCCTTATTTATAGTCTCGCGAGAGGTTAGAGCTTCCTCTAGGTCTAGCGAACCCACCACGTTACGCAGTGTTGTGACAGTCAACTGTTCGATACCAATAACGAAGTTATTGATTTCATAGGTAGCTGATTTGGGGTCGGTGACCTGATAGTAAATAACCGTGTCGATAGAAACCACCAAGTTGTCCTCGGTAATGACTGACTGGGGCTGAAAATCAACAACCTGTTCACGGAGATCAATGGTTCTTCGAATCACATCAATAAATGGGAAAACTAGATTCACGCCAGCATTCAAAACCTTGTGGAAGCGACCAAGGCGCTCAACCACCCCCGCGGTTGCCTGAGGGATGATGCGTATTGATCGAATCAGCAGCAGTGCAATAACAATAAGAACACCGGCAGTCAAAAGACTGCCGAAGTCAAAAGAATTCAAGATGTCTAACATTTTCTAACTCACAATCAGGGTTGCGCCAGCGATTTTTTCGATGACTACTTCACTACCAACAGTCTTGCTGCCGTTGCTAGTCCTTGCGCTCCAAATTTCGCCTTGGATTTTCACATAACCGTTTACTTGCGTGACCTCTTCGGTGACCAGGGCAGGCTTGCCGACCAGCGCGTTGACGTTGGTCATAGTTTCAGGTTTGTCGCCCTGCAGTTTCGTAATTAGCGGTCTTATAAATACCAGTGCGACAACCGCTGCTGCCAAAAAGCCAAGCGCTTGCACCCAGATATCAAGACCAAAAAGAGATAGCACAAGCGGAACCAGGGCTGCAGCGGCAAGGGCCGCGAAATACAAGCCGTAGGTAACCAGCTCGATGACCACCAAAGCACCGATCACAGCTAGCCAAACAAATGTCATTTGTTCTCCTTGTACCGAAGTAGCCTAACTGACCGCAGCTACTTCTTGGCTGAGAGTTCATTCAGGGAGTAGCCCACAAATTCTGCGGCGTCTGTAGACCTCTGGAAAAGTTGAGCACCTAGATCAAGGTTTACGGCAAAGTAATCGCAGTCACCGGCACAGAATGTTTACCGGGCAATCACTTGGCTTGCTAGTTGTGCCCTCCAGTGAATGCATCTAGGACTCCGCCATTAGCTGCCGCCTCAAAGGCAGGCAGGTGACTGGTTAGAGATGCGCTCCTGAGGTTATTTGAAATTTTGGTGAGCTGGAAAGAACAAAGCCACCGTTCCAACTGCGGGCCGGTGGCTTTGTTGTTTGATCTAAGTTTTTGTTACTTTCTGCGCTTGCTCCAGACATCGAACGCAACCGCAAGCAGGAGAACCAGGCCTTTGATTGTCATCTGAATGTCGATACCAACAGAATTCAGGTTCATACCGTTAGCCAATACTCCCTGGATCAATCCACCAATCATTGAGCCGGTGACAGTTCCAATTCCACCCTGAACAGCCGCTCCACCGATAAACACGGAGGAAATTGCATCGAGCTCGAATCCGTCACCAGCCTTTGGCACTGCAGAGTTCATTCGTGCTGCAATCAGCACTCCGGAAAGTGCGGCCAGGCCACCCATGTTGACGAATATGAAGAAGTTCACCCTTCGGACATTGATTCCCGATAGAACAGCGGCGTTTAGGTTTCCACCAATTGCATAGATGTAGCGGCCAAACGGCGTTCGCTGCATGACAATCGTGTAGATCACAACTAGGACGACGAGGACAATTAGAGTGATGGGGATGCCGTTGGCCTGTGACAACTGGAAACCGACGTAGGCGACCATCATGCTCAGAACCACATTCTTG
>JAQWUU010000019.1 GCA_029241985.1 Aquiluna sp. | reverse complement strand
GCTTGCTTTTTCCCTTCTGGCAGTAGTGGTCGCTTCGCCTCTTCGCCAGACCACTCAGCTCTGGGGGTGGCCGTGGTGTGACGCAGAATCACTAGACCCCTGGTTTCCAGCTCTCCGGCAGCATGGAAGCTATTGACTTGCTCCAAAAGCTGGCGATCGTGATCGTAGCTGAGTTTCGGGCGGGCATCTTCGACCGAGAGCCACTCAACAGCGGCGATCTCTTTATTCGGAGTGAATTTTGACTTGGCAATAGCTTTGTCTTTGACCCTGGAAGCCCAGTAGTGCACCTCTTTTATTTCGCCAGAGGGAAGTTTGTATCTAAGAACCGAGAGCTTTCTACCGAGTCGAATCCGCAGTCCCACTTCTTCTTCAACTTCGCGCACAGCGGTTTCTGGCAGGTGCTCTCCGGGGTCCAACTTTCCCTTGGGAAAGGTCCAGTCTTTATATGCACCACGATAGACCAGGGCCAGTTCAAGCTGCCCCTTATTAAGTCGCCAGCAAACCGCACCAGCTGCATAAACCGTCACTAGCGATTTGCCTTTTTGGTGAGCGTTCTAGCCATCAGCTCATCCTGCATGTCAATTAGTGGGTTCCCATTTTCATCCCTAGAGTCTCGTCGCCAAACACCGGAGGACTCAAGTTCCCAGACGGCAACTTTATTGCTCATTGCTAATTCGAACAGATCGTTTAGTTCTTTTATTTGGTCGGTCTGGGTGATTTTTACAATCGCTTCAACTCTTCTGTCCAGGTTCCGGTGCATCATGTCCGCGCTGCCAATAAAAACATCTGGATCGCCGGCATTTTCAAAGTAGAAAACACGGCTGTGCTCTAGGTACCGCCCAAGAACCGAGTGAACAGTTATTGTTTCGCTCAATCCTGGTATTCCAGGCTTTAGAGCGCACATGCCACGCACGACAATCTCAATTGGGACACCTGCCATTGAGGCAAAGTACAGCTGATCAATAATCTGTTCGTCAACGAGCGAATTTAGTTTGAACCGAATTTTGGCAGGCTTGCCTGCCTCATGATTTGAAATCTCGCGTTGAATTCGCTCAACCAGCCCCTCCCGCACTCCGACCGGAGATGTCAGAATTGAAGTGTAGGAAGGCTCCGTTGAGAATCCAGATAGCTGGTTGAACAACTGAGACAAGTCTTCACCGACAGATTCCCTCGCGGTTAGTAGGCCAAAGTCCTCGTAGTAGCGAGCGGTTTTTGGATTGTAATTTCCAGTTCCGATGTGGCAATAGCGACGCAGATGGTTGCTCTCCTGACGAATCACGAGGGATAGCTTGCAGTGAGTCTTGAGGCCCACAATCCCGTAAACCACGTGAACACCGGCGGCTTCAAGTTTCCTTGCCCACCCGATGTTATTTTTCTCATCAAACCTCGCCTTGATTTCAACCAGCGCCAGCACTTGTTTGCCAGCTTCGGCAGCATCGATGAGGGCATCAACAATCGGGGAGTCGCCCGATGTTCGATATAGCGTCTGCTTGATTGCCAGCACCTGCGGGTCCTCGGCGGCTTGTTCCAAGAAGGCTTGCGTGCTGGTAGCAAAGCTCTCATAGGGGTGGTGGACAAGCACTTCCCGCTCCCGAAGCGCCGCGAAAATGTCCGCAGCTTCATCCTCGTCGGCTTCCAAATAGCGGTTGGTTGTGATCGCGTGAGGCTCGAAGTGAAGTTCTGGACGTGGCAGAAATGCTAGAGATGTCAAGCTCGACAGGTCCAAGGGTTCAGGCAGGTGGTAAACATCCGAGGTCGAGATATCGAGTTCTCGCTGAAGCAGGCTTAGAACCTGAGGGTCAACATCATCCGCGACCTCAAGCCGCACCGGTGGTCCAAAGCGGCGTCTGAGGAGCTCCTTCTCGAGCTGAACCAGCAGGTTCTCACCCTCGTCCTCGTCGACTTCGAGGTCTTCGTTGCGGGTAACGCGAAAAATGTGATGTTGCAGCACTTCCATTCCCGGAAAGAGCTCATCCAAGAATTCACCCATCACGTCTTCCATGGGGATGTAGGTCGAGTCGGCTCCCGGTACTGGTACAAACCTTGGAAGTAGCGGCGGCACTTTTACTCTTGCAAAATGCTCACCCTTGGTCTTGGGATTTCTTAGCACCACTGCCAGGTTCAATGACAGGCCTGAAATGTATGGGAATGGGTGCGCAGGGTCTACCGCAAGTGGCGTGAGAACTGGAAAAACCTGGTTCATGAAGTATTCCTGAAGCGCGACCTGCTGATCTATAGAAAGAGCTGACCAGTGGACCAGGTTGATTCCGTTTTCGGAAAGACCGCGAGATATCTCCCCAACAAAAAGTTCGGCGTGCCGGACTTGGAGATCGCGGGTCCTGTCCGAAATTCTCTCAAGCACATCCTGTGGGTTGAGGCCAGATGCCGATTGAACTGCAATGCCCGTTGCGATTCTGCGCTTCAGCGACGCAACGCGAACCATGAAAAACTCATCCAAGTTTGAGGCAAAAATACTCAGGAAGTGAACGCGCTCCAAGAGTGGAACGGCGTCATCCTCGGCAAGCTCCAAGACTCTCTGGTTGAATTCGAGCCAACTGAGCTCGCGGTCGAGAAACCTACCAGCGGGCAGATCCGGTTCGGATTCTGGCTGGAATATGATCTGTGTTTCTTCTGACATCTACCCAATTCTGGCACCTGTTAGTGGCCAACAGGTTAACTTTCTTCTACGGATTTTCCATCGGGGTTTAGGCGATAACCAACGTTCCTCACGGTTCCAATCAGGGATTCGAACTCACCGAGCTTTGCTCTTAGCCTTCGGACGTGGACATCGACGGTCCTGGTGCCACCAAAGTAGTCGTAGCCCCAAACTTCACTGAGTAACTGCTCGCGCGAGTACACACGCCCAGGGTTCTCATTGAGGTGTCGCAACAGCTCAAACTCCTTGAAGGTTAGGTCAAGCGTTCGCCCTGAGACCTTGGCAGTAAAACTATCCATATCAATAATCAAACCTGTGACCGCAGTCTGAACCGGTTTATTGCCAGGCGAATTTAGGAGAATACGAACACGGGCATCAACTTCGCCAAGCGAGGCTGATTCCAATACAAAGTCCCCTAACTCCCAGTCGGCGCTGATTGCGGCCAGCACGCTTTCGCTAGCAACCAGCAATAGCGGTTTTGACCAGCCCGCTGCATGGAGGATTCTGGCAACGGATTTGGCACCCATGAGGTTGTGCCTGCAGTCCAAAACCACAATGTCGTGCCTAGGAGCATCGCTGAGGGCTTGGGGGTCAAATGAAATCTGAACGAGTTGATGACCCAGGGCATCCAGAGCGCTCAAGGGGGATTGCGCGTCGGGCGAAATACATAGAACAATAGCCATGCTTTCACCTCCGTTTAGGCAAATAATAGCCCGATTAGAGGCTGTCTTGGGTAGAGTTCAAGGCGTGAGCAAGCAGTGGTTACAGATTTCCGTCATATGGGTGGCGGTGTTAGTCGCGGGCATCATCGCGCTTGTCAGTTACTCGGATGACCGGCTTTTCAACGCCTTTGCGGCCATTGCAGGAGCCGCGATTGCGGTGGTCAGCCTTGAGCATCTTGTGTCCAAGACATCGAAAAACACTGTGCGCCAACAGGTATACGTTTCGGCTGGCACGGTTGCAATCCTCGGTGTTATGACAGTTATCGCGCTAGCAAGATAGACTTAGAAGCATGTTGTTGGCGATAGAAATTTTCTTTACTGGCCTTTTAGTGCTAGCTACGGTAGCCATTGCCGGAGTCTCAGCTCTGGTTTTATTCAAACTTTTCAAGGGTCAGAGCTAATTTGATCGTCCTTCCAGACGACCTGCCGATCTCCCTCACCCCATTTACTTTTCTGCTTGGCACCTGGACCGGTTCGGGAATAGTCAGTTACCCAGTTGGTGAGGCTAAGCCAACCGAGGTTACGTTCTTTCAGGTGTGCCAATTTATCGCTCTTGAAAATGGCAAGCTTGAATACAGATCAACTTTTTCAGACACCGAGGGAGAGATCATCAGTCAGGAGCACGGCTACTGGCTATTAGCTAAGCCAAGTGGAGAGCATGACCCAGGACCAGGGTTGTTGCCGGGGACTGGTAAGCCGATCATTGAATCTCGCGAAGAGCTTGAGCTCCTGAGAAACGCGAATGGTGGTTTTGATATCGAGGCGATTATTTCAAATTCAGACTCAGTCTCAGAGCTCTACTTCGGTCAGATCAAGGGCGCTCGCGTTGACATAGCGACCGATGCAGTGCTGAGGTCTCCAAATACTAAGGATTATTCGGCTGGCGTGCGAATGTTTGGGCTAGTCGAGGGAGCTTTACTTTGGGCTTGGGACATGGCGGCCATCGGGAGCCCACTGAAATCTCATGCTTCTGCACGGTTAGTGAAAAAAGATGACTGACCACTTTGGAAATCCACTTCTTGAGCAGAGAAAGCTTGCTGCGGGGGAGGCGTTCGTACTTCGCGATGACCAGACGGTCTTTGAAATAACAGGTCCAGACACAAAGTCTTGGCTGCACTCACTTCTTACTCAAAACATCTTGAACCTAAAGCCCGGTCAATCGACGGAGGCACTGCTACTGACACCGCAGGGTCACATCGAACACCAGCTAAAAATCATCATCACTGAAACTGGTGCAATGTTGATCACCGCCAAAATCAAACTGGAGAGCATCCTTGCCTGGTTTAGAAAAATGGTGTTTCGCTCAAAGGTTGAAATTATTGAACACCCAGAACTACTTGTCGTGGGTGGGTTTTTTGAACACTCTGCACCATCCTGGATAGACGGGTTTTCAGCCGAGCCAGTTGGTTCGGTTAGGTATGCCGCTGAACGGGCCGACTTTGAATACCGAGAGTATCTAGTTGAAGCTGCCCCAGAGGATAAAGCGCCAGCAGGCCTTCTTGCCTACAGCGGGCTGCGCATCAGCGCTGGCAGGCCTGAGATAACCGACATTGATGACCGATCCCTGCCACATGAATTCGATTGGCTTTCCTCCGCCGTCCACCTGAGCAAAGGTTGCTATCGGGGTCAAGAGTCGGTCTCAAAGATTCATAACCTTGGTCACCCTCCAAGGCGATTGGTGATTCTCAACCTAGAGCAGGGGGATGTGCTGGCTCATCAGGGGGACAAGGTCTTCTACCAGGACAAAGAGGTCGGCACAGTCAGGGCCGGAGCGCTTCACTATGAAGCCGGGTCAATTGCTCTTGCATTGGTTAATAGAAACACCCCGTATCTTGACCTGTTGGTGCAAGCCGGTGAAGGCAAGACGCTTGCCACCCAGGAAGTTCTGGTGCCCCATGACGCAGGAAAAGCTGCCAACCTTCCTAGGCCGGCGGCTTTCAAGCTGACCGGCAAGAAATGAACCGCTTTGTAATTAGGTTTTCATTCGCCCGAGTGCGGGATTCGTTCTGGACCATCGGGCAAATTGTGCTTGCTGCATTCACTTCATACCTATTCGCGCATTACGTTTTGGGTCACGAAGTCCCGCTGCTCGCTGTCACCGTGGCAATATCTGCCCTTGGTTTTTCAAGGGACACAAAGCCCAAGCAGGTCCTATCGACTGCGATAGCAATGTTCAGTGGAGTTGTTTTGAGCGAAACCCTGCTTTTGATATTCGGCCAGGGTGCAATGCAGTTGGCATTCGCAATTTTTCTGGCATTGGTGATTGCACGGCTGTTCACTTCAAACCCTGCTTTCACGATCACTGTTGCAATTCAGGCAGTCTTGGTTCAAGTGCTGCAGACTCCAGTCTCTGGAGTTTTTGAGCGCGCCATCGACGGGCTGGTTGGTGGGCTTGTGGCATTGCTGTTCGTATCGCTGATGCCAAGAAATCCAATCAAGCTGGCAAGGAAGGACTCCAAGGCGCTATTTCTAGTCTTTAGGACAACTCTTTCAAATATTGCAGCAGTGCTTCGAGAACCGAATCAGGAATTGGCTGATCTGGCTCTCGAGGAGATCAGAAAGACTCAGCCACTGGTTGATAATTGGAAGAGCTCCCTGGATTCTGCTATCGCCATTTCGAACTTATCCCCGATTTACCGATGGGCCAAAAAAGAAATGGCGCAACAGCTGCAAGTTGCAGAGGGAATGGACCTGGCCACCAGAAACCTGAGAGTCTTAACTCGGCGGGTTGATTTTCTAGTTCGGGATCAAAAGCCAAGGCCACAGCTTGCGGATTTACTAGGAAAAATAATTATTGCAACCGATTTACTTGAGCAAACCTCTGAGGACTTCTCGGTCACTCATAAGGCGAGAAAATACCTCAGGAAAATCCCGTCTGGTCTCAGTCCACAAGTTTTCGACCCGAGCCTTTCGGTTTCTGAGACAGCACTATTGCTTGAAATTAGACCGCTGTATGTTGATCTAGCAATCGCGGCCGGAATCGAGCCCTCGCAGGCCAGATCTCTTCTGCCCGCCATTGACTAAGCTTCTTTTATGACTTACGACCTGATTTTATTGCGCCATGGACACTCTGTTTGGAACGAGAAAAACCTATTTACCGGTTGGGTGGACGTTGATCTCACTGATAAAGGTAGGAGCGAAGCACGCCTTGCTGGTGAACTCATAAGCAAATCTGGGTTGGTGCCACAGGTTCTCTACACATCAATGCTGAAAAGGGCAATTAACACCGCACACATTGCGCTCGATGAAATGGGTCGCAACTGGATCGAAACTAAGAGATCCTGGAAGCTAAACGAGCGTCATTATGGTGCATTGCAGGGACTCGATAAAGCAGAGACCCTAGAAAAGTATGGGCCAGAGCAATTCCAAATTTGGCGCCGCGGGTTCGACACTCCTCCGCCACCGATTGATGACGACTCTGAGTTCTCTCAAGCACACGATGAGCGTTACGCGTCACTCGGAGATGCGCTGCCAAGAACTGAGTGTCTGAAAGATGTTCTCATTAGGATGCTTCCCTATTGGGAAAGCGACATTGTTCCTTCGCTAAGGGAGGGAAAGACTGTATTGGTTACTGCGCACGGAAACTCATTGCGCGCGTTGGTGAAGTATTTGGACGGCGTTAGCGATGACGACATTGCGGATTTGAACATACCAACCGGAATGCCACTGCACTATAAGTTGGATGAAAACATGAAGCCAACGAACCCAGGTGGAACTTACCTAGACCCAGATGCCGCCAAGGCTGGTGCCGATGCAGTGGCGAATCAAGGTAAACACTAACTAAGTTCTTGCCAGTCTCCAGTTTGTAGGAAGCTGACCTTGGCTGAAATGTCCACTACGTGATCTGCGAAGCGTTCGAAATATCTTGAAGCAAGAGTTACATCAACCGTGAACATGGCGTTCTCGGACCAATCGGGCCCAAGAACTACGTCAAACACCCTTCGGTGCAGCAAATCCACGGCCTCGTCATCAGCTTGAATTTCTCGTGCCACATCAATGTCGGTGTCCTCTAGCAGTCCGATTACTTTCTCAGCGAGCTTGATGTCTAGCCTTGCCATTTCTTCAAAGGTCGCCCGCAAAGAGGCTGGAATAGCACTTCCCGGGTAGCGGTACCTTGCAATCGCCGCAATGTGTGAGGCCAGCGACCCCATTCTTTCGATCGAAGCGCTCATTCGGAGGGCAGAAACCAAAATTCGCAAATCCTTCGCTACCGGTGACTGGGTGGCCAGAATCTTGATCACCAGCTCATCAAGGTCCAGTGCACGCTCTTCATTAGCATCGGTCAGAGCCAGAGCCTCATCGGCAAGAGAGACATCGGAGTTCAGAAAGGCAGCTGACGCCTTCTCCATGATCGTCTTTGCATCTTTTGCAAGGCTCACGAGCCTAGATTGAACTTCGCTCAATTCTTGCTGAAATACTGCGCGCATTTTCTTCTTCCCCTAGATCAAGAGTTCTTGGATGAATGAAACATAATTGTTTCTTCGACATGCAAACTTCTGATTAACTGAGGCCAAACCGTCGGAAAACTTGTCTTCTAAACCTAATTTTACACTTACCCTTGTGATTACAAGTTGTTTACCTAGTAAACACAACAGACAGGATCGGTTCTTGGGCATTTTTGGCAAGGGGAGGGCTAAGCCCTCAAATCAATCTCAAGTCGACGCGTTTGAAATTGTAGCCGCACAGGTTGTAGATGTACTGGCAACCGCCGGCGTTGTTTTGGACGAGAGAAATCTCGTGCTCCGAGCCTCCCCGGGTGCGGTCCAGTTTGGGCTAGTTCACAATGGCCATCTGATTCACGCGTCACTATTAAATCTTGTTGAGCAAGCCAGGCTCTCCAATATTCCTATCGAGGTCGAGATCCAAATTGATTCCGGATTGCAACGCGAACAGCTCTGGGTGAATGCCCGAGCTGCAAAGTTTGGTGAACGGTACGTGATGCTTTTGGTGGAAGATCAAACCGAAGCGAAGCGGCTGGAGACCACACGTAGAGATTTCGTGGCAAATGTTTCGCATGAGCTCAAAACTCCGATAGGCGCTATAAGCCTTCTCACTGAGGCGATTTCGGGTGCCCAAGATGACCCCGAAACAATACGAAAGTTCTCGGATTCGCTGCAAAAAGAAGCGCAGCGGCTGGGTTCTTTGGTTCAAGAGCTGATGGAGCTCTCCAGAGTTCAAGGAGCGAACCTAGCTGAAACCGCGAAAGAGGTCGACCTTTCTCAGGTGATTGCGGACGCCGTTGATAGAAACCTGGTACTCGCCGAAAAGCGAAGGGTCAGGCTGGCAACAGGCCCTAATGAAAGCACAACACTCATTGGCGATTACGAGATGTTGACCACTGCCGTTCGAAACCTGGTGGAAAACGCGGTTGCATATTCAGACCCTGGCTCTCAGGTTGGGATAGGCCTAAAGGTCGTTGACGGAATTGCAGAAATAGCCGTCACAGATTCCGGCATCGGCATTCCGGAGGATGAGCAAGAAAGAATTTTTGAGCGTTTCTACCGTGTTGATCCATCCAGGTCGCGGGTGACCGGTGGCACCGGACTGGGACTCTCAATAGCCAAACATGCCGCGACAAATCATCGTGGAGAAGTTCGACTTTTTTCCAAGTCGGGAATTGGAAGCACCTTTACTTTGAGGTTGCCCGTTAATAATCAGGAGGCCAAATGACTCGCGTACTCGTAGTCGAAGATGAGCAGAACCTGCGGGAACCGCTGGTGTATCTGCTTCAAAAAGAAGGTTATGACGTCATTGAAGCCGAGGACGGCAGAACGGCACTTGAAAGCTTCACCCGGCTCGGGGCTGACATTATCTTGCTTGACCTCATGCTTCCTGGCCTAAGCGGGAACGAGGTCTGTCGAAGCATCAGAGCTGAAAGTCAAGTTCCAATAATCATGGTTACGGCCAAAGACACCGAAATAGACAAGGTGGTAGGTCTCGAAATTGGGGCCGACGATTACGTAACGAAGCCATACTCCTCGCGTGAATTGCTAGCGAGAATGAAAGCCGTATTGAGGCGAGGCAGCGATTCAGTCGTAACGAGTGCAACCAAAATCATTGCTGGGCCAGTTGAAATGGACCTCGAAAGCCACACCGTTAGAGTCAACGGGGAAAAGATCCAAATGCCGCTCAAGGAATTCGAGTTGCTTGAGCTACTGATGGAAAACGTAAATAGAGTGCTCACAAGAGGGCAAATAATCGACAGGGTTTGGGGGTCAAACTATTTCGGTGACACAAAAACCCTGGACGTTCATGTCAAGCGGATCAGGTCGAAAATTGAAGAAGATCCGGCACGGCCAGTTCATCTCACGACCGTCAGAGGCCTTGGATACAAGTTCGAAGTTTAGTTGCGCGGGTTAGTTCAGAGATTCTGCAAAAGGACGATATTCCTCAAGTTGCCCATCCAAGACTGGAACCATCAGCTCCACTGGGTTGAGTCCATCGGTGAAATAAATCATGTGCATCGAGCCGGGGCGTTCTGGAATTGTCAGAATGATTCCATCATTTCCACCGTATCCAAGATCCAGCTTCTCCTTGGCAGCAATTTCAAATTGGTAGGTAGTCCTACTGCCTGCTTCGTCCAAAATCTGGATACCGGCTGTCATCGCCTCTAGGCCACTATTTACGATCGAACCGATTAGCAAAGCTTCCGATCCGGTGCCCTTGATGAGCAAGAAATTCCTTGCCTTTAGATCGCCAATGTCCATAAGCACCCCGTCGCTTGGGGCATAGGGGTCTAGTGACGCCACATCGCGGCTTAGAGAGCAACCTGAAAGCGCCACAATGGTCAGTACAGATGCCAAAAGGGCAGTTAACTTCTTGATTTTCAAGGATCCTCCGCGGTAACGAACGATGCAAGTCTAGCCTAGGTAATTGCGCGGAACTGTGGTAAAATGGCGGTTTTGAAGCCTGAAAGTAGTGTATGAAGTTTGAAGTTGGCGAAACAGTTGTCTACCCCCACCACGGGGCAGCCGAGATAATCAAGGTTTCTAAAAAGACAGTTCGCGGTGAGTCGCAGTCCTATTTGACACTTCGTGTGGCGCAAGGGGATCTCATTATTCAGGTGCCAGCGGCCAACGTTGAGATGGTCGGGGTCCGCGATGTGATCGATAAAAAGGGTGTGAAGCAAGTTTTTGATGTTCTTCGAGCGGAGTTCGTTGAAGAACCAACCAACTGGTCCAGGCGTTATAAGGCCAACCTTGAAAAACTTGCCTCAGGTGATGTGGTGAAGGTTTCAGAGGTTGTGAGGGATTTGTGGCGCAGAGATCAAGATCGTGGACTCAGTGCTGGTGAAAAGCGAATGCTTGCAAAGGCAAGACAGATTTTGATTTCAGAACTGGCACTAGCTCGCAAGGTGGACGAGGAAAAGGCATCCACTGAGCTAGACAAGGTATTGGCAAGCTAAGAAATGACCGTTGCGGTAGTGCTGGTTTCTGCCGGTAAAGGTGCGAGGCTTGGTGCGTCGGTGCCAAAAGCAGTGGTTTCGGTGGCGGGTAAGACTCTTCTTGAGCTCTCGCTTATCCATATTTCAGAATTCAAGCCTGACCAGCTCGTCGTAGTGGCACCTGAAGGTTTGACCGAAGAATTTGAAAGACTTACGTCAAAATTTTTCACTGACTTCACGGTTGTTGCCGGAGGCAGCACCAGGCAGCAATCCGTCGCTGAAGGTCTTAAAAGAGTTCACACAGACTTTGTTTTAGTCCACGATGCGGCAAGGGCCTTTACCCCCAAGGAGGTTTTCGCTCGAGTTAGCGCCGCTCTGGAACGTGCCGATTGTGTTGTTCCTGCAATCCAGCTTGCAGACACGGTCAAGCAAGTCAGTGGTGATTGGGTGGATAAAACGCTGAACCGAAACACCCTCCGTCTTATCCAAACTCCTCAAGGGTTCAGGGTTGCTACTCTTCGAGATGGCCTTGAACGAGCCACCGAGGACTTCACCGATGAGGCTGGTCTTTTAGAGTCACTTGGCATACCGACTTCAATCGTCGAGGGCCATGAGCACGGCTTTAAGGTAACAACGCCATCGGACCTGGAGAGGGCCCGGGCTATCTTTGCTGACGTCAGATCTGGAATCGGCGTTGACGCTCATCAGTTCAGCGACGAGGGTGTCCTAATGCTCGGGTGCCTCGAATGGCCCGAATACAGGCTCCTTGCCGGCCACAGTGATGGTGATTCAGTAGCCCACGCGATAGTGGATGCCCTGCTAGGGGCCGCAAGCCTGGGTGACATTGGTTCAAATTTCGGAGTCGACAGGCCTGAATATTCAGGAGCAAGTGGCACACGGTTCTTGCAGGAAAGCGTGCGGATGCTTGCCGATGCTGGATTCGAGCCGGTAAATATCTCAGTTCAAATTGTTGCCGATAAGCCCAAGGTTGGTCCTAGAAGACAAGAACTTGAAACCAGGCTGAGCGAGATCATTGGAGCTCCTGTCTCGGTGCTGGCAACCACCACAGATGGCCTTGGTTTCTTGGCTGACGCAAAGGGGATAGCTGCGGTTGCTACCTCTCTTGTCAGAATGCGTGGCTAGGCTTTTGTTCATGAAGCTCTTTGACACTAAGTCCGGCGTGCTGCAGGAGTTCAAGCCGCTGGTTTCTGGTAAGGCATCAATTTACGTTTGTGGTCCTACAGTTCAATCGGCACCGCATATTGGGCATTTGAGGTCAGCGTTGGTTTATGACTTATTTGCACGCTGGCTCACTGAGATTGGCCATGAGGTCACGCTGATAAGAAATGTCACAGACATCGATGACAAAGTTTTAGAAAAAGCTGCTGAGCGAAAGCTTCCCTGGTGGCAGCTTGCGCAAGAAAATGAACAGCTTTTCGCAAATGATTACCGAAAGCTCCTGATTGGCTCTCCAGCGGCGGAGCCGAGGGCAACCGGCCACATCACCCAGATGGTGAGCCTGATCCAGGTTTTGGTTGAGCGTGGTTATGCATATGAGGGTCTTGATGGCACCGGAAGCGTCTATTTCGACACAGCCAAGTGGGAAAAATACGGCGAACTTACGCACCAAAAGCTGGACGACATGGAAAGTGGCTCTCAGGACTCGGCCAAAAAGAATCCACAAGACTTCGCTCTCTGGAAAGCTCGCAAGATGTCAGAACCTGAGAGCGCAAGTTGGCCCTCTGGCTTTGGCCCGGGTAGGCCTGGATGGCACATTGAGTGCTCTGCCATGTCGACTTATTATCTGGGTGAACAATTTGACATTCACGGTGGTGGGCTAGACCTTCGGTTCCCGCATCACGAGAATGAACTTGCCCAATCGAGCGCTGCCGGACACGGATATGCCAATTATTGGGTCCATAACGGTCTGGTCACCATTAGAGGTCAGAAGATGTCGAAGTCGCTTGGAAACTCAGTTTCGTCTGGCGATCTGTTTGGAAGCGTTAGCGACAAGGCGGTTAGGTATTACTTGGCCAGTGCTCATTACAGGTCAGTATTGGACTATCAGCCGGAGTCGACCCTTGAAGCAGAAGCAGCCCTCTCCAGGCTCCACGGATTTGTTAGTCGAGCCCAGCGTGAGCTCAGAGAGACCCAATTCAGCAAGGACGATGAGCTAGCCTTGCCCAAGGAGTTCGTGGATCACATGAACGATGATCTCAACATTCCAGGCGCCTTGGCTGTTATTCATGAAGCTGCCAGAGCAGGAAATACGGATCTTGATGAGCAGCGACTCTCACAAGCCAGTAGGCGCTGGAGCGAAGTTGTGGCTATGCTCGATGTGCTCGGTCTTTCTGCGGAATCTTCGGAAGACAAAAATCTTGAACATCAGGCTTTGGATGGAATCATCCAGGCCCTAATCGGAGAGCGCAATACAGCAAGAGAAGACAAGAACTACGAGCGCGCAGATCAAATCAGAGACCAACTATTAGAAATTGGCATCGAACTTGCCGATTCACCAGCCGGAACACATTGGAGTTTGAACTAATGGCAAAACTAGGAAGACCAGGGGCTAACAAGCCAAAAAAGGGCCCCACCAAGGGGACCGGTGGCCACGGTCGCAAGGCGCTTGAGGGCAAGGGCCCAACCCCCAAGGCTGAAGACCGCGCGTATCACAATACTTATCGCACTCAAAAAGCTAGAGCGGAGGCAAAAAACGCGCCTAAGAAGGGGCAGTTTGTAGCTTCCAAGACTGGCAAGAGCTCAAAGGCAAATTCCACTGAGATTCTTTCAGGTAGAAACTCAGTGCTAGAGGCGCTGAAGGCGAAAATTCCGGCTACTGCCCTCTTCATCGCCCAGCGAATTGAGGTCGACGACCGAGTTCGTGACGCCATGGCCATTGCGAATAACCGTGGTATTCCAATCAACGAGGTTACCCGCATCGAAGTGGACCGAATGACTGGTCCCGACAGCGTGCACCAAGGAATCGCATTGCAGGTCCCTCCTTACAGCTACAAGGATCCAAACGAGCTACTTGACCGCGCTCTCTCGCAGAGCACATTGCCACTACTCGTTGCACTTGACGGCATCACCGACCCTAGAAACCTCGGAGCGATCATTCGTTCTGTTGCCGCCTTCGGTGGTGACGGAGTGATCTTGCCACAGCGCAGAAGCGTGGGCGTCACCGCAGCTGCATGGAAGACAAGCGCCGGAGCGGCAGCAAGAATGCCGGTGGCATTGGCTGCAAACTTGAACCAGACCATCAAGGAATACAAGCGCCGAGGAGTTTTTGTGGTGGGGCTCGATGGAGATGGTGATGTGTCACTACCAAGGTTCGAGCTTTTTGATAAACCACTGCTGGTTGTTGTGGGCTCAGAGGGCAAGGGGCTTTCACGGCTGGTTCAGGAAAACTGCGACCAGATTATTTCGATTCCAATTTCTCAGGTAACTGAATCTTTGAATGCCGGGATTGCTGCAAGTGTGGCGCTTTACCAAATATCGACAATGAGGGCCTAAACCTTATCCCGCCAGTCTCCAGTCTCATCGTCATCTTCGACAACGATGAGACCTGTTGGCACTGAACTCGGCAGTGAAATTGACTCGGTGGTGAGGTGACCAGACAGCAGCGCAGACTCGTCGCGTCTTCCCGCCAAGACATTGGAAACGTAGCTGCGGACAGCATCAATCATTTCAATGTCGTTACCTTGCTCTTCGGATAGATACCAGCGGTGCTCCAGGACTTCGTGAAAAATTTCTGCAGGCTCAAGCTTGCCCCTGAACTCACGGGGGATCGCACCAACGACAGGCTCAAACACTTCGCTCAGCCATTGGTGGGCCAACACCTCTTCATCTTTGCCAAGGTGAGAGTGGGTTAGTCCGTACTGGTCAATGTCGTTCAAAAGTCGCCTCGCTTGGTTTTCTTCAACGTCCAGACCTGTAAGCAGCAGTAGCCTTCTGGCGTGGTGACCAGCATCTACAACTTTGGGTTGAATTCTCACCGTGTGCATGTCTTGATCCTTGATCATGCCAAGTTCTTGGATGTCAAAACCTAATTCGTTCAGTCGCTTTACTCGTTTTGAGATTTTCCAGCGCTCGCTCTCGTCGAAAGTCTCCACATCAGTGAGTTCTTTCCAGAGCTCGTGGTACTTGTCAACGATTCTTTGACTAACAGCGCCCGCGTCAATGTCAGTAGCTTTTCCAGAGGCAAGCAAATCCAACAGCTCTCCAGCGATGTTCACTCGCCCTATTTCCAAGTCATTTTCACGCTGCCCGTTGGATAGTTTGGTGTCGTAAAGGTGGCCTGTTTCTGCGTCGACCAGGTAGGCAGCAAACTGACCGGCATCCCTTCTAAACAGTGTGTTAGAAAGCGAAACGTCTCCCCAGAAAAAGCCCGAAAGGTGAAGTCGAACCAATAACAGCGCTAAGGCGTCGACTAGACGATTTGCCGTTTGCTCTCTTAGGCCTTGGGACCACATCGCCCGATATGGAAGTGAAAACTTTAGGTGCCTGGTAACCAAAACTGCTGGAAGTGGGTTGCCGTCAGCATCCTCCCGGTCGTTGATGATTGCAAAAGGTTCAACGCACGGAATATCGAGTTTTTGAAGCTTGCGTAGCATTTCGTACTCACGCTTTGCAAGATCAAAAAGAGTTTCTTTGATCGCAACAACGTGGTCACTTAGGTGAGCAAATCTAACTGTGTGCCGAGAAAGGCCCTTTGGCAGAGCAGCAATGTTTTCCTTGGGCCAGTTTTCCAACGGCAAATGCCACGGCAGGTCCAGCAAAGCTGGTTCCGCCGTGGCAGCCGTAATGTTTAGAGCAGATGGCATTGAAGCCCTAGTTCAGGCGCTCGCCGGTTTCTCCGTCGAACACGTGGACAAACTCCGGGTCTGCCTGAAGGTGAATCGTGTCACCGGCCTTCGGGTGGTCAACTGGATCTACACGCACAACAATGTTCTGCTCGACTCCGTCATGCTGGGCCCTTCCGTAAAGGAAGCCGTCACTGCCAAGCTCCTCAACTAAGTCGACGTCTACAACGAGTCCATGAGCTGCCGGGGTCATCTTTTCCGGGCGGACTCCTACGGTAACGGTCTTGCCACTTGCCTTCGCAAGCACTTCTTTTGCAATCGGTAGCACAGCGTCACCGAACTGAACGCCGCCTTCGATGAT
The DNA here is from genome assembly GCA_029241985.1 of Aquiluna sp. GTDB lineage: Bacteria > Actinomycetota > Actinomycetes > Actinomycetales > Microbacteriaceae > Aquiluna. Next base: position 3,053 of record JAQWUU010000019.1, on the reverse strand, counting down.
TGGAAGCTGCACCAAGTTCATGGCTGGCGATCCAATGAAGCCGGCTACGAATACGTTTTGTGGTCTTTCATAAAGGTTGCGTGGGGTGTCAACCTGTTGGAGAAGCCCGTCCTTCAAAACTGCAACGCGGTCACCCATGGTCATGGCCTCAACCTGGTCGTGAGTCACGTAAACAGTGGTGACACCTAGGCGACGCTGGAGTGATGCAATTTGGGTGCGAGTCTGGACACGCAGTTTCGCGTCCAAGTTTGAAAGCGGCTCATCCATGAGGAAAACCTGTGGCTTTCGCACAATCGCACGGCCCATGGCAACGCGCTGACGCTGACCACCGGAAAGCGCTTTTGGCTTGCGGTTTAGATATGGCTCAAGGTCTAGAAGCTTCGCAGCCTCCAGAACGCGCTCGGCGCGCTCTTCCTTGTTGATGCCGGCAATCTTTAGAGCGAAACCCATGTTCTCGGCAACGGTCATGTGAGGGTAGAGGGCATAGTTTTGGAAAACCATCGCTATATCTCTGTCCTTTGGCGGTACGTCGGTGACTTCTCTGTCGCCGATGTAGATTCCGCCTTCGTTGACTTCCTCGAGGCCTGCCAGCATTCGCAATGATGTCGACTTGCCGCAACCCGAAGGACCAACGAGTACGAGGAACTCACCGTCTTTTACTTCAAGGTTTAGTTTGTCCACTGCTGGCTTTGTTCCGCCCGGGTAAACCCTCGAAGCGTCTTTGAATGAAACTGATGCCATGTTATTCTCCTTCACCGGCAGGTACGTGCCGGACGATCCGTAGTGATAGGTATTCAGATTTACTGAACCCCACAAGTATGTCACTCCAATTAGAATTGAGGAGCTTCTTAATCAAGCTGATACCTAAGGACTTAATTGATGACTTCAAATGACAATCCAACTCGCTCCGAAAAGCGCGAAGAAGCTAGAGAAAAGGCCCGCACTCTGAGGCAGGAGACAGCCAAGCGCGAAAAGCGCAATCGCCTGCTGATTCAAGTTTCGGTGGTGCTTGTAGCCCTAGGTATCGTTGGTGGCATTGCAGCTGTTGTGGTTGTTGACGCAGCAAATCGAGCAGACGCTCCCGTCGTAGGAGATGCGCCTGAAAACTTAACAGCCATGGGCGGCCTCAAGGTGGGTGTTGGGCTTCAAGCTTTTACCTCAACCAACACGCCAACTCCAGATGCGGCTGAGGACACACCTGAAATTCAAATTTATGTCGACTACCAATGCCCGATTTGTCAGGCTTTTGATGTTCCAAACTCGGCTCAAATGCGCTCTTGGGCTGACGTCGGGGCTGCAACAATTGAAATTCGTCCGATTTCTTTCCTAGACCGCGCTTCCTTGAATGACTATTCATCTAGGGCTGCAAACGCAGCATTCTGTGTTGCAAACTTTGAGCCAGATGCTTTCTTCGACTACCACGAACTTCTAATGCTGAACCAGCCAGAAGAGGGTACAAATGGACACGACGACGATAAGTTGTTCGCCTATGCCGAGGAAGCTAGGGCCGGGACCGAGGATGTCAAGGGCTGCATACAAGCAAAGAGCTTCGGTGACTACATAGAACAACACACCCAAAAGGTTCTTTCTGAACCTCAAGATGGCGTGAGTGTTACGGGAACTCCAACAATCCTCGTGAACGGAAACCAGTACACCTGGGCAACCGGTGAGGATCTTGTTTCAGCCGAGCGTTTCGCTCAGTTTGTTCAGCTGGCAACTGCTCAGTAGTTAGTTGTTGGTTATTGAAGTAGCCGCATCCAGTTGCACGGTAACTTCGTTGCCGAGGATGTCCCTCAGCTCAACGGACCACTGACACTCTGTGCCGGCAAAGCTACCCGGGATTCTCCCTGTGCCCGTGAAGGCGAGCGCCTGACTCGTTCCGGTCCAGGTCCCAGTCCAACTGGGTGAGCCCGGCATTACGCCAAAGCTCACGAGGTTAGCTTCGTTTGAAGTGAAGCCCAAGTACATTTGGAGCCTTGACACTCCGTCCTCAGAGCACAAGAACTGGGCGTGGCGGATGGGCCGCGAGTCGCTGAGTTCACCCGAGTAAGAAAGAGTGAGGCCAGCCTCAGTCAGAACTGACACCTCGGGTGTGATGGCGAAGTTGGAAATTTCAGGAGGCACATCGTCGCTGGAGTAGATCAGCCAGGCGGTTGTGACCAGCAAGGCTGGAACCAAGTAGAACCAGGTTGTCTTGTTCTTGAGGACCCTTTTGAGAAGCACTTGCCAAGTTTAGATACTTTTGCAGAGAGACTGATAGGCTTCCAGCCGAAGCAGCTTGATTGAGAAGCTTCAAGCCGACCTGGCGCAATTGGTAGCGCACCACTCTTGTAAAGTGGGGGTTACGGGTTCGAGTCCCGTGGTCGGCTCTGTGAAGTAAATTCCCTAGTCAAGGTTTGGATCAGCAGGCTTTGCCAGCTGAACAACCAAAATAATCAATCCTGCAACAGGAACTAGCAGCCACCAGAACTGGTGTGCACTTAGGCCAGCGTCGCGCAATCTTCTGACCGATGCCGAGAGCCAGGGCAAGAGAGTAATTACCGAGAAGATCGTCGATAGATCTTCAGAGAGAATTGAAAGAACCGTGTTGGCAAGCACCAACGCCAGAATGAAATACCAGTAGTCCGCACGAGAGGTGCGGCCGGTGAAGGTGACAAAGTTTTTGAATGCAAGCTTGGTTGCTGTCCAGAGTTCCATGACTAGAACGCTAGCAGCACGAGCCGACGTTTCTCAGTTACGAGGTCGAAGCTCTGCGACCATTGGGCAAACAAACGGGTCGGCGTTGTTGCTGAGCCCAACCTTGTTCAGGTGCTTCATGATCACTACGTAGCTTGCTAGTAAGTTCATCTCCACCATCGTGATGCCGTTTTTCTCGCAAAACTCAGAAACCAGCTGGTGAGCCTTCCTCAAGTTTGGTCGGGCCATGGACGGGAATAGGTGGTGCTCGACCTGGTAGTTCAGACCACCCATCAGGTTGTCCTTGAGCCAGCTGCCCTTGATGTTTCTAGAAGTCAGCACCTGCCTTGAAAAGAAGTCGAGCTTGCTGTCCTTCT
>JAQWUU010000018.1 GCA_029241985.1 Aquiluna sp. | reverse complement strand
TTGAGTTTTCTAACCAGTGAGGTTAGGAAAACCTGTTGGTTAGAAATGCGAGATAAATCTGATCCATCTCCAACACCGTGACGGGTGCGGAGGAAGGCAAGTGCTTCGTCACCGATCAGGGTGTGGTTTCCAGCTTCTAAATAAAGATCCGTATAGCTGTCGTCAATCGTGCTAGCCACGCAAACATCGACGCCACCGATTGCCTCACTCATGGCAATTACGCCCTTGAAATCGATCATTCCTAGGAATGGAATCGAAAGACCGGTTAGCTGCTGGACTGCAAGTAGCGTGCAGGCAGGGCCACCCTTATTCATCGTTGAATTAATCTGCGCAAATTCTCTGGCAGGAAAGTCTTCGCCGCCCTCTGGGTTTGGACAGGCTGGCACGCTAACCATAAGGTCCCTAGGGATGCTCATCGCTACCGCGTTTTTACGGTCTTGGGAAATGTGAACCAGAATGATCACGTCTGCGAGCGCGGCTCCAACCGGTCCATACGAGGTGGTCCCCTGCCCCTCTCTGGTGTCAGAGCCAATCACAAGAACGCTGATGGGGCCCACAATGCTCGCCGCATCGGGAATGTCAAAGCTCGAACCATCGGTGGCATAGACCTCGACGCCGGAGGCACTTAGCTGACTGGTGACATAGAAATAGCCGCCCGCACCGGCCGCAACTGTTCCAACAACTGCCACCAGAATGGCGGCTATAAGGATCTTCAGCCAGCTGCGTCGCCTGGGCCTGGGGGCCTCTAGGAACTCATAATCTGAATCAGTCAATTAGGTCTTTTCCAACTAGTCTTAACTACATGTCTGAGGATACCCGTGGACAAGAACTATCGTCCAGAATTCCGAGGGAATTCACACTTGGGTTTTACTAGCCTCTAATTTCCAAGACAGACAGTATCTACTAAAACTGATCTGAGCATTTGAACTCCAAAGTCGCAAAAAGGCTACTTCACTGAACCAGCAGTCAGGCCCCGAACAAAGTACCTCTGCAGTCCGATGAAAACCATTAGCGGCACAATCAGAGAGACAAAAGCGCCGGCTGCAACATCCTGCCACCCTTGACCGTATTGCCCGAGCAACTTAAGCAACTCATACGTTAGCACCGGAGATTTTTGCCCCACAAAAATGAACGCAATCAAATAGTCGTTCCAAACCCACAAAAATTGGAAGATTGCAAAGGAAGCGATTGCGGGCATCGACAGCGGTAACACCAATGACCAGAATATTTTGTAATAACTTGCTCCATCGATTCGCGCTGCCTCGATCAAGGACGTTGGAATAGTGAGCATGTAGTTGCGAATTATGTAAATTGCCAAGGGCATCGCGAAGGCTGAATGGACAATCCAGGCTGACGCGTAGGTTCCAGTTAGCTGTATGTCGAGGGCACCTTGGACCCAAACCATGCCACGAAGCACAGGAATTAAGGCCGCTTGAAGTGGCACTACCATGAGGCCAACCATGAACGCAAAGACGACCTCTTTGCCCTTGAAATTCAGAAAAGTAAAGGCGTAAGCGGCGTTGGCTGCAATCATTAGCGGCAAAATCGTCGCTGGTATCGTGACCGCAAAAGTATTTACGAGAGCGTCTAGCATCCCGCTTTCCAGGACATTTTGATAAGCGTCCGTTGACCAAACTGTTCCCAGAGGATTGAGAATTGCGTCCCACCATGGTGAGACCTCTGCATCCGACCTTCGGCGAAGCGATGTTATTAAGAGTCCTAAAGTCGGGATAGACCAAATGGCAACGATTACTACCAGTGTTAACGTCGAACCAAGGTTCAGTTTGGCTGCGACCCTCTTGACTGTTCTCATTAGCGCAGCTCCTCTTGCTTCTTAACTGTTCTTATCTGCACATACATCAGAGGGACAATCAATACGAACAGAACAATTACGACAGCAGACGCAGCTCCTATATCTCGGCTTTCGAAGAAGACCCTAAACCACTCCAGCGCCAAAACAGACGTGTCGAAGTTTCCTCCTGTCATAGCCAAAACAACATCGAAAATTTTCATAACAAGAATAAGCACGGTGACAAAAACGGCCATGATAGAGCCCCAGACCTGGGGGAGAATAATATGGCGAAACACCTGCCAAGCATTTGCGGCGTCAATGCGCGCGGCCTCGAGAGTTTCCTCTGGAACTGCCTTTATGGCCGCAGAGATTATTACCATTGAATAGCCGACCTGAAGCCAAACCAACACAGCCATCAACAAAAAGGTGTTCAGTCTTCCATCGCTAATCGTTAGCCACGGCTGTGTCTCGAGCCCCAACGCAGCCAATCCTGAGTTCAAGATTCCAACCTCTGGACGCCCGGGGGGAACGTAAGCGTAAGTGAGGGACCAAATGGTCGCGGCCGCTACAAAACTGATCGACATGGGCATAAAGATCAGAGTCTTGAATATTTTTTCTCGCGTCGGACCAACCTGGTTGGTAAGCGTGGCAACAGCTGTGCCAATTGCAACCGTGATTGCAGGGACAACTAGCACCCATAAGAGGTTGTTTAGGAGAACCGAAAGAAAGTCTGGGTCTGTGAAAAGTTCAACGTAATTATCAAATCCGATATAACTTTCAACCCTCTTGTCCATGAATGACCAAATAAAGGTCTGAGCGATGGGAACGAGAAGGACCAAGGCAACGAGCACCAAAGCAGGCGTAAGGAAAGCAACCCATTGAACTTTCTTGAGTATTTTTTGAGGCAAGAGGGACAGGAGGGCGTTTAGGAGCCAGTAAAGACCATAGCTTGCGCCGATACCGATGACGACTGCTACAAAACCAAAAATTATGTCGCCCATGTTGATAGCTCCTTTCGCTACTGCGTGGTTATGCGGAAAAGCGATAGTAGAACTGCTGGCGCCAGCATATCAGCTGGCGCCAGCAGTTCCTAGCTAGTTCCTAACGGGACTAGTACTTCCCGTCAATTACGGCAGCTGCTTGCTGCCAGGTCAAAGACCCAACAACAAAGCCAGTTCCGGATGCCCAGAACTCACCGTTCACAGCTGCTGGCATCTGATCAGACGCGTCGAAGCCGAATACTGCAGCGTTGGCTAGTCCGGCACCGAATGACCTGATTAGATCGTTCGGGTAGAGGGACAAGTCGAAGGTCGCGTGTGGTGACAAGTCACCGGTTGCAACCTGGTACTTGAGCACCTCTGGGCTTGAGATGAATGCTGCGACAAGCGCAACATCCTGGTCAACGTGGCCATCGAAGACTGCGAAGATGTCTCCACCGCCGATGACAGCGTCCTGACCGCCCACTGGTGCTGGCACTGGGAACGTTGAGATCCTGCTGAAGTCGCCGGCTGCGATCTCTGCCTGGACGTCTTCTGGCATGAATGCGGTAATGAACGAGCCCTGGCGCAGCATGAAGCACTGCCCCGCAGCTTTTCCACCGGTCTCAAACAATGCTGCGGTGTCGCCGAAGAATGTGGTTCCAATTGCAACTCCACCACCGTTTACCTGGCCTTCAGCCAGAAGTCTGTCTGACACTAGAGCGGCGGCGGCAGAGATTTCGTCGCTTGCGAATGAAACGTCACCGGCAATCCACTGTGCGTATACATCTGCACCGTGAAGTCCAAGAACGTACTGCTCCAACCAGTCAGTGAAGGCCCATCCAGTTGCATCGCCAGACTCGATTCCAGCACACCATGGGTATCCTGAACCGTCAGCAATGATCTGTGCTTCGAGGGCTTGAAGCTCTGCTTCTGAGCTAGGTGCTTCATATCCAGCCGCTGCGAAGGCTTCTGGGTTATAGAAGACTAGTGACTTCTGGTTTGCAGAAACAGGAAGACCCATGATGTTTCCATCAACAACAGCTAGATCGCTCCATCCCGGAACAAGGGTTCCCAGTGGCACGCTTATGTCGAAGACTGTGTCTAGTGGAACTAGGTACTCAGCTAGGTTCTTCAATCCACCTGGCTGTGGCCACATTCCGATGTCAGGCTCCTGGCCGGACTCGATCGCTACCTGGATGTCTGTGTCATAGGCAGCTAGTGCTTCAAAATTGATCTCGATTCCGTTGGCATCACCAAATTCTGAGAGTGCCTGCTGGAAGGCGGCAGCCTGAGCCTCGCCGTAACCACCGTAGATGGTTACTGAGCCATCACCGGCTGGAAGCTCATCAACGGCCGGTGCCGGTGCTGCGCTTGTTGTTGCTTCGTCAACAGTTTCTTCCGCTGCACAGCCTGCGAGAACCAACAGTGCTGCAGCAGAAACCGCTACGAACTTAGTAGCTTTCTTCATTCTTATTTGCCTTTCGTTACAACAATCCGGTCGTTGCGAGCGGATGTGTATTTCCGAACTTAGCTCAAGTTAGGAGGGATATTCATAAGAAAAATCGAAATTTTATAACAATTTGTAAACGCTTACAGTTTTTACATTTCCGACTTACTTATTTGTCCTTGGCCGCTCGAAGTATTAGGCCAAGCTCAGGGTCTGCGGTAACCGGTATGGGGTCCGAGATCTCACCCACGAAAACTCCATCTTTATAGCCAATGAAACCCAGCAAAAACCAGTCCCCAAGCCTGTCTTGCACAAGTCGAGCCGCATAGAGAAGGGAGTGCTCAAAAGCTCGCGCCTTGGAAAAATCGATGTTCGTGAGTTCTGGTTCGCTGACAAGAGAGTAAGTGGCATCTCTTTCCCCGAATTCTTGTCGCCTTTGCTCCGATAACTCGCGGTACCCACAGCAGAACAGGACTATCGGAACGTTGTCTACAACTTCGTACTGAAAAACTTCGAGTTGACCGAAATCCGCACTCGAAACTGCAAGCGGTTCCAAAACTGTCCAATTAAGAAGGTCATCAGACACAGCTTGGCCCATCGCTCCACGCGTTTTGGGGTCACCGACATTCGCTCGGGCAGTGATCAACATTTGCCAGGTACCGTCTGATTTGCGCTGAACCCATGGATCTCTCCAGGCCTGGTCGTGCCATACTTTTTTGTCTAAAGTTTCATACCATTCCGGGTTCGCCTCTACTAGGGGAGCCCCACCCAATTTTTCCCAAGAGATTAGGTCAGTCGAGACCGCCGCTCCAATTGATTGGATATCCCCACCGTCTTCGCGTGAAGTGCCGGTATAGAACATCCACCATTTACCGTCTGGGCCCTTTACTGTGCTGCCCGTCCAAGTGGTCCAAGAGTCAAAGGCCGGTGAGTCCGATGGCGAGATTGCATCTGGCAATACCTCCCAGTTCGTGAGGTCTTTGGAGATGGCGTGCCCGATGTTTGTATTACGGTGCCGCCTTTCTGGGTCAATCAAGCCCCTGGAGGCACATAAGTAGAACGCGTGGCAAGTGTCGCCGTCCCAGACATACCAGCTGTCCCAAATCCATCTGTCGGGTAGACGTAAGCCCATTTCTTATCCTCACTAATTTGCTTGATGCCGCCTAAGGCTTTTGGCCGCAGCTGAGTTTGAATCAGAGCGTAGTGGTTGGCGCTGGGTTTTGAGAAATATTGGCAATTGCAGCCCCTTTTACCTCGACATCTCTTGGGTCAGCCAATAATTCAGATTTATGGGCCGATGACGCGCAACTACCTAGCGCAAGAAAAAACCAGCTCAGGGTTTTCCCTGAACTGGTCCAATCAAAATGGCGGAGGCCGTGGGATTCGAACCCACGAGACATTTCTGCCCACTGGTTTTCAAGACCAGCTCCATCG